>JBFMFL010000267.1:0-9801 GCA_040752145.1 Gemmatimonadota bacterium
TCTCGCCCGTGGTCGTGGCCTGGCGCCGCGACCTGCGGAGCCCGCTCGCGACCGGCGGGCGCGCCACCGCGGAGGGCGGGGAGGTGCTGGCCCGCCGGGCTCTCGCCGTGGCGCAGGTCGCCGCGTCGGTGGTGCTCCTCACCGGCGCGGGGCTGCTGCTGCGGGGCTTCGCGCTCGCGGGGGAGGAGGAGGGCGCCGGCCCCGGCTTCGACCCCCGCGACACGCTCACCTTCCAGCTCCGCCTCCCGGAGCCGGACGGCCGCGAGCGCGGGCTCCTCCTGGCGGAGCTGGACCGCCGCATCGGCGCGCTCCCGGGCGTGGTGGACGCCGGCGCGGCGACCCCGGGCGCGTGGCTGGGGCTGGGGACGACCGACCGGGTGCAGGCGATCTGCCTGGAGTGCGCGATGTACCCGGGGCTCCGGCCCACGAGCAGCGCCCTGGCGCGCATCCACGCGGTGAGCCCCGGCTTCTTCGCCGCGCTGGGTGCGCCCGTCCCGCGGGGCCGCGAGCTGGGCCCGGGCGACCGCGACGGCGCGCCGCGGGTGGCCGTGATCAACGACACCTTCGCCGCGCGGCTCTTCCCCAGCCGGTTCCCGGTGGACCCGCTGGGCAAGCGGATCCAGCTCGGCGGGGCCAGGGGCGAGTGGTACACGGTGGTGGGGGTGGTGGAGGAGGTGCGCGCCCCCGGGATCGGCTCCGGGTCCGCCCCGGTCCCGGCGGTCTACCTCTCCACCCTGCAGCACCCGCCCGCCGTGGTGAGCGTGGCGGTGCGCGCCGCCGGCGACCCCATGGCGCTCCTCCCCGCCGTGGAGGGGGCGGTCCGCGCCGCGGCGCCGCGGGCCGCGCTCTCGGACGCGATGACCATGGAGCGCCACCTCGCCCGCTTCCGCGCGCCGCTCGCCTGGCTCGCCGCGCTGCTCGCGGCGCTGGCGGCCGCGGCGCTCCTCCTGGCCACCTCCGGCCTGCACGGCGTCATGGCGTACGACGCGGCGCGCCGCACGCGCGAGATCGGCGTCCGCATGGCGCTGGGAGCGCGGACCGGCCACGTCGTGCGCATGGTCCTGGGGCAGGGCCTCCGCATCGTCTGCGCGGGCGCGGCGCTCAGCCTGTTCGGTGCGCTCGCGCTGGGGCGCCTCCTCCAGCTGCTCCTGGCCGGGGTGGAGCCCTTCGACCCCCTCCTGTTTGCCGGGATCGCCCTGCTCCTGGGGATCGTCGCCCTGCTCGCCGGCCACGGCCCGGCCCGGCGCGCGGCCACGGTGGACCCCCAGGTGTCGCTCCGCGCCGAGTAGACGCACGCCGCACCCGCGTGAGGGATGCGCGCCCGGCAGGGCCGAGACCCCGCGGGGCAGTTTCCGCGGGGGCTCGGCTGCGTTGGCGAGCGTTGTTTGCTCGCCTACGCAGCGCGCAGCCCGACCCGAGCGTTAGCGAGGGGCACGCCCACACCCGCCGTTCAAAGCCGTTCCGACGACAGCCACCCCTGCGCCACGACCACTCGCCGCAGGTTGAAGTCGCCCCACGGCAAAGTTACTTTCCGACACGTTTCGGTCCACGCCGCCCCCGAACCCGGCAGTCCGCGCGAATGGAGAACGTAGAGAGCGTCTATCCCCTCTCCCCCATGCAGCTGGACATCCTGCTCCGCTCGCTGCGGGCGCCGGAGGCGGCGGAGTACGCCGAGCAGGTGTGCTGGACGATGGAGGGCGAGCTGGACGCGGGTGCCTGGGCGGGCGCCTGGCGGCGGCTGGCGGAGCGGCACCCGGTGCTGCGCACCGTGTTCTTCTGGGAGGGGCTGGACACCCCGCTCCAGGTGGTGCGCCGCGCGGTGGAGGTGCGGCCCGAGCTGCTGGACTGGCGCGGCGCGCCGGCGGACGAGGCGGGGGCGCGCGTGGACGCGCTGGTGCGCCGGGAGCGGCGCCGCTTCGACCTGGAGGCGGCGCCGCTGTTCCGCGTGGCCTGCGCCCGCGTCGGCGAGCGGGAGCACCGCTGCGTCTGGACCTGCCACCACCTGCTGCTGGACGGCTGGTCCGCCGCGCGGGCCCTTCAGGAGGTGTTCGCGACGTACGAGGCGCTCCGGCGCGGCGAGGCCCCGGCGCTCCCCCCGGCGCCCCCCTTCCGGGCGTACATCTCGTGGCTGCAGGCGCAGCCGGACGGGCCGGCGGAAGCCTTCTGGCGAGAGGCGCTGGCCGGCGTCGCGGCCCCCTCGCCGCTCCCCCCCGGCCCGCCGGCGGACGCCGCCGCATCGGTTCCCGAGGAACCGCGCCACGCGGAGGCGACCATCCCGGCGGCGCGGCTGGAGCGGCTGGAGGAGGCGGCGCGGCGCCGGCACGTCACGCTGAACACGCTGTTCCAGGGAGCCTGGGCGCTGCTCCTGGGCCGCTACCGCGGCGACGACGACGTGGTCTTCGGGGCGGTGTCCGCGGGGCGCCCCGCGGAGCTGCCCGGCGCCGAGCTGATGCTGGGGGTGTTCGTGGCGAGCGTGCCGGTGCGGGCCCGGCCGCGCCCGGAGGCGGAGGCGGCGCCCTGGCTGCGCGATCTGCAGGCGGCGCAGGCGCGCGCCCGGCGGCACGACCACTACACGCTGCAGCAGGTGCAGGCGTGGAGCGGGGTGCCTGCCGGGGAGCGGCTGTTCGACACGCTGCTCGTCTTCCAGAACTACCCGCTCCGCGATGTGGAGGGCGCCCGCGTGGCGGGGCTGGAGGTGCGCGGCCTCCGCGGCGTCCCGGCCGACACGGCGCTGGGGCACGCGCTGATGCTGGAGGTGTCCGTCCGCGGCGGCGGCGCCGCGCTGAGCCTGGCGTACGACGGGAGCGGGTGGGACGCGTCCATGGCCCGTCGGGCGCTGGGGCACCTGGGGGCGCTGCTGGACGGGCTGGCGCGCGACCCCGACCCGCGGCTGGGCGAGCTGGACCTGCTCGCCCCCGCGGAGCGGGAGCAGGTGCTGGAGGCGTGGAACGCCACCGCCGCCCCCTATCCCCGCGGCCTGTGCGTCCACGACCTGGTGGCGGCGCAGGCGGCGCGCACGCCGGACGCGGACGCGGTGGCGCTGGACGGCGAGTCGCTGAGCTACGCGGCACTGGAGCGGCGGGCAAACCGGCTGGCGAACTTCCTGGCGCGGCGCGGGGTGGGGCCGGACGCGCGGGTTGCGCTGTGCATGGAGCGGGGCTTCGACCAGGTGGTGGCGGTGCTGGCGACGCTGCGGGCGGGCGGCTGCTACGTGCCGCTGGACCCGGCTTACCCGGCGGAGCGGCTCGCCCACATGCTGCGCGACTCGGGGGCCCGGGTGCTCCTCACCGAGACGCGGCTCGCGGGGGCGCTCCCGCCCTCCGCGGCGGAGACGGTGTGCGTGGACGCGGTCCGCGAGGAGGTCGCGCGCGAGCCGGAGCACGCGCCCCGGGTCGGGGTGGACCCCGACAACCTGGCGTACCTGGTCTACACCTCCGGCTCCACGGGCACCCCCAAGGGCGTGGCGATGCCGCACCGGCCGCTGGTCGCGCTGCTGGAGTGGCAGCGGGGGACGTGGCGCGGGCCGCGCGCCGCGCGCGTGCTCCAGTTCGCCCCGCTCAGCTTCGACGTCTCCTTCCTGGAGATCTTCTCCGCCTGGACCGCGGGCGGCACGCTGGTGCTGCTCCGCGAGGAGGAGCGGCGCGACCCCGACGCCCTCCTCCGCCGGGTGGAGGACGGGGGCGTTGAGCGGCTCCTCCTCCCCTGGGTGGCGCTCCAGCAGGTGGCGGAGCGCGCGCGCGAGCGCGGCGTCGCGCCGGCGCGGCTCCGCGACGTGCAGAGCACCGGCGAGCAGCTGCGCGTGAGCGAGGCGGTCCGCGCCTGGATGGCGGCGCTGGGGGCGCCGCTCCACAACCACTACGGCCCCTCCGAGACCCACGTGGTCACGGGGCACACGCTGGAGGGCGACCCCGCGGCGTGGCCCGTGCTCCCCCCCATCGGCCGGCCGGTCGCGAACACCCGCTGCTTCGTCCTCGACGGGTGGATGCGGCCGGCGCCCGTGGGCGTCCCGGGCGAGCTGTACGTGGCGGGGGACAGCCTGGCGCGGGGCTACCTGGACCGACCGGACGCGACCGCGGAGAAGTTCCTCCCCGACCCGTTCTCCGGCGGGGCGGGCGGGCGGATGTACCGCACGGGCGACCGGGTGCGCTGGCTGCCGGACGGCGCGCTGGAGTTCCTGGGCCGCACCGACCACCAGCTCAAGGTGCGCGGCTTCCGCGTGGAGCCCGGCGAGGTGGAGGCGGCTCTGGAGCGGCACCCGGGGGTGCGCGAGGCGCTGGTCCACGCGCGGGAGGACGCGGGCGGGGAGCGGCGGCTGGTGGGGTACGTGGTGCCGCGCCCGGGCGCCGCGCCGTCCCCGGCGGAGCTGCGCGCCCACCTGGCCTCGGCGCTGCCGGAGCACATGGTGCCGGGCGCGTTCGTGCTGCTGGACGCTTTCCCCCGCACCCCCAGCGGCAAGGCGGACCGGCGGGCGCTCCCCGCGCCGGACGCCGCCGCGGGGGGCGGGTTCGAGGCGCCGCGCACCCCGGTGCAGGAGGTGCTGGCGGCGGCCTGGGCGGAGGTGCTGGGCGTGGAGCGCGTCGGACTGGCAGACGACTTCTTCGCGCTGGGCGGGCACTCGCTGCTCGCGGCGCGGGTGGTCTCGCGGGTGCGGGACGCGCTGGGCGTGGAGCTGCCGCTCCCCGCGCTCTTCGAGGCGCGCACCGTGGCGGCGCTCGCCCGGCGCGTGGAGGCCCTGCTGCACGCCGGCGACGGCGCCGAGGCGCCGCCGCTGGCGCCGGTCCCCCGGGACGGCGCGCCGCTGCCGCTGTCGTTCGGGCAGCAGCGGCTCTGGCTGCTGCAGCGGATGGAGCCGGGGAGCGCCGCCTACAACCTGCCGTACGCGCTACGGGTGCGCGGCCCGCTGGACGAGGGCGCGCTGGAGCGCGCGCTCACGGACGTCGCGGGCAGGCACGAGACGCTGCGCACGCGCTTCCCCGAGCAGGGCGGCGAGCCGGTGCAGCGGATCGAGCCCGCCCGCCCGGTGCGGCCGCCGCGGGTGGACCTGTCGCGCCTCCCGGAGCCCGCGCGCGACGCCGAGCTGGCGCGGCTCGCGGACGCGGAGGCGCGCCGGCCCTTCGACCTGGCGGCGGGCCCGGCGCTGCGGACCGCGCTGGTGCGGCTGGGCGCCCGGGACGCGGCGGTGCTGCTCACGCTTCACCACGTGGTCTGCGACGGGTGGAGCCTGGGGATCCTGGTGAACGAGCTGTCGGCGGCGTACGCGGCCCGGGCGCGCGGGGAGCGGGCGCGCCTGCCGGAGCTGCCGGTGCAGTACGCGGACTTCGCCGTGTGGCAGCGGGCGTGGCTCACGGGGCCCGTGCTGGAGCGGCAGCTCGCCTTCTGGCGCGGCGCGCTGCGCGGCGCGCCGGCGCTGCTGGAGATCCCCGCGGACCGCCCGCGCCCCGCGGTGCTCCCGGACGCCGGGGGACGCATCGACTTCCGGCTGGACGCGGACACGCTGGCCGGCGTGCGCGCGCTCGCCCGGCGGGAGGGGGCGACGCCGTTCATGGCGCTGCTGGCGGCGTGGCAGCTCCTCCTGGCGCGCTACGCGGGCGTGGAGGACGTGGTGGTGGGCACCCCCGTGGCCGGGCGCGACCGCCTGGAGACGGAGGGGCTGGTCGGCTTCTTCGTCAACACGCTGGTGATGCGGGCGGACCTGTCCGGCGATCCCGCCTTCCGGGAGCTGCTGCGCCGGGTGCGGCGCGCGGCGCTGGAGGCGTACGCGCACCGGGACCTCCCCTTCGAGCGGCTGGTGGAGGCGCTGGGCGCCGGGCGCAGCCGGGCCCACGCGCCGCTCTTCCAGGTGGCGTTCGCCATGCAGGGCGCGGAGCACGCGGAGCTGCGGCTGGCCGGCGCGGAGGTGTCGCCGCTGGGGCCGGGGAGCGTGTCCGCCAAGTTCGACCTGTCGTTGGCGCTGCACGACGACGGGGCGGGGGGGCTGGCGGGCGGCCTGGAGTACGCGGCGGCGCTGCGCGACGCCGCCACCGCCGCGCGCATGGCGGAGCACTACACCACGCTGCTCGCGGCCATCGTCGCCGACCCGGGCGCGCGCGTCGCGGCGCTCCCGCTGATGGGCCCGGCCGAGCGGGACCGGGTGCTGGAGGAGGGGCACGGCCCGCCGCGCGCCGGCGTCTCCGCCGACACCGTACACGGGCTGTTCGCGGCGCAGGCGGCGCGCACGCCGGACGCGGCGGCGCTGGTCTTCCGGGGCGCGAGGCTGACGTACGGCGATCTCGATCGGCGCGCCAACCGCCTCGCCCACCACCTGCGCGCGCGGGGCGTCGGGCCGGAGGCGCGGGTGGGCGTGTGCCTGGAGCGCACGCCGGAGCTGGTCGTCGCCATGCTCGCCGTGCTCAAGGCGGGCGGCGCGTACGTGCCGCTGGACCCGGCGTACCCGCGCGCCCGCCTCCGCGCCATGCTGGAGGACGCGGGGGCCGGGCTGGTACTCACCTCCACCGCGCTCGCCGGGGTGCTCCCGGAGGGCACGGCCGTGCTCGCGCTGGATGCGCTCGACACGACGGCGGAGCCGGAGACGGCGCCCGCGAGCGGCGTGACGGCGGAGAGCCTGTCGCACGTGATCTTCACGTCGGGATCGACCGGCCGGCCAAAGGGCGTGATGATCCGCCACTCGTCCACGGCCGCGCTGCTGCACTTTCTCAGGGAGACGGTGTCCGACGAGGAGCGCGCCTGCGCCCTGTTCTCCACCTCCGTCAGCTTCGACGTGTCGGTCGCGGAGCTGTTCGGCACGCTGTGCTGGGGCGGCACGCTGGTGCTGGTGGAGAACGCGCTGGAGCTGGCCTCGGTCGAGGAGCCCGTCGGGCTCGCCAGCATGGTCCCCACCGCCGCCGCGGAGCTGCTGCGGGGCGGCGGGATCCCGGCCTCGCTGCGGACGCTGAACCTGGGCGGCGAGCCGCTCCCCGCCGATCTCGCCCGCGAGCTGTACGCGCTGGGCACGGTGGAGAAGGTCGGAAACCTGTACGGGCCCACGGAGGACACCACCTACTCGACGTACGCCCTGGTGCCGCGCGGCGCCGAGACCGTCACGCTCGGCCGGCCGCTGCCGAACACGCGGGCGTACGTGCTGGACGGGGAGATGGAGCCGGTGCCGGCGGGCGTGGTCGGCGAGCTGTACCTTGCCGGCGACGGGCTCTCCCGCGGGTACGCGGGCCGGCCGGAGCTCACGGCCGAGCGGTTCCTCCCGGACCCGTTCGGCGCCGCGGGCGCGCGGATGTACCGGGTGATGGACCGCGTCCGCCGGCGGCCGGACGGCGAGCTGGATTACTTCGGGCGGACGGACGCGCAGGTCAAGGTGAGGGGCTTCCGCATCGAGCCGGGAGAGATCGAGGCCGCGCTGCGAGCGCACCCCGCAGTCCGCGACGCCGCGGCCGTGGCCCGCGAGGACACGCGCGGCGACCGGCGCATCGTCGCCTACCTGGTCCCGTCGAACGGCGCCGCCCCCGGCGCGGCGGAGCTGCGCGCGCACCTGCGGGAGCACGTCCCGGAGTACATGGTGCCGTCGGCGTTCGTGGCGCTGGACCGGTTCCCGCTGACCGCGACGGGGAAGGTGGACCGGCGCGCCCTCCCCGCGCCGGAGGGCGCCGACGCCGAGGCGGCCGACGCGGACGACGCGCCGCGGGGGCCGGTGGAGGAGGTGGTGGCGGGGATCTTCGCGGAGGTGCTGGGCCTGGAGCGCGTCGGCGCGCGCGCGGACTTCTTCGAGCTGGGCGGGCACTCGCTGCTGGCGGCGCGGGCCGCGGCCCGCGTGCGCGAGGCGTTCGGGGGGGAGCTGCCGGTGGGCGCGCTGTTCGAGGCGGGCACCGTGGCGGAGCTGGCCGCGCACGTCCAGGCGCTCCGCGGCGGCGCCGCCGACGCGGCGCCCCCGCCGCCGGTCCCGCTCCCGCGCGACGGCTCGCCCCTGCCGGTCTCGTTCGCGCAGCGGCGCATCTGGCTCCAGCACCAGCTGGCGCCGGCCAGCTACAACCTGGCGGTCGCGCTCCGCGTGCGCGGCGACCTGTCCGCCGAGGCGCTCCGCGGCGCCCTGGAGGCCGTGGTCGCCCGGCACGAGGTGCTGCGCACCCGGCTGGTGGTGCGGGACGGCGAGCCGGTGCAGGTGGTGGAGCCCGCCCGCGCCTTCGTCCTCCCCGTGGTGGACCTGGCGCCGTTCCCGCAGGCGGAGCGCGAGGCGGCGACCGAGCGCTACGCCGCGGAGGAGGCAGGGCGCCCCTTCGACCTGGAGGCGCCGCCGCTGCTCCGCGCCGCGCTCCTCCGGCTGGGCGAGGGCGAGCACGTGCTCCTGCTCACCGTTCACCACGTCGCCTCGGACGGCTGGTCGGAGGCCCTGCTGGTGCGCGAGCTGGGGGCTCACTACGCGGCCCGGGTCGCCGGGCGCGAGGCGGCGCTCCCCCCGCTCCCGCTCCAGTACGGCGACTACGCGGTGTGGCAGCGGGGGACGGCCGTGGGCGGGGCGTGGCAGCGCAGGCTGGAGTTCTGGAGCCGCGCGCTGGCGGGCGTCCCCGCCTCCCTCGACCTCCCCGCCGACCGCCCCCGGCCGCCGACCCAGAGCTATCGCGGCGACACCTTGCGCTTCCGGCTGGAGGCGCCGCGGGTGGACGCCCTGCGCGCCCTGGCGCGCCGGGAGTCCGCCACGCTCTTCATGGCGCTCCTGGCGGGGTTCGACGCCTGGCTCGCCCGCTACACCGGCGCGGACGACCTGGTGGTGGGGACGCCGCTGGCCGGGCGCGACCACCCCGCGCTGGAGCCGCTGATCGGCTGCTTCATCAACGTGCTCCCCGTGCGCGTCCGCGTGGACGCCGGCGAGGGCTTCCGCGGCCTGCTCCGCCGCGTCCGCGCGGCGCTGCTGGACGCCTACCCCAACGGCGACGTGTCCTTCGACCGCATCGCCGAGACGGCCGGCCTGCCGCGCGACGCCAGCCGCCCCCCGCTGGTGCAGGTGCTGTTCGCGCTCCAGAACACGCCGCTGGAGCCGCTGCAGCTCCCCGGACTGGCGGCGGAGCCGGTGGAGGTGGGGGGGCGGACCTCGCGCTACGACCTGAGCGTGTACCTGCGCGAGGAGCCGGACGGCGCCCTGGGCGCCCACGTCGAGTTCGCCGCGGACCTGTACGACCGCGCCAGCGTGGAGCGCTGGATGCGGCACTTCGCGCGGCTGCTGGACGCCCTCGCCGCGGACCCGGACCTCCCCGTCGGCGACGCGGAGATGCTGGACGCCGCGGAGCGCGAGCAGCTGCTCCGCGGATGGAACCCCGCCGCCCTCCTCGGAATCCCCGGGGCGAGCTTCCCGGAGCGCTTCGCCGCGCAGGTCCGGCGCACTCCCGACGCCGAGGCCCTGGTCGCGGGCGGGGAGCGGCTGACCTACGCGGAGCTGGCCCGCCGCGCCGACTCGCTGGCCCGCCGCCTGGCCGCCGCCGGCGTCGGCCCGGAGGCGCGCGTGGGCATCCTCCTGGACCGCGCCGCCGACATGGTCGCGGCGATGCTCGGCGTGCTCGCCGCGGGCGGCGCCTACGTCCCGCTCGACCCCGAGTACCCGGCCGACCGCCTCTCCTTCATGCTCGCCGACAGCGGCGCGCGGGTGCTGGTGACGCGCGCGGGGCTGGAGGGGCGGGCCGCGGGGTTCGGGGGCGAGGTCGTCGCGCTGGACACCCCTCACCCCCCGGCCCCCTCTCCCACCTCGACCCCCCTCCCCCCGACCCCCTCCCCCGCAAGGGGGGAGGGGGAGAACGACACGGCGAAGTTCGAGGGTCAGGAAGC
>JBFMFL010000268.1:0-9775 GCA_040752145.1 Gemmatimonadota bacterium
GCCGCGGTGTGGGTGGTCCTCGCCGCCGGCACGGCGTTCCTGTGGCGCTCGCGGCACCGCTGGTCGCTGCTCCTGCTCTGGATCTCGCTCCTGGGGGCACGCCTCCTCAGCCGGCTGCTCAAGGCCGTGTTCGACCGCCCCCGCCCCGCGCTGGTGGACGGCGACCTGGAGGTGCTCGGCCTGCGCTTCTCGTTCCCGGAAAGCGCTTCCTTCCCCTCCGGGCACGCGGTCACCTCCGCGGTCGTGTACGGCACGCTCGCGTACCTGGTGGTGCGCCTGGAGCCGACGCGGCGGATGCGGCGGGCCACGCTCGCGGCGGCCGCCGTCCTGATCCTGGGGATCGGGTTCTCCCGCCTGTACCTGGCGGTGCACTACCCGTCCGACGTGGTCGCCGGCTACCTGGCGGGGTTCGCCTGGGCCACCTGGTGCGCGCTGGGGATCGAGGCCCTCCGCTACTTCGCCGGGGGCAGGCCGGAGGTGCGGCGGGCCGAGGCGGACCTGGAGCGGGGGATCGCCCCGATCCGGGAAGCCCTGCGGGGAGGGGATGCACGATGACGGACCTCTGGCCGCTCCTGTTCGGCGACGAGCCGATCCGCTGGGTCCAGCAGCTCTTCGGGCTCGGGCACCCCCTGCCCTTCCGGGTCTTCTCCCTGCTGGGGGACACCTGGGGGATGATCCTGGTCGTCGGGGTCGCGTTCTGGCTCTTCGGCCGGGAGCGGCTGTACGCCACCGCCGGCATCGTCGCGGTGGGGGCGGCCACCAAGGTGGCGCTGAGCATGGTGTTCCAGCAGACGCGCCCCTCGGGTGCGGGGATCGTGGTCTACGAGCACCTCGACGTGAGCTCCTTCCCCAGCGGGCACGTCTACGCGACGGTGGGCCCCTGGGGGCTCCTCGCGGTCCTCGGGTGCATCGCATTCGGCCTGGCCGCGCTGGTGGCGGTGCTGGTGGGGCTGGGCCGCATGTACCTGGGGACGCACTACCTGGGCGACGTGCTGGGCGGCATCGTGTTCGGCGCGGCGCTGGTGTGGGCCTACCACCGCCTGTGGCCGCGGGCGAGGGGATGGCTGGCCCGGCGCGGCTTCACCTTCTACGCCTGCCTGGCGGGCGCGGTGGTGGCCGCGGCCCTGGCGTGGATCGCGCTCGCCGGGGGGCATCCGCGCCGCTGGGAGGTGGTGGGCATCCTGCTCGGGGCTTCGCTGGGGCTCCCCCTGGAGCACCGCTACGTGCGCTACCCCGCGGGGCGGGCCGGCCGGGGGCAGGCGCTCCTCAGGACGGCCGTGGGCGTCGCCGGGGTCGCCGGGATGCTCCTCCTGGACCGGAGCGCGGGCGAGGACGCCCTCCTCCTCGGCACCCTGACCGCCGGGCTCGCCACGCTCTGGGCCGTCTGGTGGGCGCCGCTGGTGTTCGTGCGGCTGGGCTGGGCCGGGCGGGAAGTGCGCGGCAATCACGCGTGAGAGGGAGACGGCAGACGACGCAGGAGGACACCATGGGTCTACTCGGACGCTACATCGACTCGCTTCCCGACACGGCCAGGGACCGGATCATCCGCGCGCAGGAGTGGAGCGCCGCCGGAGGCGCCCCCACGCCCTGTCCCCCCGTGGACCTGGCGGAGGGGCGCGCAGGCCCGGCGAGGCGCCGGCCCGGCCGGTTCGCGCGTTCCTGGCGCCGGCTGGCGCGGCTGGCGCGGTTCGGCCCCCGGTCGTACGGGAGGATCCGCGAGAGGTTCGACCGGGCCTCCCGGAGGTTCGGGGAGGAGCGGGTGGTGCGCGCGCTCAAGCTGCACGCGGCCCGGGAGTACACGCCGCGCGGCCAGGGCGTGCTCGGTCCCCCGCGGTGAGGGGGGTGGTCCGGGCGCGCGGCGTCAGGTGCCCGCGTCCGCGCGCCCCAGGTACTCGAGCGAGCAGGTCGCCGGGTACAGGGCGAGCCCGTCCCCCACCCGGGCCGCCATCCGCCCCGCGCAGCGGAGCCGGGTGGGGGTCTCCCCGGGCCGCAGGCGGTGCTGGAAGGTGCCCAGCGTCCCCGCGGCGGGCCCCAGGTCCGCGTCGGCGACGTAGGCGCCGTCCTGGGACACCCCGAGCTGGAGGACCGGCCGGAACCCCGGCACCTCCCAGCGCCCGACGATCCGTTCCCGGGTGGCCCGCTCGATGACCAGCGTCCCGGCGAAGCTCCGCGGCGCGGCGCCCTCCCCGGGCGTGTAGCTCCCCCGGTAGCGGTAGCGCCCCTCGGCCGGGATCCCGGCGCCGGGCCCGGGGTTGGCGGCGCACCCCGCGAGCAGCAGGACGAGCGCCCCGGCGGCCGCGACTCTCATGCGGCCCCCGTCAGCGCGTCCGCACCACGGAGATGCGCAGCCGGCCGTCCGGCCGCGCCCCTTCCGCGCGGGTGCGCACGAACGCCCTGCGAGACGGCGGCACGGCGAAGCGCACGAACGCCGCCCCGCCCCCGCGGAGCGTGACCGCGCGGGGCTCCCCCGGGCCGAGCTGCACCACCCGGAGCGGGTACCCGCCCGCCTCCGCGAACACGGGCATGACCGAGCGGAAGTCCCAGCTCGGCTGCCGGTAGGCGGGCGGCACCGCGAGGACCGCGTCGTCCGTGTACACCGAGACGGTCCACGCCTGGATCAGGTCGAGCGGATCGGTCCCCAGCGCGCTCCGCAGGTTCGCCAGCCCCGCCTCCGGCCCGTCCACCAGGCGGCGGAAGAGCGCGGCGTCCTCCCCCTCCCGGTGGTCGGCGGCGTAGCGCAGGAAGGCCCACGCGGCGCCCCGCGTGGGGAGCTCGTCGATCCCCAGCAGCGACTCCGCGTCGGGCTCCAGCAGGTAGGTGCGGAAGCGGGCGAAGTTGTCGGCCGCGTAGGCGGAGAACATCCGCGCCACGTGCTCCGACCGGCGGAGCTCCTCCAGGCCGATGTTCTGCCGCGGGGCCAGGCCGGTGGTGCGGTAGAACATCAGCTCCTCGGCGGCGTGGCTGAGGGCCTCGTTGAGCCACACCTCCTCGAACCCGCCCGCCCGGCTCACGTAGATGCGCCGGCCGGCGTTGATCAGGTGCTGGAGCTCGTGGGCGACCACGCCCACGGTCCGGCGGCGGACGAAGTCCGCGCTGCGGGGGTTGCGGTTCACCTCCCCGGCGGAGTCGGGCACCAGCAGGTAGAACATCTCGGCGGAGTTGCCGCCGGGGCAGGCGGGGAGCCCGCCGGGGGCGCCGCCGCGCGGGAGGAGGTCGCCGCCCCAGAAGAAGCCGCCCACGTACGAGCCGGACGCGGGCGGGGTCAGCTCGTTGACCGCGCGGGTGAAGAACAGGAACACCCGGCCGTTGCCGTCCACGTCGGTGGGCTCGCCGAAGTTGAGGACGTCCACCGGGTACACCAGCGTGTCCATGGCCGTGGCGAACGCCTCCCAGTCGGCGCGCGTGAACCCGCCCGCGGGGTTGGAGGTGTCGGCCACCACGACGGCGGTGCGGGACACCGCCTCCACCCGCCCGACGGCCGGCGCGACGGAGTCGCAGTCGGTGGAGGTGCTGAAGGTGACCAGCTCCCCCACGGCGGGAGCAGGCGCGGCACCCCGGCTCCGCGCTGGGGCCCGGCGGAGCGGCGCCCCGGCGAGCAGCGGACCCAGCTCGCGGATCTCCCGCAGGCGCAGGCGGTGGTGGAAGAGGTCGTCCGGGCGCAGCCCGCCGCGGTCCGGGAGCAGGGGCTCCGCCGCGGCCAGGGAGGGGAGCGGCGGCCCCGCGGGCGCGCTCACCGCGCCGCCCTCGACCTCCACCGCCAGCGTGGCCTCGCCGTCGTCCGCGGCGAAGAAGGGCACGTACACGTACTCGGCGCCCTCCTCCCCGCCCGCCAGGCAGAGCGTGCCGCCCGCCGCCCCCTCCACCTGCACCACCTCGCCCACCTCCGGCAGCGGCGGCGGCCCGTACACGCAGGAGAAGAGGGCGCGCGCCTCGGGCGAGGTGGGCTCGCCCCGGTCGGAGCACCCCGCGAGCACGGCCGCGCCCGCGAGCGCGGCGATCCAGCGTCCCGTCATGCGTCCATCCCGGTTGCCGGTCTCCCGTCGGCGGAGGCGGCGCCCCCGCGCGGAGGGGGACGCGGCGGCAAGCGGAGTTCCCCTCCCCGGACAGATCCCGCTCCCCCCGCGCGGCTGTCTGCGCGGCGGGAGCGGCGGGCGCGGGCCGCGCGACAGTCCGCGCCGGAGGGACGATCTGTGTGCATTCCGGGCGGCGGGCGGAATGGGCCCTGCCCTCCCCTGGGGCCTCACGGCGGCCGGGCCGTTCCCCGGCCGCCCGATCCGACCCAAACCTCTTACGGGAGATACAGCCATGGATACCAACGGCTTCGATCGCGTCGCGCCGCTCGACCGGCTCGACGACTTCAAGGTGGCCGACGGCGACCCGGACGTGCGCGGCTGGGGGGTGATCGCCTCGGACGGCCGGCAGGTGGGCGAGGTGGACCAGCTCCTGGTGGACACGGCGGCGATGAAGGTGCGCTACCTGGACGTGGACCTGGACGACGGGATGACGGCCGGCGCCGACCGGCACGTGCTGGTCCCCATCGGCTACGCGCGCCTGGACGAGGGCAGCTCGCGGGTCATCGTGGACACCCTGGCCGGCGCGGACATCGCCGCGCTCCCCACCTACACGCACGGGCCGGTGACCCGCGACGTGGAGACCGACCTGCGGAGCCGCTTCGACGCCGGATACCGCGCCCGCGAGGGTGACGACGCGGACTTCTACGCGCACGACCTCTACGACGACGACCGCTTCTTCAGCGGCCGCTCCGGGGAGAGGCACATCGTCCGCTCCGAGGAGGAGCTGGCCATCGGCAGGCGCCGCGTCGAGGCGGGGGAGGTGAGCGTCGGCAAGCGGGTGGAGACGGAGCACGTCTCCCGGCCCGTGGAGCTGTCCCGCGAGGAGGCGGTCATCGAGCGGCGCCCGATCACCGACCCCGGCATGCGCTCCGACGCCCGCATCGAGGACGGGGAGATCCGCGTGCCGCTCTCCCGCGAGGAGGCGGTGGTGGAGAAGCGGGTGGTGCCCAAGGAGGAGCTGGTGGTCCGCAAGCACGAGGTGCAGGACACCGAGACGGTGGAGGCGGACCTGCGCCGGGAGCGCATCGACGTGGACCGCGAGGGCGACACCCGCATCCGCGGCGAGCGGCGCTGACCCAGACGAAGGAGGAAGACAATGGCGGACATCGACATCGAACGGAGGGGCCCCGGGGTGTGGCCCTGGATCATCGGCCTGCTGGTGCTCGGCCTGCTGGCCTGGGCGGTCGCCGAGTGGGTGGACGTGGACGAGCCGGAGGCGGTGGTGCCCGTGGCGGCGGTCGAGCCCACCGCGGTCGCGCCGGTGGCCGACCCGCCGCCCCCGGTGCCGGTCGCGCAGGGCGCCGCGGTCACGCTGGCGGACGTGCTCGGCAGCCCGGCGGCCTACTTCGGGCGGACCGTGACGCCCGAGGCGGTCCGCGTGACCAGCGTCCCCAGCGACCGCGGGTTCTGGGTGGAGGAGCAGGGGCAGCGCGTGTTCGTGGTGCTCAACGAGACCGCTCCGGGCGCCGCCCCGGGCGCGCAGGCGGACGTGCAGGGCGCGCGGGCCGAGCGCCCGGATCTGAACCCGGGCGACGTGGTCCGCATCGGGGAAGCCATGGTGCACGACCCCACGAAGCTGCAGAACGTGCAGGGCCCGCTCGACGACCAGACGCGCCGGATCCTCGCGGGGCTCCCGGTGTTCCTGGTCACGGACGGGGCCAACGTCCAGAAGGTGCCGGCCACGTAGCGGGCCGCACCGGCGCCTGAACGGAAGGGAGGGCGGGGCCGCCGGCCCCGCCCTCCCTTCCGTTCCGCGTGCCCCCTCCCGGCCCGGCCCTCAGCGGCGGACCATTCCCGCCGCCACCCACCCCGCCGCCAGTGCGCCGCCGGCGTCCATGGCCAGGTCGACGATGGTGTCCCGCTTCCCCTTGATGACGTCGCCCGAGACGAGCTGGTCGAACCCCCACTCCCCCACCTCCCAGAGCGCGCCCAGCGCCAGCCCCACGCACGCCACCGTCAGCACCAGCAGCAGCTCGTGGCGCCGGGCACCCGTCAGCACGGTCCCGTACAGGTACAGGGCGAGCACCAGGGTCAGCGCGAAGATGGTGCAGGCGTGCAGCGCCTCGTCGACCCAGGCGAAGCGCGCGTACAGGCCGAACAGGTACCCGGCCGCGTTGGCGATCCCCGCCGCCGCCAGGAACCCCCACGCGAGCCTGCGGTGCGCGGGAGACGTGCTCGTCCCTCCGCCGGTCGTTGCGCTCTCCATTCCTCCCTCCCGGTTTCGCCGCGCTCCGGCTCCGCGCGGACGGCGGCCCCACCCCCGGTGGGAGCCGCCGCCGAGCCCGCGCCCGATCTCGTCCCGGAGCTACATCGCCACGGGGCTGATCACGTTCGAGTTCATGTCCCACGTCACCCCCCGGGTCCCGGCGAAGGTGAAGTCCCGCGAGACGATCTCGGACCCGGCGGTCGCCTGTGCCACGAGGCGGTACTCGCCGATGGCGGCCGGCTCGAACGTGAAGGTCTTGGCCTCGGACGGCTGGAGCACCCCGAGCATCTGCCGCACGCCCGTCTGCGGGACCGCGTACACGGTCAGGCTGCTGGGGGGAATCAGGTTGTTCTGCACCCGCACCACCTTGGCGCCCTCGGCCACGGCCGCCGCCGCGCCCGGCGCGGCGGTGGCGGCGGGAGGCGTGGCGGGCGCGCACCCGCCCAGCGCGATGAGCAGCACCACGGGGGCCGCGATCAGGGCCGTGGGCGTTCGTCTCGGAAATCCTCTCATCTCTTCCTCCTCTCGAAAGGGTTTCGCCGGGGACTCCCCCCGGCCTGAAGGGCGCCCGCCGCTCACCCGCGCGGGAGGCGGTAGGCCACCAGCCGGTGGTGCTTCTCGTGCCCGGGGGTGACCGCGGTCCACGCCACGTACTGCGCTCCGCCCGCCAGGTAGGTCATCACCGAGCCGCGGGTCCCCCCGCCGCCCCGGTGCGTCCACAGGTCCTCGCCGGTCCGGGCGTGGGTGGCGTGGAAGAGCCCGTCGTTCTCGCGCCAGAACACCAGCCCGCCCGCGGTCGCCAGCACCGCGGCGTCCACCGGCCGCCGGGTGCGGACGGCCCAGGCCTCGCGGCCGGTCGTGGCGTCGATCGCGCGGAGGAACCCGTGCGCCTCCGCGGGCCCGAAGGCGTCCGTGTCGGAGGTGCCGCCGAAGAAGGGGAGCCCCGGCACGTAGAACGCCTGGGCGGTGCGGAAGACCGCGCACTGCTCCATGACCGGGACGTAGGCCATGCGGGTGGCCGGCGAGTACGCCATGTGTACCCACTCCGACGCCCCGTGCGACGAGGGGCAGACCGGCCGGTCGTGCGCCGCCGGGACCGCCTCCGGGTTCACGACGGGGCGGCCCGTGCGCGGGTCGATCCCCGTGGTCCAGGTCTGCCGGGCGAAGGGGACCGCGTACAGGAACTTCCCCGTGGCGCGGTCCAGCGCGTAGAAGTACCCGTTCTTGTCGGCGTGCAGGAGCGCGCGGGTGGGGCGGCCGCTCACCTCCAGGTCCGCCAGCGTCATCACGTTCATCCCGTCGTAGTCCCACACGTCGTGCGGGGTGAACTGGAAGTGCCAGCGCAGCCTGCCGTCGTCCGGGTCCAGCGCCACCACCCCGGAGGTGTACAGGTTGTCGCCCGGGCGCACCTCGCCGTTCAGGTCGGGGCCGGGGTTCCCCACCCCCCAGTAGAGGAGGTCCAGTTCCGGGTCGTAGGTGCCGGTGATCCAGGTGGGCCCACCGCCCGTCCGCCACGCCTGCGACCCCCAGGTGTCGTGGCCGGGCTCGCCGGGACCCGGCACCGTCCAGAAGCGCCAGCGGCGCTCGCCGGTGTCCAGGTCGAAGGCGTCCACGAAGCCGCGGATCCCGTACTCGCCGCCGCTGATCCCGGTGACCACCATGTCCTTGACCACCAGCGGGGCCACCGTGGCGGAGTAGCCCTCGGCGGGGTCGGCGTACCGCCGCCGCCACACCACCCGCCCGGTGGCGGCGTCCAGGGCGTAGAGCACGGCGTCCAGGGTGTTGACGAACACCTTGCCCTCCGCCACCGCCACCCCCCGGTTGACGTGCCCGCAGCAGATGGCGATGTCCACGTTCACGGGGGGCTTGAAGCTCCACAGCTCCCTTCCCGTGGCGGCGTCGAGCGCGAACACCTGCGTCTCCCCCCCGGTGGACAGGTACATGGTGCCGTCCACCACCAGCGGCGTGGCCTCGAACTTGGCCTGGATCGGCCAGGTCCGGCTCCACGCCTCCTCCAGCCGGGAGACGCTGGCGGTGTCCACCTGGTCCAGCAGGCTGAAGCGCTGCCCGGCGTAGCCGCCGTAGTAGGTCAGCCAGTTCCCCGGCTCGGCCGCCGGGGCGCGGACGATGCGCTCGAAGGTCACGCCCGCCGCCGGGTTGCGCGGCGCGGGCGCGGGGCCGGTCCCCCCGTCTCCACCCTGGGCCCACAGGGGAGCGCTTCCCGCCGCGGAGAGCGCCAGGGCCAGCGCGGCGGCCGCCGCCGTGGGGATCCTCATCGCCCACCTCCCGCCTGGTGGCCGTGCGCGTGTCCGCCCACCCCGCCGCCCGGCGCCGAGACGACGAACTTTCCGGTCATCCCGCGCGCGTGGTGGTTCCAGACCGGGCAGTAGAAGTGGTACTCGCCGGGCTTCTCGAACTCCACGGTGGTCACCCAGGTCTCCGCGGGGGGGAGCGGCACCTTGACCTCGCCGTCGGCCGCGGGGAAGCCGTCCTCCGGGGCGGTGAAGGTG
Source organism: Gemmatimonadota bacterium (assembly GCA_040752145.1). Taxonomy (GTDB): domain Bacteria; phylum Gemmatimonadota; class Gemmatimonadetes; order Longimicrobiales; family Longimicrobiaceae; genus JAFAYN01. Next base: position 8,790 of record JBFMFL010000268.1, read on the forward strand.
CCGTGCATGTCGGACCCGTGCGCGCGCGATCCCCGCTGCCCCTCGCCGCCGTGTCCGTGGCCGTGCCCCGGCGTCATGTGCAGGTGCATGGCGTGCGCGGACGACGGGTCGTCGTTGTGCAGCACCAGGCGGTAGCGCTTTCCCGCCTCCAGGTGGATGGCGGTGTCGCTCCACTGCAGGTACGGCACGGCGCGCAGGGTGACGGTGGGCATCTCCGTCCCCAGCTTCGGCGCCGTCCGCGCCACCTCCGCCGGGGTGCCGCCCCGCCACTCGGCGTCCTCCCACATCACGTGCAGGAAGCCGCCGGGGGTGGGGAGCAGGGCCGAGGGCGGGACGATGACGTGGACCTCGCGGACGGGGCGCTCGCGGCAGTCGTAGCAGGCGTACGCGAAGCCGCGGGCGTCGTCGCGCACGTCGCTGCTCAGCATCACGTGCAGCGGGACGGCGGAGGCCACCTTCTTTTTGTTCCTCCACACGTCCGCCCACCCCCACGAGCACATGGCGCAGACGAGCCACGGCTCGGCCGGGGTTGCGCGCCCGCTCTCGCCGTGCAGCGTGGTGTCCGTCACCACCCCGCCGAACCAGGGCTCCCCCACCGGGTCCGGGGAGAGCGGCGCCAGCGCCGACTGCAGGATCCGCCAGCGCGCGCCGTCGCGCCCGGTGAACTCCACCTCGATCTCCATGGAGTCCGCGGAGGTCCTGGTGTCGTTGAGCGTGCGGTCGAACGCCACGAAGCGCACCTCGCCCCGGGGGAGCCGGACCACGCGGTTGGAGAAGGGCCCCTTCGCGGGGAGCGCCGTGCGCACCGTGGGCGGCAGGTGCCCGGCGAAGACCAGGTCGCCCGGGAGCACCTGGATCACGGGCCCCCTGCCCCGCGCGTACACGGCCCGGGGGCGGAGGAGCGGGACGGGCGGCGGCCCCGGCGGCGAGGGGCGCTCGTACAGCACGTCCAGCGCGGCCGCCTGCCACGCCTGCAGGGGGAGCCG
>JBFMFL010000269.1:0-9738 GCA_040752145.1 Gemmatimonadota bacterium
CTCAGGGGTGGTTCTTGGGGAGCCAGCGCTCCCCGAAGCCGCCGCTGCTGTAGCCGCCGTAGCGGTTGGCGTCGCGCTGCTGGTGGTCGCGGTCGTAGACGCCGCGGCCGGGGGGCCCGCCGGGCGCGCCCTCGGCGTGGCCGTAGCTGCGGTCGTACGCCTGCCCGCCGCGCAGCGCGGGGCTGGCCGCGTTGTACTGCCGCAGGTAGCGGTTGTCCCCGTGGACCCCGCCGTCCTCCACCACGCGCCCGCCGCCGCCGTATCCGCGGTCGTAGCCGCGGCCGCCCTGCGCCGGCGGCTCGAAGCCGCGCCAGTTGTACTCGCCGCGGGGATCGTAGCCCCGGTCGTAGCGCACGCGGCCGCGGACGGGCTCGTACGTCCCCGTGTCCCGGCGCAGCCGCCACTCCCGGTCCTCGATCCCCGGGAACCCGCCGGATCCGCCCAGGTCCGCGGCATGGTCCAGGCGGTAGCGCCCGTAGGCCGCCTGGTTCGGCTGGCCCCCGCCCATGCGCATCCCCCGGTAGTCGCCGCCCCGGTAGTTGGGGTCCAGCGACTCGCCCCGCACCGGCTCCGGCCGCATGGAGAAGCCGCGGTAGCTCCTCCAGTGGTAGTCGTCCTCGTAGCGCGCCATGGCTTCCTCCCGGTTCGCCCTGCCGGCCGCCCCCCGTGGGCGGCCCGGCGTGGTTGGTCCACGCGGGGCGCAGCACGCAAAATCCTTTCCCCACACTGTTCCCGGGCCTCCCCGGCCGGCACGCGGGTTGCGCCTGGGGGGCATTCGCGGGAACGCCTGATCCCGCGCCCCGCCGCGGCGGCGGGGTGTCCGTTCACCGGTACCGGGAGGCAAGCATGACCACGATCCAGCGCGTGGCTCAGGTCTTCGGCATCGTCTTCATCGTGGTGGCACTGCTCGGCTTCGTCGCCTCCGGAGGGTCCATGGAGTCCGACATGGAGCAGGCGCCCCGGGTCCTGGGACTGTTCCCGGTCAACGTGCTCCACAACCTGGTACATCTGGCCTTCGGCGTGTGGGGGCTGGCCGCGTCGCGCAGCTGGGGCGCGGCCCGCACGTACTGCCGGGCGTCGGGAGTCATCTACCTGGTGCTCGCGGTGCTGGGGTTCGTCATCCCCGAGACCCTGGGGCTGATGCCCATCGGCGGCAACGACATCTGGCTGCACGTGCTGCTGGGCGGGGTGCTCGCCTACTTCGGCTTCACCGCCCGCAGCACCGTCCCGGCGGGGACGCGGGTGTAGGCCGCCGCCCTCGGGCGGCCTCCGGGGCCCGGGCCGAGCGCCCGGGCCCCCGCGCGTTGCGGAGCCTCCGGGGGAGCCTCTAACTTGCCGCGTCCGCGCCGGCCTCCCGCCCGGCGCCTCCCCCCTCCCCGCCGAGAGCCATGGGACAGCCCATCGTCCAGGTGGACGCCTTCACCGACCGACCCTTCGCCGGCAACCCGGCCGCCGTGTGCCTTCTCCCCGCCGCGCGCGACGAGGCGTGGATGCAGGACGTGGCCCGCGAGATGAACCTGTCCGAGACCGCCTTCCTGCACCCCCGCGGGGACGAGTGGGAGCTGCGCTGGTTCACCCCCGCGTGCGAGGTGGACCTGTGCGGGCACGCCACGCTGGCCGGCGCGCACCTGCTGTGGGAGGACGGACGCCTGGCCCCGGACGCGGAGGCGCGCTTCCACACGCGCAGCGGCCTGCTCACCGCGCGGCGCGACGGCGCCTGGATCTCCATGAACTTCCCGGCCAAGCCCGAGGAGGAGACGGCGGCCTCGCCGGAGCTGGCGCGCGCCCTGGGCGCCGCCCCGCTGTACGTGGGGCGCAGCCACTTCGACTGCCTGGTGGAGGTGGAGTCGGAGGAGGAGGTGCGCGGGCTGCGGCCGGACTTCGGGCTGCTGCGCGGCGTGGCGGCCCGCGGCATCATCGTCACCAGCCGCTCGGAGACGCCGGGGGTGGACTTCGTCTCCCGCTTCTTCGCCCCGCGCGTGGGGGTGGACGAGGACCCGGTGACCGGATCGGCCCACTGCTGCCTGGCGCCGTACTGGGCCCGGAAGCTGGGGCGCGCGGAGCTGGTGGGCTTCCAGGCCTCGGCCCGCGGGGGCACCGTGCGCGTGCGCGCCGACGGCGACCGGGTGCACCTGGGCGGACAGGCGGTGACGGTGATGCGGGGGGAGCTGGTGGGTTGAGACGGCTCGAAGTACAGAGCAGGCGGGGCCGGACGGGATCCAGGCAGGAAATGTTCGCGGGTGCACTGCGTAGTTTGCGCCGCCGCGCACATGAACCGGCTTGCGTCCCGAATGGGTCTGCCAGCGCAGAGAATCTTACATGCGAAACGTATTTCCCGCGCAGGTGGGGCAATGTTCGGCGGGGAAAGAGTCCGGAGGGCGCGATTCCCGGCGGTGCGTGCCAAAGTGGGTGCGGGGAAAGGCGTTGAAAAGCCGGGGCCGGGGAACTTTGTCGCGCCGCGGGTTCTATAAGGGCGTTCCCCGAATGTTTGGTCTTGCCCCCGCGCGCGTTCCGCTGTAGCGTGTGGGGAACAGACCCGGATCCGGAGCCCCCCGAGACCCGGTGTGTCGTACGGCCGGTTCTTGACGGACCGGGCGCGCCCGGCGGCGGCAGGCGCATTTCCGCTGTGGAGAGTCAAGGTAGAACGAAGCCCATGAGCACAGCTTTGAGCGAGAAGCAGTCGGACCTCCTGCGCGAGCTTTCGCGGCGCACCGGCCCGGTGCCGGAGGACGGACTCGACGGCCGGGTGGTGCGTGCGCTGGAGTCGCGCAACTTCGTGCAGCGGCGCGACGGCGTGGTGCTGGTGACGGACGAGGGGCGCGACCACTTCCAGTCGCACGTGCGGCGCCGCCGGCGCGCCCTCTCCCACGGCGCCGAGGCCGACCCGCGGAGCGCCCGCGCCGACGCGGTGAACCGCGCCATCGAGATCCTGGAGCTCGCCGTGCCGCGCGACATGGTCCTCCACGTGGGCGACGTCACCACCTCGGCGGAGGAGCTGATCGAGGGGCTGCGTGGCTTCGCGCGGATGGTGGAGGGCGGACGGGCGGGCGCCGCCGGGGCCTGACCTCCGGCGCGGGAGCCCTCCCGGAACAAAGGCAGGCCCGGACCTTCGCGGTCCGGGCCTGCCGCGTTTCAGTCTACGGGAGCCGCGGGGCGGGGTCGCCGGGCGGCACGTCGCTCTCCATCCGCAGCGGGACCACCTCGTCGGCGGCGCGCAGGAGCATGCACAGGCGCTCCCGCGGCAGCTCGTCCCAGCGCTCCGGGATGGGGCTCAGGCGGCGCTTCCCCGCCTGCGACTCGAAGCAGAGCCACCCCTCCGCGTACGGCGCGGTGACGATGTTCCGGTTCTGCGGATGAGTGTCCCACGCCCGCCACGTCCGCCCCTGCCTGTCGGTGAACTCCCGGTACGCCATGCCTGCTCCCTGACTTCGGATGGTGCTCGCGGTACGCACCCGGGCGGTCCGCAAGTATCCTGCCAGCAACTGCTTGCGAGATTGTGCAAACGGTTGGCAGGCGCGGCGTCCCGGTGCGTGGCAGGTGCTTTCGCGCGCGGCGGCCGGGGTGCAGATTGCCGGCGGACGCGGGAGGGGCATCGTGCCGGCGGGACACCCACGGGAGCTGCGAAGCGATGGACAAGGCGGCGGTGCTGGAGCGCACGGAGGCGTACGTGCGGGAGCGGATGCGGGGGGAAGGGACGGGCCACGACTGGTGGCACGTACACCGGGTGCGCGGCGCGGCGCTCCGCCTGGCGGCCGAGGAGGGCGCGGACCCCTTCGTCACGGAGCTCGCGGCGCTGCTCCACGACGTGGCCGACCACAAGTTCCACGGCGGCGACGAGACGGCGGGGCCGCGCGCCGCCCGCGAGTGGCTCGCCGGGCTGGGGGTGGACGAGGCGACCACGGAGCACGTGGCGCGCATCGTCGCGGAGCTCTCGTTCAAGGGGGCCGGGGTGCCCACGCCCATGAGCAGCCTGGAGGGGGCGGTGGTGCAGGACGCCGACCGGCTGGACGCCATGGGGGCGATCGGGGTGGCGCGGGCCTTCGCCTACGGCGGGAGCCGCGGCCGGCCGCTGCACGACCCGGAGGCCGCGCCGGAGGCGCACGGCTCGTTCGCGGCGTACAAGGCGAGCACCGGCCCCACGGTGAACCACTTCCACGAGAAGCTGCTCCTGCTCCGCGACCGGATGAACACCGCCGGCGCCCGCCGCGCCGCGGCGGGGCGCCACCGCTTCATGGAGGAGTTCCTGGAGCGCTTCCACCGGGAGTGGGAGGGCGCGGACCTCGCGGCGGGGGAGGCGGAGCGGGCGGAGTGAAACCGGGGGCGCGCGGGCGCCGTAGGGTGCGACGTCTCCGGTTCGGCTCGCTCCTCACCTCCCGGGTTGCTCCCATGAACGCTCCCACGGTCGCCGCGTCGCTGGCGCTCGCCCTCGGCGCCGCCCTGCTCCCCGCCGGCCTGGCCGCGCAGCAGCACTCCTCGCCCCGGGACGCGGTGGTGGACGCGCGCGGCGCCACCCGGGTGCGGGTGGACGCCGGGGCCGGCTCGCTGCGCATCGAGGGGAGGTCCGGGCTGCGCGAGGTGCGCATCCGCGGCGTGGCCCGCGCCAGCGACCGCAAGTACCTGGACGCCATGCGCCTGGTGGCCGACCGCAGCGGCTCCGAGGTGCGCGTGGCGGTGGAGATCCCCGAGGTGCGGGCGTTCTTCGGGCGGGCGCAGCGGGTGCTGGACCTGGTGATCGAGGTGCCGGAGGGGATGGCGGTGGACGTGGACGACTCCAGCGGCGAGGCGGAGATCCACCGCGTGGGCGCCCTGCGCGTCAGGGACAGCTCGGGCGAGCTCCGGATCGAGGACGTGCGCGGCGACCTGGACGTGACCGACAGCTCCGGCAACGTCTCCATCGCCCGGGTGGCCGGCGGCGTGCGGGTGACCGACAGCTCGGGCGAGCTGCGCATCCGCGACGTGCGCGGCGGCGTGGTGGTGGACGAGGACAGCTCCGGCGAGATCGACGTGCGCGACGTGCGCGGCGACGTGCTGGTGCGCGAGGACGGCGCCGGCGGGATCCGCGTGGACGGCGTCGGCGGGGACCTGACCGTGCGCGACGACGGCAGCGGCGGCGTGCGGGTGGGGCGGGTGGCGGGGACGGTGCGGGTGCCGAGGAGCTAGGGGACAGGGGACAGGGAACAGCCTGCAACGGCGCCCCCGCCTCGATGCGAGGTGGGGGCGCCGTTCGTCGTTCCCGCCACCGTCAGGGAGCGGCGGCGCCCTTCCGCGGAGTGGCGGCACCCCGCGTGCCGGAGCGCATGATTCGCAGGTAGTGATCCGCCACGGCGCCCCACGAGAACGCGTCGGCGACGTGGCGGGCGGCGCTCGCAGAGGCGCGGGCCAGGGCGGCGCGGTCGGCGTGGTAGCGGAGGACGGCGTCCGCGAAGGCGGCGGCGTCGCGGCTGGGGAGCAGGTGCCCGCTGCGGCCCTCGCTCACCACGTCGCGGATCCCCTCCAGGTCGGCGGCGAGCACGGGGAGCCCGCAGAGCCCGGCCTCCAGCATCACCACGCCGAAGCCCTCGATGTCCCCCGCGACGGGGACGTTGGGCATCACGAACAGGTCGGCGCCGCGGTAGAGCTTGAGCAGGGTGTCCTCCGTCACCTGGCCGGGGAGCAGCACCCGCCCGCCCAGGCCGCGCGCCGCCACCGCCTCGCGGATGGCGGGGGTCATGGGGCCCTCGCCGGCCAGCAGGTACGCCACGTTCTCCGGCAGGCGCGGCATCACCTCGGCCACGAACCAGTGGAAGCCCTTGCGCTCCTGGTGGCGACCCACGCCGGCGAGGAGCAGCGCGTCCGCGGGGAGGTGCTCCGCGCCCAGGGCGCGCAGCAGCTCGGCGCGGGCGGCGGCCCGGTCGGGCGGGGGGGCGAAGGCGGCGGTGTCCACGCCGCAGGGGACCACGTGGGTGCGCTCCGGGGCGGCGCCGCGGGCCAGGCACTCGCGCGCGGTGGCCCGGCTGATGGGGAAGACCAGGTCCAGCGACCTCATCACCCGCGGCACCAGCCACTGGTAGGGCGCCACCGGGAGCGTCACGTCGCGCCCCACGGGGATGGCGGCCAGCCGCGCACCGGCCGCGGCGAGGCGGCGGCGGAGCGGGAGGGCGAGCGTGGCGGTGACCATGGAGGAGAAGAGCACCACGTCGATCCGCTCGCGCTCCACCGTCCGCGGGATCCCCCGCAGCAGCCCGGCCATGAACGGCGGCATCCGCCGGGTGGTGTCCTCCCAGGCGGTCTCCAGCACCAGCCGGTGGAGCTCCACGTCGGGGCGGGCGGCGAGGGCGTCGTACAGCCCCGTGGCGACGCGCTGCATCCCCCCGACGTTGGAGAGCGGGTCGCCGGGGAGCGGAAAGGAGTGCGAGACGTAGAGGAGGCGCAAGCCGGGTGAGACGCTGGAGCGTGGACGTGGGCGGCGCGGCCGCGGAGCGGCGGACGATAACCCGCCGGCCGGGATCGTGCCAGCCTGCGTTGTCAGAAGGCCGCCGCCTCCGCGATCGCGTCCGGCCTCGGGGCGTCCGCCGCGGCGGGCACCACCTCGACCTCCACCGCGTTGTCGTAGAACACGGCGCCGCCGCCCAGGTCCGTCTCCGCCTGGGAGGTGGTGTCGTTGACCGTCTTCCCCTCCTCCGAGAGCCGGGCCCAGCGGACGCCGTACGAGACGGCCACGCCGGGGCGGACGTCCTCCGTGACCACGGCGCGGGCGGTGAAGTCGCCTCGCTCGTTCCAGGTGCGCACGCGGTCGCCGTCGCGGATCCCGCGCACCGCCGCCTCGTTGGGGTGCAGCAGGAGCCGGGTCCCGCCGGCGGCCTTCGACAGCGCGGGGATGTTCACGAAGGTGGAGTTCATGAACGGGTGCTCCGGCGGGGAGAGCAGCGTCAGCGGGAAGCGTGCGCCGCGGCGCGGGTCGGCGCGCGGGTCCTCGGCCGGGGGCACGTACGCGGGGAGCGGGTCCAGCCCCAGGCGCTCCAGCTCCGGCGCGACGATCTGGATCCTGCCCGAAGGGGTGTTGAAGCGCTCCGGGTCGGCAAAGGGCGCGAAGGGCTTCGGCAGCTCCAGCCGCGCGTAGCCCTCCTCCAGCAGCCGCTCCAGCGTGATCCCCCGCATCCGCGGGTCGCCGGAGGAGAGCGCCTGGCGGATCAGCGCCAGGTCGTCGTCCCCGAACTCCGGGTCGTCCATCCCCATGCGCGCGGCCAGCCGCCGGAAGATCTCCGAGTTGGGCAGGCTCGACCCCACGGGCGGGATGGACGGGCGGTTGAGGGTGACGTACAGGTGCCCGTACGAGTGGTGGACGTCCCAGTGCTCCAGCTGGGTGGTGGCGGGGAGGAGCCAGTCGGCGTAGTCGGCGGTGTCGGTGCGGAAGTGCTCCAGCACCACGGTGAACAGGTCCTCGCGGCGCAGCCCCTCGCGCACGCGGCCCAGGTCGGGCGCCACGGCGGCGGGGTTGGAGTTGTAGACCACCAGCGCGCGCACCGGCGGCCCGCCCACGCCCGCGTCGGGCAGGGTGAGCGCGTCGCCCAGGCGGACCATGTTGACGGTGCGGGTGCCGGCCGGGATCCACTCCGGCCGCTCCAGCGCCGCGCCGTTCATGCGGAACGCGCCCGAGGTGGAGAGCGTGGCCCCGCCGCCCACGTCGCGCCAGGCGCCCGTGACCGCCGGGAGCAGCGAGACGGCGCGCACGGCCATGCCCCCGCCCGCGTGGCGCTGGAGCCCGTAGTTGAGGCGGATGAACGTGGGGCGCGTGGCGGCGTACTCCCGCGCCAGCGCCTCCACCTGCTCCGGCTCGATGCCGACGACCTCCGCCGTGCGCTCGGGCGCCCACTCCGCCAGCGTGCGCTCGCGCAGCGCCTCCCAGCCCACGGTGTGCCGCTCCAGGTAGCCGCGGTCCTCCAGCCCGTCGCGGAAGGCCACGTGCATCATCCCCAGCGCCAGCGCCGCGTCGGTGCCGGGGCGGCCGGCCAGGTGCAGGTCGCACTGGGCGGCGGTGCGGGTGCGGATGGGGTCGATGGCGACCAGCCGCGCGCCGCGCTCCCGGGCGCGGCGCAGCGCCGGCCACAGGTGCGGGTTGGAGGTGAGCGTGTTGGTGCCCCAGAGCAGGACGAGCTTCGCGTGCTCGGCCTCCTCCGGCGTGGGGCCCATGCGGTCGCCGTAGGTGTGGCGCCACCCCTCCGTCCCCGCCGCCGCGCAGATGGTGCGGGCCAGCAGGCTCGCGCCCAGCCGGTGGAAGAAGCGGCGGTCCATGCTGCCGCCCTGCACCAGCCCCATGGTCCCCGCGTACGAGTACGGCAGGATCGCCTGCGGCCCATCCGCCGAGTCGCGGATCCCGCCCAGCCGCCGGGCGATGTCGTCCAGCGCCTTGTCCCAGGTGGCCGGCTCGAAGCGTCCCTCGCCCTTGGGACCCACCCGGCGCAGCGGCACGGTGAGCCGGTCCGGGTGGTAGGTGCGCTCGACGTAGCGGTTCACCTTGGTGCACAGGAAGCCCTGCGTCACCGGGTGCGCGGGGTCGCCCTGCACGCGCACTGCGCGGCCGTCCCGCACGTGCACCAGCATGGCGCACGTGTCCGGGCAGTCGTGGGGGCAGGCGCCGCGCACGACGCCGTTCTGGACGAGGGGGAGGGGGATGCTCATGGCCCGGAATCTACGCGGGCGGCGGGGAGGGCGGAACCGCTTCGGACGGCGGGCGGGGGCGGAGCTTCGTGCGGCGTCCGCAGGGGCGCCCCACCCGGCGGCCCCAGAGCCGCCACCCTCCGGCCGAGGGCGTACGAGTGGCCGGCTTCGGGGTTCGGAGGCGGTCGGGGGAGCGGCCGGCGCCCGGAACCGCCCGTAAACTTTGCGGCTCCCGCACGGCGCGGATCCCGTGGCGCGGCGCGGGGTCCCGCTCCCGAACCGCCGTGTCTACTTTCACTTACGAACAGAATCCGACAGCGAGAGGCTTGATTTCGGTTTTTCTTCGGTCTACATTTGGTGCCCGGGAAGTGAAATCTTCGGACACCCTGCAGGGACGGCAGGTATGCGCAGTGACGATTCGCGGAGCCGAAAGGGACAGGAGAGTACGGGTTCCACCAGCGGGCCGAGGCCCCGGGGAGCCGGCGTGGCGGGGGGAGACAATTGGCGACTCCCCTTGCTTGTGGGCCCCTCCGGGGGCTGCTATACTACCCGGTGTACGCGCGCGGATAGTTTACGTAGAGCACACCCGGGTGCTCCCCTCGACCCCTGCACCGGAGGCGTCCATGTACGCCCGTAAGCAGGGGCTGGCCCTCTCCCGGGTGCGGGAGACGGTCGCCAGGTGGGCCGAGCAGACCTCGCTCCGCCAGGCCGCGCGCGAGACCGGGATGAGCCCGACCGGGCTGCGGAAGGTGCTCGACGGGACCCGGTTGCACGCATCCACCGAGCGCAAACTGGTGAGCTGGTACATGCGCCACGTAGCGCAGCAGGGCGGGTGGGGAGCGCTGGACGCGGGCACCGCGGCCGCCGCGCTGGAGCTCCTCACGGCGGGGATCCCCCCCGGGCAGCGCCAGGCCCTGGTGGACGCCTTCCTGGCCATGGCCGAGGACGGCTACCGCAAGGCCAACCTGCCCATCCCCTCCTGGATCGAGTCGCTCCGGGGCGGCGAGGCGGCGCAGGAAGAATAGCCGAACGCGCGCGAAAAAGGGACCGGGGGCGGCCGCCAGGCCGCTCCCGGTCCTCGTCGTGTCGGCCCGCACCCCG
>JBFMFL010000027.1:0-39103 GCA_040752145.1 Gemmatimonadota bacterium
GCCGCTGTCGTTCGCGCTGCAGCGCCTGTGGTTCATCGACCAGCTGGAGCCGGGGAGCGCCGCCTACAACATGCCCTACGCGCTGCGCCTGCGGGGCCGCCTCGACCCGGCGGTCCTGGAGCGGAGCCTCACGGAGATCGTGCGGCGCCACGAGACGCTGCGCACCGTCTTCGCGGCCGAGGGCGGCGAGCCGGTGCAGGTGGTCCGGGACGCCGCCCCGGCCGCCCTGCCGCTCACGGACCTGCGGAGCCTGCCGCCGGAGCGGCGCGAGGCGGAGGCCCTTCGCCTCGCCTCCGCGGAGGGCGCGCGGCCGTTCGACCTGGCCGCGGGCCCCCTGCTGCGGAGCGCGCTGCTGCGCATCGCCGACGACGACCACGTGCTGTGCTTCACCATGCACCACGTCGTCAGCGACGGCTGGTCGATGGAGGTGCTGGTGCGCGAGGTCTCGGCCCTGTACGGCGCCTTCGGGCGGGGCGAGCCGTCGCCGCTCGCCGAGCCGGCGGTGCAGTACGCCGACTACGCCGTCTGGCAGCGCGGCTGGCTCGGCGAGGAGGCGCTGGAGGCGCAGGCCGGCTACTGGAGGGAGAAGCTGGGCGGGGCTCCCCCCCTGCTGGAGGTGCCGACGGACCGTCCGCGCGCCGCGGGCCGGAGCCCGCGCGCGGCGAGCCGGCGCTTCCGCCTGCCGCCCGGGCTGTCGGACGGGCTGCGCGGGACCTCGCGGCGCGAAGGCACGACGCTGTTCATGACGCTGCTGGCCGCCTGGCAGGCGCTGCTGGGCCGCTGGTCGGGGCAGGAGGACGTGGTGGTGGGCACCCCCGTCGCGGGGCGGACCCGGCGCGAGACGGAGGGGCTGATCGGCTTCTTCGTCAACATGCTGGCCCTGCGCGCCGACCTGTCCGGCGACCCCACCTGGAGCGAGCTGCTGGGGCGGGTGCGTGAGACGGCGCTGGGCGCGTACGCGAACCAGGACCTTCCCTTCGAGCGGCTGGTGGAGGCGCTGGGCGTGGAGCGCAGCCTGACGCACCCGGCCCTCTTCCAGACCACGTTCGCCCTGGCCGTGTCGCGCGGGGACGACGGCCGGCTGGAGCTGGGCGGTCTCGGCCTGGAGCCCTTCGGCGGAGGCGTGAGCACCGCCGAGTTCGACCTGGACCTGGTGTTCGAGGACGGGGGAGGGGCGCTGACCGGGGCGCTCGTCTACAGCGAGGCGCTGTTCGACGGGGCGACGGCCGCGCGGATGGCCGAGCACCTGGAGATCCTGCTGGAGGCGATGGCGGCCGACCCGGGGCGGGGCGTCGGCGAGCGGCCTCTGCTGCGCGGCGCCGAGCGCGCCCGGGTGCTGGAAGCCTGGAACGCCACGGCCGTGCCGGTGCCGCCGGGGTGCGTTCACGAGCGCTTCGCCGAACAGGCGGCGCGCACCCCGGGCGCCGTGGCGCTGGTGCACGGCGCCCGGCGGCTGACCTACGCCGAGCTCGCCGCGCTCGTGGACCGGCTCGCCCTGCGCCTGGCCGGCCTGGGGGTCGGCCCCGAGGTGCGCGTGGGAATCTGCCTGGAGCGCAGCCCGGAGATGATCGCGGCGGTGCTGGCGACCCTCGCCGCGGGCGGCGCCTACGTGCCCATCGACCCCGTCTACCCCGCGGAGCGCGTCGCCTACCTGCTGGAGGACTCCGGGGTGCCGGTGGTGGTGACGCAGGCTTCGCTGGCCGGGCGCTTCGCGGCCTTCGGGGGCAGGCTGGCGCTGGTCGACGGCGGCTCGCCGTCCGCGCCTTCGCGCTCCCGCACTTCCGCACTCCCGCACTTTCGCACTCCCGCACTCTCGCACCCGCGGTCTCTCGCCTACGTGATCTACACCTCCGGCTCCACCGGCACGCCCAAGGGCGTGGGGGTGGAGCACGGGTCGCTGGCCAACTACGCCCACGTGGTGCGCGAGTACTACGGCATCACGCCCGCGGACCGGGTGCTCCAGTTCAACTCGCTCAGCTTCGACGTCAGCGCGGACGAGATCTATCCCACGCTGCTCGGCGGAGCGACGCTGGTGCTGCGCAGCGAGGAGATGCTGGGGAGCGCGGCCAGGTTCCTGGAGCGGTGCGCGGAGTGGGGCGTCACCGTGCTGGACCTGCCGACCTCGTACTGGAACGAGCTGGCGGCGGCGCTGGACGCCGGCGAGGCGCGCCTTCCCGCCTGCGTGCGCCTGGCGGTGGTCGGGAGCGAGCGGATGCTCCCGGAGCGGGTGGCGCAGTGGCGCCGCGGCGCGGGGGAGGCGGCCGCCCTGGTCAACGGCTACGGGCCCACGGAGACCACGGTGGCGGCGACGCTGGGCCGCGTGGGCGAAGGGAAGCTCACCATCGGGGCGCCGGTGGGGAACGTCAAGGCGTACGTGCTGGAGCCCTCGGGGTTGCCGGCGCCGACCGGCGTGCCGGGCGAGCTGTGGATCGGGGGGGCGGGAGTGGCGCGCGGCTACCTGGGGCGGCCGGACGCGACGGCGGAGCGCTTCCGGCCCGACCCCTTCTCGGGCGACGCGGGGAGCCGGGTGTACCGCAGCGGGGACCGGGTGAGGTGGCTCGCCGGGGGGGAGCTGGAGTTCCTGGGGCGGACGGACGCCCAGGTGAAGGTGCGGGGCTTCCGGGTGGAGCCGGGAGAGGTGGAGACGGTCCTGTCGGGGATGCCGCAGGTGCGGGAGGCGGCCGTGGTCGCGCGGGAGGACGGGGACGAGCGGCGGCTGGTGGCGTACGTGGTGGCGGAGCCGGGCAGGACGGTCTCGCCGGCCGAGGTGCGGGCGTGGCTCAGGGACCGGCTGCCGGAGTACATGGTGCCCGCCGCCGTGGTGGCGCTGGAATCGATCCCGCTGACGGCCAACCTCAAGGTGAACCACCGGGCGCTCCCCGCGCCCGAGTGGAGGGCGGGGGGCGAGGACGCCCACGTCGCTCCCCGCACCCGGACGGAGGAGGTCCTGGCGGGGATCTGGGGCGAGGTGCTGCGCCTGGAGCGTGTCGGGGTGGAGGACGACTTCTTCGAGCTGGGCGGGCACTCGCTGCTGGCCACGCGGGTGGCGTCGCGGGTGCGCCGGGCGTTCGGGACCGAGCTGCCGCTGCGGGCGCTCTTCGAGGCGCCCACCGTGGCCGGCCTGGCGGGGCGCGTCGAGGCGCTGCTGGCCGGCGGGGACGGGGCACAGGCGCCGCCGCTGACCGCGCTGCCGCGGGACGGCTCGCCGCTGCCGCTCTCCTTCGCGCAGCGGCGCCTGTGGTTCATCGACCAGCTGGAGCCGGGGAGCGCCGCGTACAACATGCCCTTCGCGCTGCGCCTGCGGGGGCGGCTCGATCCGGCCGTGCTGGGGCGCGCCGTCACGGAGGTCGTGCGGCGCCACGAGACGCTGCGCACCGTCTTCGCGGTCGTGGACGGGGAGCCGGTGCAGGTCGTCCGCGGCGCGGCCCCGGTCGCCGTGCCGGTCGTGGACCTGCGGAGCCTGCCGGCGGATCCGCGCGAGGCGGAGGCGCGGCGCCTGGCGCGGGAAGAGGCGGCGCGGCCGTTCGACCTGGCCGCGGGCCCGCTGCTGCGCGTCTCCGCGGTGCGGCTGGACGACGCGGAGTGGGCCGTGCTGTTCACGATGCACCACGTCGTCTCGGACGGGTGGAGCACGGGGGTGCTGATCCGCGAGCTGTCGGCGCTCTACGGCGCCCTGTCGGAGGGGCGCGAGGCGGGGCTTCCTGCTCTGCCCGTGCAGTACGCGGACTACGCCGCGTGGCAGCGCGGGTGGCTGACGGGCGAGACGCTGGAGGCCAGGCTCGGCTGGTGGAGGGACAGGCTGTCCGGCGCTCCGCCCCTGCTGGAGCTGCCGACGGACCGGCCGCGCCCGCAGGTGCAGGACCCTCGCGGCGCCAGCGTCGCCGTCCACCTCCCCCCGGAGGTCTCGGCCGGGCTGCGGGCGCTCTCGCGGCGCGAGGGGGCGACGGCGTTCATGGCGCTGCTGGCGGCCTGGCAGCTCCTGCTGGCGCGCTACTCCGGGCAGGAGGACGTCGTCGTGGGCACGCCGGTCGCCGGGCGCACGCGCCTGGAGACGGAGCCGCTGATCGGCTTCTTCGTCAACACCCTCGTGCTGAGGACCGGCCTCTCGGGGGAGCCCACGTTCGGCGGGCTGCTGGCCCGCGTGCGGGAAGCGACGCTGGGCGCGTACCAGCACCAGGAGATCCCCTTCGAGAAGCTGGTGGAGGAGCTGGCGCCGGAGCGGAGCCTGGCCCACTCGCCGCTCTTCCAGGTGATGTTCGTCCTGCAGGACGACGAGCGGGGCGGGCCGCGCCTGGGCGCCCTGGAGGTGGAGCCCCTGGCGGCCGGCGGCGGGGAGACGGCCAAGTTCGACCTGACGCTCGGCCTCGCCGACGGGGCGCGGGGCTTCGCCGGCGCGCTCTCCTACCGCGCGCAGCTGTGGGAGCGCGCCACCATGGAGCGCATGGCGGGGCACTTCGCCCGCCTGGCGGAGGCGGTGGTCGCGGATCCCGCCCTCCCGGTGGGCGGGATCGTTTTCCTGGGGGAGGAGGAGCGCGCGCAGGTGGTGGCGGAGTGGAACGACACGGCGGCGGCCCTGCCGCGCGCCACCCTCCACGAGTTGATCGCCGCACGGGTGGAGCGGAGCCCGGATTCGCCCGCGCTGACCTTCGAGGGCTGCACGCTCACCGGCGCCGAGCTGGAGGGGCGCGCCGGGCGCCTGGCGCGCCGCCTGCGCGCGCTCGGCGCCGGTCCGGAAACGCGCGTGGCGGTCTGCCTGGAGCGCTCCGTCGGGATGGTGGTGGCGCTGCTGGGCGTGCTCAAGGCGGGCGCCGCCTACGTCCCCGTCGACCCGGAGTACCCGGCCGAGCGCATCGCGCACCTGCTGGAGGACGCCCGCGCCGTGGTGCTCCTGGCGGACGAGGCGCGGTTCGCCGGGCACCCGCCCCACGGCGCGCGGATCCTCTTCGTGGACGGCGCGGGAGAGGCGCACGCACCGGAGGGGGCGGGCGCGCCGGAGGGGGCGGGCGCGCCGGAGGCGGAAGCCTCGCCGGAAAGCCTGGCGTACGTCATCTACACCTCGGGCTCCACGGGGCGCCCCAAGGGCGCGATGAACGCGCACTCCGGGATCGTCAACCGCCTGCTGTGGATGCAGGAGCACTTCGGGCTGGAGTCCGGCGACGTCGTCCTCCAGAAGACGCCCATCAGCTTCGACGTCTCGGTCTGGGAGCTCTTCTGGCCGCTGCTCGCCGGCGCGCGCCTGGTGCTGGCGAAGCCGGGGGGGCACCGCGACCCGGCGTACCTGTCGGAGCTGATCGAGCGCGAAGGGGTCACGACGCTGCACTTCGTGCCGCCGATGCTGGCGGCGTTCCTGGATGCCGGCGAGCCGGCGCGCTGCGGCTCGCTGCGGCGGGTGGTGTGCAGCGGCGAGGCGCTCCCCTACGAGCTGACGGAGCGCTTCCGCGAGGCGCTGCCCTGGGCGGAGCTGCACAACCTGTACGGGCCCACCGAGGCGGCGGTGGACGTGACGTACTGGGCGTGCGAGCCGCGGGAGCGCCGCGTGGTGCCCATCGGGCGCCCGGTGGCGAACACGGCCGTCTACGTGCTGGACGGGGCGCTGAACCCGGTGCCGGTGGGGGTGGGCGGGGAGCTGTTCATCGCGGGTGCGCAGGTGGGCCGGGGCTACCTGGGCCGGCCGGAGCTGACGGCCGAGAGGTTCGTCCCGGACGCGCTCTCGGGCGTGCCGGGGGCGCGGCTGTACCGCACGGGCGACCGGGTGCGCTGGAGCGCGGCCGGCGAGGTGGAGTACCTGGGGCGGATGGACTTCCAGGTGAAGCTGCGCGGCTTCCGCGTCGAGCCGGGCGAGATCGAGGCGGCGCTGCTGGACACGCCCGGGGTGCGTGAGGCCGTGGTCGTGGCGCGGGAGGACCGGCCGGGCGAGCGGCGCCTGGCGGCGTACGTGGTGGCGCCGGGCGGGGACGCGGCCCGGCTGCGGGAGCAGCTGCGCGGGCGGCTCCCGGAGCACATGGTGCCGGCCGCGGTCGTGGTGCTGGAGACGCTTCCTCTCACCCCCAACGGCAAGCTGGACCGGCGCGCCCTGCCGGCGCCGGAACGGAGCGGCGAGGCGGCGTACGTGGCGCCGCGCACGCCCGCGGAGGAGGTGCTGGCGGGGATCCTGGCCGAGGTGCTGCGGGCGGAGCGGGTGGGGGTGGAGGACGACTTCTTCGACCTGGGCGGACACTCCCTCCTGGCCACGCAGGTGGTGTCGCGGGTGCGGCAGGCGTGCGGGGTGGAGCTGCCGCTGCGCGCGCTCTTCGAGGCGCGCACGGTGGCCGCGCTGGCCGTGCGCCTGGAGGAGCTGCGTGCCACGGCGGCGCCGCCGAAGCCGCGCGTGGTCGCGGTCGACCGTTCCGCCTGGCGCTGGAGCAGGGGGCGGCCACGGACGTAGAGCGGACGGGCCGGACCGTCGGCGGGGCCTCCCGAAGGGGGGCCCCGACTTGTACGTTCGGCCTCGACAGGGTACGTTTGGGTGTCGTGTAGTACGAGACAGCGTGTGCGGGACGTGGCGGTCCGACTGGGGTTGGAAGCGGTTCGGTGGGTGTCGGGGCCGGCATGCTCTCGTGGTGCCTTCTGCACGAATCCGCGCAGTCGATCGTCTGATCGTCCGGCGGAGAGCACCCGGCGGCGCCCGCGCGCGGCTCCTCCTCGCAGGGCATGCGGCGCTCTGCCGCGGAGGAGCAGGCGCCCGCGCCCGTAAGCCGTTGCCGCAACCCGGTCTTTGCACCCGATGCCGAATTCACGCACCGCGTCCTCGCTCGTAGATCTCCTCCGGCTCCGGGCGGACGAGGACCCGGCCCGGTGCGCCTACACCTTCCTGCTGAACGGGGAGATCGAGGAGGGGCACGCCACGTACGGCGAGCTTGACCTGCGCGCCCGGGCCGTGGCCGCCCGCCTCCAGGCGCTCGGCGCGCGCGGGGAGCGCGCGCTCCTGCTCTACCCGCCGGGGCTGGAGTACGTCGCCGCGCTCTTCGGCTGCTTCTACGCCGGGGTCGTCGCCGTCCCCGCCTACCCGCCCCGCCGCAACAAGCCCGACCCGCGCCTGCGGGGCATCGTCGCCGACTGCGCGCCCACGCTGGCGCTCACCACGCGGGAGCTGCTGGGCGAGGCGGAGCGCCTGTGCGCCCACACCCCGGAGCTGGGCGGGCTTCGCTGGCTCGCCACGGAGGACGTCGCCGCGGACGAGGCGGAGGGGTGGACCGACCCGCGGGCGGCCGGCGACACGCTGGCCTTCCTCCAGTACACGTCGGGCTCGACGGCCGCGCCCAAGGGGGTGATGGTCAGCCACGGCAACCTGCTGCACAACTCCGCGCTCATCGAGCGGCTGGCCGGCTACACGCCGCAGACCCGCTCGGTCATCTGGCTGCCGCCCTACCACGACATGGGGCTGATCGGCGGCATCCTCCAGCCGCTGTTCACCGGCTACTGGGCCGCGCTCTTCTCGCCCGTGGCCTTCATCCAGCGGCCGGCCCGCTGGCTGGAGGCCGTCTCGCGCTACGGGGCCACCAGCAGCGGCGGGCCCAACTTCGCCTACGACCTGTGCGTCCGCGCGGTCCGCCCGGAGGAGCGCGAGGCGCTGGACCTGAGCCGCTGGGAGGTCGCCTTCAACGGCGCCGAGCCGGTGCGTGCCGAGACGCTGCGCGCCTTTTCCGAGGCGTTCGCGCCGTGCGGCTTCCGTGCGCGGGCGTTCTATCCCTGCTACGGGCTGGCCGAGGCCACGCTGATGGTCACCGGCAGCCGGCCGGCGGAGCCGCCGGCAGAGCGCGCGGTGGACCCGGAGGCGCTGGGGGAAGGGCGCGTGCGCGAGGTTCCCGACGGGCGCTACCGCCTGGTGGGGAGCGGGCGGAGCGCGCCGTCGCAGCGGGTGCTGATCGTGGACCCCGCCACGCTGCGCGAGTGCGCGCCGGACCGGGTGGGGGAGGTGTGGGTGTCGGGCCCGAGCGTGGCGCGCGGGTACTGGGGGCGCGCGGAGGAGACGGCGGAGACCTTCGGCGCCTTGGAGGCCGGCACCGGCGAGGGGCCGTTCCTGCGCACCGGCGACCTGGGCTTCCTCGACGGCGACGGGGAGCTGTTCGTCACGGGCCGGCTCAAGGACCTGATCGTCGTCCGCGGGCGCAACCACTACCCGCAGGACATCGAGCAGACCGCCATCCGCAGCCACGAGGGGCTGCGCGCGGGGCTCGGCGCCGCCTTCGGCGTGGACCGGGGCGGGGAGGAGCGCCTGGTGGTGGTGCAGGAGGTCTCGCGCCGGGCGGCGGCCGGGCTGGACGTGGAGGAGGTGGCGGAGGCGATCCGCCGGGCGGTGGCGGCCGAGCACGGGGTGCAGGTACACGCGGTGGCCGTGGTGCGCCCCGGCGGCGTGCCCAGGACCAGCAGCGGCAAGGTGCAGCGGCGGGCGTGCAGGGCCCTCTTCCTGGCCGGGGAGCTGCCCCTGGTGGGAGTGAGCGTGCGGGAGGACGCGGGGAGCGCGGCCCCGCGCCCGGCGTCCGCGGGGATCACCCGGGAAGCGCTGGAGGCGGCGGGGCCCGGGGAGCGGCAGGCGCTGCTGGAGGAGCTGCTGGTGGAGCGGGCCGCGGGGGTGCTGGGGGTGGACCCGGAGCGAATCGACCGGGAGCAGCCGCTGGTGGCGCTGGGGCTGGACTCGCTGCGCGCCATGGAGCTCAAGGGCGCGCTGGAGGCGAGCCTGGGCGCGTCGGTGACGGTCTCCTCGCTGCTGGACGACGCCGGGATCGAGCGCCTGGCCGCGGACCTCCTCCAGGCGGTATTCCTGGCGGACGCCGCCGCGCCCGTGCCCGCGGCCGCGGGCGACGCCCCGCTCTCCTTCGCGCAGGAGCGGCTCTGGTTCCTGGACCGGCTGCAGCCCGGGAGCGCGGCGTACAACCTGGCCGGGGCGGTCCGCCTGCGCGGCCCGCTGGACGCCGCCGCGCTGCGGCGGAGCCTGGCGGAGACCGTCCGCCGGCACGAGGCCCTGCGCACCGTCTTCGTGGAGGCCGGCGGGCGGCCCGTGCAGCGGGCGCCGGCCGCCGTGGATCACCCGCTCCCCGGGGTGGACCTGTCGCGGCTGGACCCGGCGGAGCGGGAGAACGCGGCGCGGCGGGCCGCGGAGGCGGTCGCGCGGACGCCGTTCGACCTGCGGATGGGGCCGCCGTTCCGCGCGCGGCTGCTGCGGCTGGATCGCGACGAGCACCTGCTGGTGCTGGCGATGCACCACATCGTGAGCGACGGGTGGTCGACCGGCGTGGTGCTGCGCGAGCTGGCGGCGCTGTACGGCGCGTTCGCGGCGGGCGCTCCCTCGCCGCTCCCCCCTCTCCGGGCGCGCTACACGGACTTCGCCGTACGGGAGCGCGAGCGGCTCCGCGGCGGGGCGCTGGACGGGGAGGTGGCCTGGTGGCGCGGCCGCCTCGCCGGGCTCGCGCCGCTGGAGCTCCCCACCACCCGCCCGCGCCCCGCCGCGCAGAGCTTCCGGGGCGCGACCCACCGCTTCCGCGTCCCGGCGGAGCCGGCCGCGGCGCTGGCGGCGCTCGGCCGCGGCGAGGGGGCCACCCTCCACATGACGCTGCTGGCCGTCTTCGCCGCGCTGCTGGCCCGCTACTCCGGGGCGGAGGACGTGGCGGTCGGCACGCCCGTGGCCGGCCGCGACACGGAGGAGGCGCGCGCGCTGGTGGGGCTCTTCGTCAACACGGTCGTGCTCCGCGTGGACCTGTCGGGCGACCCGCCCTTCCGCGAGCTGCTGCGCCGGGTGCGCGAGACCAGCCTGGACGCCTACGCGCACCAGGGGCTCCCCTTCGAGAAGCTGGTGGAGGCGCTCCGGCCCGCGCGCGACCTGGGGCGGAACCCGCTCTTCCAGGTGATGTTCGGCCTCCAGGACCGCGCGGCGGACCCGGGCGCCGCCGCCGGGGTGTCGCTGGAGGTCGAGCCGGTGGACACCGGCACCTCCAAGCTGGACCTGACCCTCTTCCTGGCCGAGGAGCGCGGCGGCGCCCTGTCGGGGACGCTGGAGTACGCGACCGACCTGTTCGACTCGGGCGCGGCGGCGGCGCTCGCCGGCCACTTCGGGGAGGTGCTGGCGTCGGCGGCGCGCGACCCCCGGACCCGCGTCTCCGAGCTGGGGCTGCTGACTCCCGGCGAGCGGGCGCGCATCCTGGCGGAGTGGAACGAGACGAGCCGCGCCGTGCCGCCGGCGTGCGTCCACGACCTGTTCACCGCGCAGGCGGCGCGCACGCCGGGGGCGGTCGCGGCGGCGTCGGCGGGAGGGACGCTCACCTACGCCGGGCTGGAGCGGCGCTCGGCGGCGCTCGCCCGCCTGCTGCGGGGGCGCGGGGTGGGCCCCGAGACCCGCGTGGGCGTCTGCCTGGAGCGGGGGACCGGGCTGCTGGTGGGGCTGCTGGGCGTGCTCCGCGCCGGGGGCGCGTACGTGCCGCTGGACCCGTCGTATCCCCGGGAGCGGCTCGCCTACATGCTGGACGACGCCCGGGTGCAGGTGCTGCTCACCGGGGCGGGGCTCACGGCCGCGCTCCCCGCGCACGGCGCGGACGTGGTGCTCCTGGAAGAGGCGGGCGAGGGCGGCGGGGAGGGGGCGCTCCCGGACGGCGGCGCCGTCGCCGCGAACGCCGCGTACGTGATCTACACCTCCGGCTCCACGGGGCGGCCCAACGGGGTGGTGGTGCCGCACGGAGCCGTGGTGAACCTGCTCGCCGCCATGGAGCGCACGCTGGCCCCCGGCCCCGGGGACGTGCTGCTGGCGGTCACCCCTCTCCCGTTCGACATCTCCGTCCTGGAGCTCTTCCTGCCGCTGTCCGTGGGCGCGGCGGTCGTGGTGGCGGACGCCGGGACCGCCTCCGACGGCGCGCGCCTGCGCGACGCCCTGGCGGAGCTCCGCCCCAGCCTGATGCAGGCCACCCCCGCGACCTGGCACATGCTGCTGGAGGCCGGGTGGGAGGGGCTGCCGGGGCTGGCGATGCTCTGCGGGGGCGAGGCGCTCGCCCCCGGGCTCGCGGCGCGGCTGCGCGCGCGCGGGGAGCGGCTGTGGAACGTCTACGGCCCCACCGAGACGACCGTCTGGTCCACCGCGGAGCGGATGGCGGAGGGCGGTCCCGTGACCGTGGGGCGCCCGCTCGCGAACACGCGCGTCTACGTGCTGGACCGCCACGGCCGGCCGGTGCCCGCCGGGGTGCCGGGGGCGCTGTTCATCGGCGGGAGGGGGGTGGCGCGGGGCTACCACGAGCGGCCGGCGCTGACGGCCGAGCGCTTCGTCCCCGACCCGTTCGGGCGGGAGCCCGGCGGGCGGCTGTACGCGACCGGCGACCGGGCCCGGTTCCTCGCGGACGGCCGCATCGAGCACCTGGGCCGCGCCGACGACCAGGTCAAGGTGCGCGGCTTCCGCATCGAGCCCGGCGAGGTGGAGAGCGCGCTGGCCGGGCACCCCGGCGTGCGGCGCGCGGTGGTGGCGGCGCGCGACGACCTGGCGGGGGGGAAGCGCCTGGTGGCGTACGTGGTCCCGGCGGCGGAGCCGGCGCCGTCCCCCCGGGAGCTGCGCGCGTGGCTCCGGCGCACCCTCCCCGAGCACATGGTGCCCGGGGTGGTGGTGACGCTGGACCGGCTCCCGCTGACCCCCGGCGGAAAGGTGGACCGCCGCGCGCTCCCCGAGCCGGAGGCGGGCGCCGCCGGGGAAGCGGAGTTCGTCGCGCCCTCCACCCCCGTCCAGGAGATCCTGGCGGAGATCTGGGCCGCGGTGCTGGACGCCGGGAGCGTGGGCGCCGCCGACGACTTCTTCGCGCTCGGGGGCCATTCGCTGCTGGGCACGCAGGTGGTGGCGCGCGTCCGGGACGCGCTGGGGGTGGAGCTGCCGCTGCGGGCCCTGTTCGAGGCGCCGACGCTGGCGGGGCTGGCCGGGCGGATCGAGGCGCTCCGCTCCACCGGGAGCGAGGGCGCTCCGCCGATCGCGCGGACCCCGCGCGGGGGGCCGCTGCCGGCGTCGTTCGCGCAGCGGCGGCTGTGGTTCATCGACCGGCTGGAGCCCGGGAGCGCCGCCTACAACATGCCCTACGCGCTGCGTCTGCGGGGCCGGTTCGACCCGGCCCTGCTCGGGCGCTGCCTGACCGAGGCCGCGCGCCGCCACGAGACGCTGCGGACGGTCTTCGCGACGGTGGGGGACGAGCCGGTCCAGGTGGTCCGGGACGCGGCGCCGGCCCTGGTGCCGGTCGCCGACCTGCGCGGGCTCGCCGCCGGGCCGCGCGAGGCGGAGCTGCTCCGGCTCGCCGCGGAGGAGGCGGCGCGGCCCTTCGACCTGGCGGCGGGCCCGCTCCTCCGCGCCGCCGCCCTGCGCCTGGGCGAGGCCGAGTGGGGGCTGCTCTTCACCATGCACCACATCGTCTCGGACGGGTGGAGCGCGGGGGTGCTGCTCCGCGAGCTCTCGGAGCTGTACGGGGCGCTCGCCGGGGGGCGCCGGGCGGAGCTTCCCGCCCTCCCGGTGCAGTACGCCGACTACGCCGCCTGGCAGCGCGGGTGGCCCACCGGCGACGCGCTGGAGGCCGGGCTCGACTTCTGGCGCGAGCGGCTGCGGGGCGCTCCGCCCCTGCTGGAGCTGCCCACCGACCGGCCGCGCCCGCGGGTGCAGGACCCCCGCGGCGCGAGGGTGCGCGCGGGCCTCCCGGCGGAGGCGGCCCGCGGGCTGCGGGCGCTCGCCCGCCGCGAGGGGGCGACGGCGTTCATCGCGCTCCTCGCGGCGTGGCAGGCGCTGCTCTCGCGCTACGCCGGGCAGGAGGACGTGGTCGTCGGCACGCCGGTCGCCGGGCGCACGCGGCTGGAGACGGAGCCGCTGATCGGCTTCTTCGTCAACACGCTGGTCCTGCGCACGGACCTCTCGGGCGAGCCTAGCTTCCGCGAGCTGCTGGGGCGGGTGCGGGAGACGGCGCTGGCGGCGTACCAGCACCAGGAGATCCCCTTCGAGCGCCTGGTGGAGGCGCTGGCGCCGGAGCGCAGCCTGGCGCACTCGCCGCTCTTCCAGGCGATGTTCGTCCTGGAGGCCGGCGGGCGCCGCGAGCCGCGCATGGGCGGCGTGGAGGCGGAGCCCCTGCCGGTCGGCGGCGCGGAAGCCGCCAAGTACGACCTGACGCTGGACCTCGCCGCGGACGGGGAGGGCGTCTCCGGGTGGATCTCGTACCGCGCCGGGCTGTGGGAGCGCGCCACCATGGAGCGGATGGCCGCGCACTTCGCGCGCCTGGCGGGAGCGGCCGTGGAGGACCCCGACCGCCCCGTCGGCGGGCTCGCCCTGGCCACGGACGAGGAGCGCGCCCGGGTGCTGGCGGAGTGGGGCGCGACCCCGCACGCCTACCCCCCCGGCGCCTGCATCCACGACCTGTTCGTCGAGCAGGCGCGCCGCACCCCCGACGCCGTCGCCGTCGTACACCGCGGCGAGCCGACGACCTACGCGGAGCTGGACCGCGCCTCCAGCCGGCTCGCCCACGCGCTGCGCGGGCGGGGCGTGGGGCCGGAGGCGCGCGTGGGCGTGTACCTGCGCCGCACGCCGGCCGCGCTCGTGGCGCTGCTCGGCGTGCTCAAGGCCGGGGGCGCGTACGTGCCGCTCGACCCGGAGCTCCCGGCGGAGCGCGTCGCCTTCATGCTGGAGGAGGCGGGGGCCCGCGTCGTCCTCACCGAGAGCGCGCTCCGCGGCCGGATCACGGGCGGGGTGGACGTGCTCGCGCTGGACGCCGAGGCCGCGAGCCTGGCCCGCGAGTCCGGCGACGCCCCGGAAACGGGGGTGAGCCCGGACAACCTGGCGTACCTGATCTTCACGTCGGGCTCGACGGGGCGGCCCAAGGGGGTGGCGGTCCAGCACCGCGGGGCCGTGGTGTTCCTGCGCTTCCTGCGGGACGTGGTCCCGGCGGAGGAGCGGGCGTCGGTGCTCGGGGCCACCTCCTTCAGCTTCGACGTAAGCGTCGCCGAGGTCTTCGGCACCCTCTGCTGGGGCGGAAAGCTGGTGCTGGTGGACAACGCCCTGGAGCTGCCCGCCGTCGCCGGCCAGGAGGTGCGCCTGGTGGTGGCGGTGCCCGCGGTGGCGGCGGAGCTGGCGCGCGGCGGCGCCGTCCCGCGGAGCGTGCGCGCCTTCAACCTCGCGGGCGAACCTCTCACGGCGGAGCTGGCCCGGGCGCTGTACGGGCTGGACCACGTGCGGGCGGTGCGGAACCTGTACGGCCCCACCGAGGCCACGGTCTACGCCACCTGGTCGCCGGTCCCGCGGGGGAGCGAATCGGTCCGCATCGGGCGCCCGGTGGCCGGCTCCCGGGCCTACGTGCTGGACCGGCGGCTCGCCCCGCAGCCGGTGGGCATCCCCGGCGAGCTGTACCTGGCGGGCGAGGGGCTGGCGCGTGGCTACGCCGGGCGGCCGGAGCTGACGGCGGAGCGCTTCCTCCCGGACCCGTTCGGGGAGCCGGGGAGCCGGATGTACCGGGTGATGGACCGGGCGCGCTGGCGGCCGGACGGGGAGCTGGAGTACCTGGGGCGGACCGACCGCCAGGTCAAGGTGCGCGGCTTCCGGGTGGAGCCGGGCGAGATCGAGGCCGCGCTGGAGCGCCACGGGCGGGTGCGCGAGGCGGTGGTCGTCGCCGGCGAGGACGCGCCCGGCGACGTGCGGCTGGCCGCCTACGTGGTGCCGGAGGAGGGCGGGGAGCCCACGGGGGCGGAGCTGCGGGCGCACCTCTCGGGGTGGCTCCCGGACTACATGCTGCCGGCCGCGTTCGTGCCGATGGAGCGGCTGCCGCTGGGCGTCGGCGGCAAGGTGGACCGGCGGGCGCTCCCCGCGCCGCGGTGGGGGGCGGAAGCGGCGTACGCGGCGCCGCGGACCCCGACCGAGGCCGTGCTGGCCGAGGTCTTCGCGGGGGTGCTGGGCCGCGAGCGCGTGGGGATCCACGACGGCTTCTTCGAGCTGGGGGGGCACTCGCTGCTGGCCACGCGCGTGGTCTCGCGCCTGCGCGAGGCGCTGGGCGTGGAGGTGCCGCTGCGCGCCCTGTTCGAGGCGCCCACCGTGGCGGCGCTGGCCGCCCTCGTGGAAGCCGCCCCCGGCGCGGAGCGCCCCGCCGCGGCGCGCATCCCGCG
The DNA here is from genome assembly GCA_040752145.1 of Gemmatimonadota bacterium. Classification (GTDB taxonomy): domain Bacteria; phylum Gemmatimonadota; class Gemmatimonadetes; order Longimicrobiales; family Longimicrobiaceae; genus JAFAYN01. The sequence goes on from JBFMFL010000027.1 coordinate 15,127, forward strand.
CCGCGCGGACGGCGGCCCCGCGCCGCTCTCCTTCGCGCAGCAGCGGCTCTGGTTCATCCACCAGCTCGACCCCGGGAGCAGCGCCTACAACATGCCCTTCGCGCTGCGGCTGCGCGGCGCGCTGGACGTGCCGGCGCTGCGGGGGAGCCTCGCGGAGCTGGTGCGCCGCCACGAGGCGGTGCGCACCGTCTTCGCGGAGCGGGCCGGGGGAGCCGTGCAGGTGGTGCTCCCCGCGGCGCCGGTCCCCCTCCCCGTGCTGGACCTCTCGGGGCTCCCGCGGGAGTCCCGCCGCGCGGAGGCCGCGCGCCGGGCCGCCGGGGAGGGGCGCCGCCCCTTCGACCTGGCCCGCGGCCCGCTGCTGCGCGTGCTGCTGGTGAGGACGGCGGCGGAGGAGTGGGCGCTCTGCCTGACCCTGCACCACGTCGCCAGCGACGGGTGGAGCATGGGCGTGCTGGTGCGCGAGGTCTCCGCGCTGTACGCGGCGTTCTCGCGCGGGGAGGCGTCGCCGCTCCCCGAGCCGGAGATCCAGTACGCGGACTTCGCCGCCTGGCAGCGCCGCTGGCTCGCCGGAGAGCGGCTGGACACGCAGCTCCGCTACTGGCGCGAGCAGCTGGACGGGGCCCCGCCGCTGCTGGAGCTGCCGACGGACCATCCGCGCCGCAGCGCGCTGGGCGCGACGGAGACGGGCCGTCCCTTCGAGCTTCCCCCGGAGCTGACGCGGGGGCTCCGCGAGCTGGGGCGCCGCGAGAACACCACGCTCTTCATGACGCTGCTGGCCGCCTGGCAGGCGCTGCTGGGGCGCTGGTCCGGCCAGGACGACGTGGTCGTCGGCACCGCGATCGCCGGCCGCACGCGCGCGGAGCTGGAGGGGCTGATCGGCTTCTTCGTCAACTCGCTGGTGCTGCGCGCCGACCTGTCGGGCGATCCCGGCTTCCGCGGGCTGCTGGGGCGGGTCCGGGAAACGACGCTGGGCGCCTTCGCGCACCAGGACCTGCCCTTCGAGCGGCTGGTGGAGGAGCTGGCGCCCGAGCGGAGCCTGACGCACAACCCGCTCTTCCAGGTGATGTTCGCCCTGCACAACATGGAGAGCGGGGTGCCCGCCCTCGGCGACCTGGAGACGGAGCCGCTGGCCGGCGGCGACACGGGGGCCAAGTTCGACCTCGGGGTCGCGCTCTGGGAAGACGGGGAGCGGATCCTGGGCCGGATCGACTACCGGACCGACCTGTTCGAGGGCTCGACCGTCGAGCGCATGGCGGAGCACTTCCGCGTCCTGCTGGAGGCCGCCGTGGCGGACCCGGACCGCCGGCTCCGCGCGCTCCCGCTCGTGCCCGCCGCCGAGCTGGAGCGGATCGTCGCCCGCTGGAGCGGGGCGGGCGCGGCCGCGCCCCCGGAGCGCTGCGTGCACGAGCTGTTCGCCGCGCAGGCGGCGGCGACGCCCGGGGCCGTCGCGCTGGTCCACGAGGACCGCGTGCTCACCTACGCCGAGCTGGACCGGCGCGCCGACCGCCTGGCCCACCTCCTCGCGCGCCGCGGGGTCGGCCCCGACGCGCGGGTCGGCATCTGCGCGGAGCGCTCCCCGGAGATGGTCGTGGGGCTGCTGGCGATCCTCAAGGCCGGCGGCGCGTACCTCCCGCTGGACCCGCAGTACCCCGCCGAGCGGCTGGACTACATGCTCGCCGACGCGGGCGCGCGCGTGCTGCTCACCCAGGACGGGCTGCGCGACCGCTTCGCCGGGTTCGCGGGCGACGTGGTGCTCGTCGGCGATGCGACGCACGAGGGAGCAGGCGCGCTTTCGCACTCGCGCACCTTCGCACTTCCGCGCTCGCCGTCTCCCGACAACCTCGCCTACGTCATCTACACCTCCGGCTCCACCGGCCGTCCCAAGGCCACCGAGGTGCCGCACCGGGCGATCCCCGGCTTCTTCCGGGGCGCGGGCTACGTCCGCTTCGACGCGGACCAGGTCGTCCTCCAGCACTCCTCGCCGTCGTGGGACGTGCTGACGCTGGAGCTGTGGCCCGCGCTGCTCACCGGGGGGAGGGTCGTGCTGTACCCGGGGCGGACTCCCGAGCCCGCCCTGCTGGGCGAGCAGGTCCGCGCGCACGGCGTGACCACGCTCTGGCTGACCTCCACCTACTTCAACCTGGTCGTGGACACCTGCCCGGAGGTCCTGGCCGGCGTCCGGCAGCTGATGGTCGGCGGCGAGGCCCTTTCCGCCCGGCACGTGCGCCGGGCCCTTCAGCTGCACCCCGGGCTGCGGCTGGTCAACGGGTACGGGCCCAGCGAGTGCACCGTGTTCGCCGCCTGCTTCCCGGTCCCCGCGGGCTTCGCCGCCCCGACCGTCCCCATCGGGAGGCCCGTCGGCGACCGCCGCGTGTACCTGCTGGACCGGGACTCCGGGCCGGTGCCGGCGGGCGTGCCGGGGGAGCTGTACGTCGGGGGGCCGGCGGTGGCGCGGGGCTACCGCGGCCGCCCCGAGCTGACGGCCGAGAGGTTCGTCCCCGACCCGTTCGCCGGGATCCCGGGGGCGCGCATGTACCGCTCCGGGGACCGGGCGCGCTGGCGGGCGGACGGGGAGCTGGAGTTCCTGGGGCGCATCGACGGCCAGGTCAAGGTCCGCGGCTTCCGCATCGAGCCCGGCGAGGTGGAGGCCGTGCTCGCCGAGCACCCCGGGGTGCGGGACGCGGCCGTGCTGGTGCGCGAGGGCCCCTCCGGCGACCCCGGCGACAGGCGCCTGGTGGCCTACGTGGTGCCCGGCGCGGAGGAGAGCGGCGCCCCGGCGGAGGAGGTCCAGGCGGAGTACCTGCACGAGTGGGAGTCGCTCTTCGGCGACGCCTACTCCGGCGAGGCCGCCGGGGAGGCGGCGGACCGGAACCCGGCCTTCAACGTCGCCGGCTGGAACAGCAGCTACACGGGCGAGCCCATCCCCGCGGAGGAGATGCGCGAGTGGGTGGAGGACGCCGCGGACTCGCTGCGCGCCCTGCGCCCCCGCCGCGTCCTGGAGATCGGCTGCGGCACGGGGCTCCTCCTCTTCCGGCTGGCGCCGGAGTGCGGCGAGTACTGGGGTGCCGACTTCTCCCCCGCCGCCGTCGGGTACCTGCGCGCGCAGCTGGCGCGCCCCGGGCGGGAGCTGCCGGGGGTGCGGCTGCTGGAGCGCGCGGCCGACGACTTCGGCGGCATCCCCGCGCGGCACTTCGACCTGGTGGTGATCAACTCGGTGGTGCAGTACTTCCCCGGCGCGGACTACCTGCTGCGCGTGCTGGAGGGCGCCGTGGCGGCGCTGGCCCCGGGAGGGACGCTGTGGGTGGGCGACGTGCGCAGCCTGCCGCTCGGGGAGGCGTTCCACGCCTCGGTGGAGCTGGCCCGGGCCGGCGGCGGGGTCCCCGCGTCCGCGCTGCGGGACCGGGTGCGCGGGCGGACCCTGGGCGACAAGGAGCTGCTGGTGGACCCGGAGCTCTTCCGGGCGCTCCCGCGCCGGCTGCCGCGCGTCACCGGTGTGGAGCTGCGGCTCAAGCACGGCCGCCACGCCAACGAGATGACGCGCTTCCGCTACGACGCGCTGCTGCGCGTGGAGTCCGGGGCGCCCCCCGCCGCGCCCGCGTGGCGCCGCTGGGACGAGGTGGAGGGCGTGGAGGCGGTGCGCCGGGCGCTGGAGGAGGAGGCGCCAGCGGCGCTGGCGGTGGCGCGGGTGCCGAACCCGCGCGTGGCCGGGGCACTGGCCGTCGTGGAGGCGCTGGCCGGCGGCGCCGGGCCGGCCACCGTGCAGGAGCTGCGCGCGCTGGCCGCGGAGCGGGAGGCCCGCGCCCCCGACCCGGAGGCGTTCCGCGAGCTGGCGGAGGCGCGCGGCTACCGCGCCCGCGCCCGCTGGTCGGCGCTCGGCGGGCCCGGCGAGTACGACGTGCTCCTGGTCCGCGACGGGGCGGCGGCGGCGCTCCTGGAGGAGGCCACGGCGGCGCCGCTCCCCTGGAGCGAGTACGTCAGCGACCCGCTGGCGGGCCGGCGGGGCCGGTGGCTGGTGCCGGAGCTGCGCGCCTGGCTCCGGGAGCGGCTGCCCGAGCACATGGTGCCGGGGGCGCTGGTGGTGATGGAGGCGCTCCCCCTCACCCCCAACGGCAAGCTGGACCACCGGGCTCTCCCCGCGCCCGCCGCCGACGTGCCGGACGAGGCGTACCGGGCGCCGCGGACCGACGTGGAGGAGATCCTGGCGGGGATCTGGGCGGAGGTGCTGGGGCTGGAGCGGGTGGGCGTGGACGCCGGCTTCTTCGACCTGGGGGGGCACTCGCTGCTCGCGACGCAGGTGGTCTCGCGGGCGCGGCAGGCGTTCGGGGTGGAGGTGCCGCTGCGGGCGCTCTTCGAGGCGCCGACCGTGGCCGCGCTGGCCGGGCGCATCGAGGAGCTGCGGAGCGCCGGGACGCGGGTTGCGCCGCCCGTCGTCCGGGTGCCGCGGGAGGGGAGCGACGGGCTGCCGCTGTCCTTCGCGCAGCAGCGGCTGTGGATGGTGGACCGGCTGCAGCCGGGGAGCCCCGTCTACAACATGCCCGCCGCGCTCCGCGTGCGCGGGGAGCTGGACGTGCAGGCGCTGGCCGGGAGCCTGGGGGAGCTGGCGCGCCGCCACGAGGCGCTGCGCACCGTCTTCGTGGAGCGCGGCGACGCTCCCGTGCAGGTGGTCCGTCCGCCCGCCCCGGTGCCGCTGCCGCTCGTCGACCTGCGGGGCGTCCGGGAGCCGGCGCGGCACGCGGAGCGGCTCGCGGGCGAGGAGGCGCTGCGCCCGTTCGACCTGGCGCGCGGCCCCCTGCTGCGCGCGCGGCTGCTGCGCCTGGGCGGGGACGACCACGTGCTGTGCTTCACGCTCCACCACGTGGTCGGCGACGGGTGGAGCATGGACGTGCTGGTGGACGAGGTTTCCGCGCTCTACGCCGCCTTCAGCCGGGGCGAGCCGTCGCCGCTGCCGGAGCTGCCGGTGCAGTACGCCGACTTCGCGGCGTGGCAGCGCGCCTGGCTGAGCGGGGAGGTGCTGGAGGAGCAGGTCGGCTACTGGAAGCGGGAGCTGCGCGGCGCTCCCCCGCTGCTGGAGGTCCCGACGGACCGGCCGCGCGCGGCGGGGCAGAGCCCGCGCTCGGGCAGCCACCGCTTCGCCCTGTCCGCGGAGGCCGCGGAGGGGCTGCGGGCGCTCTCGCTGCGCGAGGGTGCGACGCTGTTCATGGCGCTGCTCGCCGCCTGGCAGGCGCTGCTCGCGAAGTACTCGGGACAGGAGGACGTGGTGGTGGGCACCCCCATCGCGGGGCGGACGCGGCGCGAGACGGAGGGGCTGATCGGCTTCTTCGTCAACCTGCTGGCGTTGCGCGCCGACCTGTCGGGCGATCCCACCTGCCGGGAGCTGCTGGGGCGGACCCGCGAGACGGCGCTGAAGGCGTACGCGCACCAGGACCTCCCCTTCGAGCGCCTGGTGGAGGAGCTGTCCGTGGAGCGCAGCCTCGCGCACCACCCCGTCTTCCAGGCCTCCTTCGCCCTGCGGAGGGCCGGCGCGTACGAGCGGCTGTCGCTGGGCGGCCTGGAACTGGCGCCGTTCGGGACTGGCGCGGGACCCGTGAGGTTCGACCTGGAGCTGACGGCGACGGACGGCGGGGACGGGCTGGGCGGAACGCTCCTCTACCGGGAAGCGCTGTTCGAGGCGGCGACGGCCGCGCGCATGGCCGGGCACCTGGAAGCCGTCCTGGAAGCCATGGCGGCCCACCCGGGGCGCCGCCTTTCGGAGCTGTCGATGCTCCGCGGCGCGGAGCGCGCGCAGCTGCTGGAGGCGTCGCTCCCCGTCCCGGCCGAGCCCCCCCGGGAGACGATTCACGAGCGGTTCGCGCGCCGGGCGGAGCGCACGCCGCACGCGCCGGCGGTCTCCTGGGGAAAGGAGTCGATCACCTGCGCCCGGCTGGACGCCGCGGCCAACCGGCTCGCGCACCACCTGCGCGGGCGGGGCGTCGGTCCGGAGGTCCGCGTGGCGGTGTGCCTGGACCGCGGGCCCGAGGTGGTCGTGGCGGTGCTGGCCGTGCTCAAGGCCGGCGGCGCCTACGTGCCGCTGGACCCCGCCTACCCGCCCGAGCGCCTGGCCCACACCCTGGCCGACTCGGGCGCCCGCGTGCTCGTGACGCGGGGCGCGCTGCCGGAGACGCTCCCCGGCTTCGGCGGGGAGGTCGTGGACCTCGACACGCTCCGGGAGACCCTGGAGGGCGCGCCGGACGGAGCGCCGCGGAGCGGGGTGGGCCCGCGGAACGCGGCGTACGTGGTCTACACCTCCGGCTCCACGGGAACGCCCAAGGGGGTGGTGGTGGAGCACGCGAGCCTGGCGGCCGCGGTGCTGGCGATGCGCGAGGTCTTCGGGCTGGGAGCCGGCGAGGTGTTCCTGTCGCTGGCGAGCTTCGCCTTCGACATCTGGGGCTTCGAGGTCTTCGCCCCGCTCCTCGCGGGCGGGACGGTGCGGCTGGTCGCGCGGGAGGAGGTGCCGGACGTGGAGGGGCTGGTCGCGGAGCTGGGCGGGGCGGACGCGGTACACGCCGTCCCCGCGCTGATGCACGAGATCGTGCAGCGGGTGCAGGCCGGGCCGGGCGCCCTGCCGCGCGTGAGGCACGCCTTCGTGGGCGGGGACGCGGTCCCGCCCGACCTGGCGGCGCGGATGGAGGCCGTGTTCCCGTGCGCGCGGGTGTGGACGCTGTACGGGCCGACCGAGGCCACCATCGTCAGCGCGGCCGCGCCCGCGCCCCCGGAGGGCGGCCGCCGCGGGCACGCGATGGGGCGGGCGCTGCCGGGCGAGGGGACGTACGTGTGCGACGGGCCGGGGAGCCTGCTCCCCGCGGGCGTGGCCGGCGAGCTGTGGATCGGCGGCGCGGGGGTGGCGCGGGGGTACCTGGGCCGCCCGGAGCTGACGGCGGAGAAGTTCGTGCCCGACCCGTTCGGGGGCGAGCCGGGAGGGCGGCTGTACCGGACGGGGGACCGGGTGCGCCGGCGGGCCGACGGGGAGCTGGAGTTCCTGGGCCGCGTGGACCAGCAGGTCAAGATCCGCGGCTTCCGCATCGAGCCGGGGGAGGTCGAAGCCGTGCTGGAGGCGCAGGACGGCGTCCGCCGGGCGGTGGTCGTCGCGCGGGAGGACGTGCCCGGGCAGAAGCGCCTGGTGGCCTACCTGGTCGCGGAAGAAGGCGCGCGGCTCTCCCCGGGAGAGCTGCGGGACCGGCTGTCCACGAAGCTGCCCGCCTACATGGTGCCGGGCGCCTGCGTGGTCCTGGAGAGCATCCCGCTCACCCCCAGCGGCAAGACCGACCGGCGGGCGCTCCCCGCGCCCGAGCCCGGGAGCGGGACGGAATACGCCGCTCCGCAGACGGAGATGGAGGAACTGCTATGCCGGATCTGGCTCGACGTCCTAGGCTCGGGGGGGGAGGCGCGGCCCGGGCGGGTGGGGAGGAGCGACGACTTCTTCGGGCTGGGGGGGCACTCCCTCCTGGCCATACAGGTCGTCACGCGGATCCGCCGGGAGCTGGGGATCGAGGTGCCGCTCGCGGCCCTGTTCGAGGCGCCCACGGTGGCGGAGCTCGCCGCGACGCTGGAGGAGCTGTTCATCCTGGCGCTGGACGAAGCGGATCTCGAAGCTCGCCTGGGCCGCCTGGAGCTCGTGGGCGGCCCGGACGCGGGGCGGTAGCGATGCGGAGCCGCCGCCACACCCACGAACGCCGCCATACATGAGCCGAGACGCGACGAGCGGAGCAGGGAAGCTTCTCAGCGGACTGTCGCCCGAGAAGAGGCGGCTGCTCCTGCAGGACATGCTGCGCGAAAGGAAGGACGCCGGGGACCCGGACCGGATCCCCCGGCGGGGCTCCTCCGGGCCCGCGCCGCTGTCGTTCGCGCAGCAGCGGCTGTGGGTGGTGGACCGGCTGGAGCCCGGGAGCGCCGCCTACAACATGCCCTCCGCGCTGCGGCTGCGGGGCGCGCTGGACACGGCCGCCCTGCGGGCGACCCTGGACGAGGTGACCCGGCGGCACGAAGCGCTGCGCACCACCTTCGAGGAGCGCGGCGGCGCGCCCGTGCAGGTGATCCGGCCCCCCGCGCCCGTGCCGCTGCCGGTGCTCGACCTGCGGGCCCTCCCCGGGGAGGCGCGGGAGCGGCAGGCGCGCCGGCTCGCGGACGCCGAGGCGGTCCTCCCCTTCGACCTCGTCCAGGGTCCGCTGCTGCGCGCCCTGCTGATCCGGCTGGGCGACGAGGACCACGTGCTCTGCTTCACGCTCCACCACGTCGTCGGCGACGGGTGGAGCATGGGCGTGCTGGTGAACGAGGTCTCCGCGCTCTACGGCGCCTCCAGCCGGGGTGAAGAGCCGCGGCTGGCGGAGCTGCCGGTGCAGTACGCCGACTACGCCGCGTGGCAGCGCGAGCAGCTTCGGGGCGAGGCGCTGGAGCGGCAGCTGGCGTACTGGAGGGAGCGGCTGGCGGGCGCGCCGCGGCTCCTGGAGGTCCCCACGGACCGCCCGCGCGTGGCGGGGCAGGACGCGCGCGCGGGGAGCCACCCCTTCACCCTTCCCGCGGAGCTGTCGCGGGGGCTGCGGGAGCTCGCGCACCGGGAGGGCGCGACGCTCTTCATGGCGCTGCTGGCCGCCTGGCAGACCCTGCTGGGGCGCCATGCCGGGCAGGACGACGTGGTCGTGGGGAGCCCGGTCGCGGGGCGGACGCGCCCGGAGACGGAGACGCTGATCGGCTTCTTCGTCAACGTGCTGGCGCTGCGCGGCGACCTGTCGGGCGATCCCACCTGGACCGAGCTGCTGGGGCGGGTGCGGCGGACGGCGCTGGGGGCGTTCGCGCACCAGGAGCTCCCCTTCGAGCGCCTGGTGGAGGAGCTGGTGGTGGAGCGCAGCCTCGCGCACGCGCCGCTCGTCCAGGTGGTCTTCTCCCTCGACCGGGGCGCCGGGCCGGACCGGCGGCTGCGGCTGGGCGGCCTGGAGCTGGAGCGGTTCGGGGAGGGCACCGGGGTCGCGCAGTTCGATCTCGACCTCACCGTGCAGGACTCCGGGGAGGGCCTGGGCGGTACGCTGGCCTACCGGAGCGGGCTGTGGGAGGCGGCGACGGCCGCGCGCATGGCGGGGCACCTGGAAGCGGTGGTCGCGGCGATGGTGGCCGACCCGCGGCGGCGCCTGTCGGAGCTGTCGCTGCTGAGCGGGGCGGAGCGGGTGCAGGTGCAGCAGGCCTGGAACGCGACCGGCCGCGAGTTCCCGGGCGGAAGCTGCCTCCACGAGCTCGTCGCGGAGCAGGCGCGGCGCACCCCGGACGCGCCCGCCGTGGTCTTCGAGGGGCGCGAGATCTCCCACGGCGAGCTGGACGCGCGGGCCAACCGGCTGGCGCACGGCCTCCGCCGGCGGGGCGTGGGGCCCGAGGTGCGGGTGGGGATCTGCGTGGACCGGGGGCCGGAGCTGGCCCTGGCGATCCTGGCGGTGCTCAAGGCCGGCGGCGCGTACGTGCCGCTGGACCCCGCCTATCCCGCCGAGCGCATCGCCCACGTGCTCCGCGACTCCGGGGCCGCCCTGCTGCTGACCCGGGAGCCGCTGGCCGGACGCGTCCCCGCGGACGGGATCCCCACCGTGCTCCTGGAGGCGCTGCGGGAGGAGACCGCGGCCGGGCCGGAGCACGCCCCGGAGAGCGGGGTCCGCGCGCAGAACCTGGCCTACGTCATCTACACCTCGGGGTCCACGGGCAGGCCCAAGGGGGCCGCCGTCCCGCACCGGGCGGTCGTCAACCTCGCCGCCGACATGGCGCGGCGCCTCGGGCTGGGGCCGGGCGACCGCTTCCTCCAGTTCGCCTCGCCGGGCTTCGACGTGGTGGTGGAGGAGCTGTTCCCCGCCTGGCTCGCCGGCGCCGCCGTGGTGTTCTCGCGCGAGGAGCTGTTCGTGCCCGGGACGCTGCTGCGCGTGATCGACGGCGAGGGGGTCACCGTCCTGGAGCTGCCCACGGCCTACTGGCACGAGTGGGTGCGCGAGCTGGCCCGGCGGCGGCAGCGGCTCCCCGGGTGCGTGCGCCTCGTCCTGGTGGGGGGCGAGCGTGTCTCCGCCGAGCGGCTGCGCGAGTGGGCGGAGCTGCGCGTCGCGCTGGTACACGTCTTCGGGCTGACGGAGACCGCCTGCACCTCGACCACGCTGCACCTGGCCCCGGGCGAGGACGGATCGCGCTGGAGCAGCCTGCCCATCGGGCGGCCCACCGGGAACGTGCGCGTGTACGTGCTGGACGGATGGGGACAGCTGCTCCCCCCCGGCATCGCCGGAGAGTTGTTCATCGGCGGCGAGGGCGTGGGGCGCGGCTACCTGGGCCGGCCGGAGCTGACGGCGGAGCGCTTCGTCCCCGACCCCTTCTCCGCCGCGCCGGGGGCGCGGCTGTACCGCACGGGAGACCGGGTGCGCTGGCTGGGCGACGGCGTGCTGGAGTTCCTGGGCCGCGTGGACCAGCAGGTCAAGGTGCGCGGCTTCCGCATCGAGCCGGGGGAGGTGGAGGCGGCGCTGCTGGGGCACCCGGCGGTGCGGGAGGCGGCCGTCGTGGCGCGGGAGGACGCGCCGGGGGAGAAGCGGCTGGTCGGCTACGTGGTCGCGGAGGAGGGGGCGGAGCTGTCGGGCGCGGGGCTGCGGGCGCACCTGTCCGCGCGGGTGCCGGAGCACCTGGTGCCGGGGGCGTTCGTGCTCCTGGAGAGCCTGCCGCTGACCCCCAACGGCAAGGTCGACCGGGCGGCGCTGCCGGCGCCGGAGCGCGGGGGGGAAGCGGCGTACGTGGCGCCCAGGACGGCGGCGGAGGAGGTGCTGGCGGGGATCTGGGCGGAGGTGCTGGGCCTGGAGGCGGTGGGGGTGGAGGCCGGCTTCTTCGAGCTGGGCGGCCATTCGCTGCTGGCGACGCAGGTGGTCTCCCGGGCGCGCCGGGCGTTCGGGGTGGAGGTGCCGCTGCGGACGCTGTTCGAGGCGCCCACGGTGGCGGGGCTGGCGGAGCGCATCGAGGCGCTGCGGAGCGAGGGCGCCCCGCCGGCGCCGCCGATCGAGCGGGTCCCGCGGACGGGTCCGCTGCCGGCGTCGTTCGCGCAGCAGCGGCTGTGGGTGGTGGACCGGATGGAGCCGGGGAGCCCCGCCTACAACGTCCCCTTCGCGCTGCGGCTGCGGGGCGCGCTGGACGTGGCCGCCCTGCGGGCGAGCCTGGACGCGCTGGTGCGCCGGCACGAGACGCTGCGCACCACGTTCGCCGAGCGCGGCGGCGCGCCCGTGCAGGTGATCCATCCGCCGGCCCCGGTCCCGCTGCCCCTCGTGGACCTGGGCCGGCTGGCCCCGGAGGCGCGGGAGCGGCAGGCCGGGGAGCTGGCGAGGGCGGAGGCGCTGCGGCCGTTCGACCTGGCCCGGGGACCGCTGGCGCGGAGCACGCTGCTCCGCCTGGGCGGCGGGGACCACGCGCTGCTCTTCACGCTCCACCACGTCGTCAGCGACGAGTGGAGCGTGCAGGTGCTGGTGCGCGAGGTCTCCGCCCTGTACGCCGCCTCCGTCCGGGGCGAGCCGTCGCCGCTGCCGGAGCTGCCGGTGCAGTACGCAGACTACGCCGTGTGGCAGCGGCGACGGCTGAGCGGCGAGGTGCTGGAGGCGCAGATCGGCTTCTGGAAGGGCCAGCTCGGCGGCGCCCCCCCGCTGCTGGAGCTGCCCCTCGACCGTCCCCGCGCGGGGACGCCGGGGAATCCGCGCGCCGCCGGCCACCCGTTCGCGCCGGGCGCGGAGGTGTCGCGGCGGCTGCGGGCGCTGTCCCGGCGCGAGGGGGCCACGCCGTTCATGACGCTGCTGGCCGCCTGGCAGGCCGTGCTGGGGCGCTGGGCGGGGGAGGACGACGTGGTGGTGGGCAGCCCGATCGCGGGGCGGACCCGCCAGGAGACGGAGGGGCTGATCGGCTTCTTCGTCAACATGCTCGCCCTGCGCGGCGACCTGTCGGGGGACCCCACCTGGACCGAGCTGCTGGGGCGGACCCGGGAAACGACGCTGGGGGCGTACGCGCACCAGGAGCTCCCCTTCGAGCGCCTGGTGGAGGAGCTGGGCGTGGAGCGCAGCCTGGCGCACTCGCCCGTCTTCCAGGCGGTCTTCGCCCTGGACCGGTCCGGCGTGCGCGGCGCGCGGCTGTCGCTGGGCGGCGTGGAGGCGGCGCCGTTCGGCACGGGAGCGGAGGTCGTCCGCTTCGACCTGAGCCTGGCCATGGCGGAGGGGGCGGACGGGCTGCTGGGCGGGACCCTGTTCTACCGCGAAGCGCTGTTCGAGGCGGGGACCGTGGCGCGCATGGCCGGGCACCTGGAGGCCGTGCTGGAGGCGATGGCGGCCCGGCCCGGCGAGCGCGTCTCGGAGGTGCAGCTGCTGCGCGGGGCCGAGCGCGCGCAGGTGCTCGAAGGCTGGAACGCCACCGCGGCGGAGGTCCCGCGGGAGTGCGTCCACGAGCGGTTCGCCGCGCAGGCGGCCCGCACCCCCGCGGCCGTGGCGGTCCGCTCCGCGGAGGAGACGCTCACCTACGCCGAGCTGGAGCGCCGCTCCGGCCGGCTGGCGCACCACCTCCGCCGCCGCGGCGTGGGACCGGAGGTGCCGGTGGGGCTGCTCCTGGAGCGCTCGGCGGAGATGGTCGTCGCCGTGCTCGGCGTCCTCCGGGCCGGCGGCGCCTACCTCCCCCTGGACCCGCACCACCCCCCCGGGCGCCTGCGCCGCCTGCTGGCGGAGGCGAGGGCGCCGGTGCTGGTGACGCAGGCGGGCCTCGCCGCGCGGGCGGAGGGGTGCCCGTGCGCCCTGGTCCTCCTGGACGCGGACGCCGCCGCCATCGCGGCCGAGCCGGAGGGGGCGCCCGCGGTCCGGGTGGACGCGCGCGGCGCCGCCTACGTGATCCACACCTCGGGCTCCACGGGCGCGCCCCGGGGAGTGGTGGTCGAGCACGGCGGCCTGGCCAACTACCTCCGCTTCTTCGACCGCGAGGTGCTGGGGGCGGAGGGCTTCGCGCTGCCGCTGGTGTCGCGGCTCTCCTTCGACGCGCACGTGCGGCAGCTCTTCCCGCCGCTGCTGCGGGGCGGGGCGGTGTGGGTGCTGCCGGAGGAGACGGCCACGGACCCGGCGGCGCTGCTGGAGGCGCTGTCGGAGGGGGAGCGGGTGTCGTTCGGGGGCGTGCCGTCGCTGTGGAGCGCGCTGCTGGAGCGGGTGGAGCGGGGCCAGGCCGCGGCGCCGCGGGGGCTGGCGGCGGTGCTGCTGGGGGGAGAGGCGCTGCCGGAGGAGCTGGCGCGGCGGACGCGCGCCGTCTTCCCCGGGGCGGCGATCTGGAACCACTACGGCCCCACGGAGGCCACGGTCAACACCACCGTGGCGCGCGTGGACGGGGCGGAGCGGCCCGGCCTGGGCCGCCCCCTTGCCAACGTGCGCGTCTACGTGCTGGACGCGCGGGGGGAGCCGGTGCCCGCCGGGCTGCCGGGCGAGCTGTACGTTGGCGGGGCGGGGGTGGCCCGCGGCTACCTGGGGCGGCCGGGGCCGACGGCCGAGCGGTTCGTCCCGGACCCGTTCGGGGGCGGGGCGGGCGCGCGGCTGTACCGCACCGGAGACCGGGTGCGCTGGCTGCCGGCCGGGGAGCTGGAGTTCCTGGGCCGCATCGACCACCAGCTCAAGATCCGCGGCTTCCGCGTGGAGCCGGGGGAGGTCGAGGCGGCGCTGCGGACGCACCCGCGGGTGCGGGAGGCGGTGGTGCTCCTGCGCGAGGACGTGCCCGGCCGGCAGCGGCTGGTGGCGTACGTGACCGGCGCGGCGGGGACGCAGGTGGCGCCGGCGGAGCTGCGGGACCGGCTGGCGGAGCTCCGGCGGCACGTGGCGGAGCGGCTGCCGGAGTACATGGTGCCGGCGGCGTTCGTGGCGCTGGAGAGCCTTCCGGCGACCTCCCGCGGCAAGGTCGACCGGCGGGCGCTCCCCGCCCCGGAGTGGACCGCCGAAGAGGAGCACGTGGCGCCGCGGACCGTCGTGGAGGAGCTGGTCGCCGGGATCTGGGCGGAGCTGCTGGGGACCGAGCGCGTGGGGGTGACGGCGAGCTTCTTCGCGCTGGGGGGCCACTCGCTGCTGGCGACGCAGGTGGTCTCGCGGCTGCGGGAGACGTTCGGCGTCGAGGTGCCGCTGCGGACGCTGTTCGAGACGCCCACCGTGGAAGCGCTGTCCAGGACCGTGGAGGACGGGCTGCTCGGCGCCCTGGACCCCGGCCAGGTGGCGGACCACCTGGAGCGGCTGGAGCCCGACGAAGACCCCGGCGCGGCGCGGACCCGGGGTCCGGCCGCCGAGGGGCAATCCGCACTTCATCGACACAGCAGCAGCACATGAGCGACCAGCCCACTGCCGGAGCCGCGGACGCGCTCGGACAGCTCTCGCCCGCCAAGAGGCAGGCGCTCCTGCAGAGCATCCTGCGGGAGCGGAGCATGCCCGTCCAGGAGCGGATCCCCCGCCGGTCCTCCCCCGGCCCCGCGCCGCTGTCGTTCGCGCAGCAGCGGCTGTGGCTGGTGGACCGGCTGGAGCCGGGGAGCCCCGCCTACAACATGCCGTACGCGCTGCGCCTGCGGGGCGCGCTCGACCCGGCGGCGCTGCGGGCCAGCCTGGACGCGCTGGTGCGGCGGCACGAGACGCTGCGCACCACGTTCGCCGAGCAGGGCGGGGGGCCGGTGCAGGTCGTCCACCCGCCGGCGCCCGTCGCCCTGGCGGAGCTGGACCTGCGCCGCCTGCCGGACGCCGGGCGCGAGGCCGCGCGCCTGGTGAGGGAGGAGTCGCTGCGGCCGTTCGACCTCGAGACGGGGCCGCTGCTGCGCAGCACCCTGCTGCGCCTGGGCGAGGCCGACCACGTGCTGCTGTTCACCCTGCACCACGTGGTCAGCGACGGCTGGAGCCGCGGCGTGCTGGTCCGCGAGGTCTCCGCCCTGTACGGCGCCTTCGTCCGGGGCGAGGAGCCGCGCCTGCCGGAGCTGCCCATTCAGTACGCCGACTTCGCCGCGTGGCAGCGCGGGCGGCTCAGCGGGGCGACGCTGGAAGGGCACCTGGGCTACTGGAAGGAGAAGCTCGGCGGCGCCCCGCCGCTGCTGGAGATCCCGACGGACCGTCCGCGCGCCCCGGAGCAGGGCGTGCTGGAGGGGAGCCACCGCTTCGCGCTGCCGGCGGCGGTGTCCGGCGAGCTGCGCGAGCTCTCGCGGCGCGAGGGCACCACGCTGTTCATGACGCTGCTGGCCGGCTGGCAGGCGCTGCTGGGCCGCTGGGCGGGGCAGGACGACGTGGTGGTGGGGAGCGCCATCGCGGGGCGCACCCGTCGCGAGACGGAGGGGCTGATCGGGTTCTTCGTCAACATGCTCGCGCTGCGCGCCGACCTCGGCGGCGACCCCACCTGGCGGGAGCTGCTGGGGCGGACCCGGGAGACGGCGCTGGGGGCGTACGCGCACCAGGACCTCCCCTTCGAGCGCCTGGTGGAGGAGCTGGGCGTGGAGCGCAGCCTGACGCACCCGCCCGTCTTCCAGGCCACCTTCGCCCTGCAGACGGCCGGCGGGGCGGACGAGCGGCCGGTCCTGGGCGAGCTGGAGGTGGAGCCGTTCGGCGCGGGCGAAGCCGCCGCCAAGTTCGACCTGGACCTGGTGGTCGGCGACTCCGGCGAGCGGCTGGACCCGGTGCTGGTGTACCGGGAGGCGCTGTTCGAGGCGGCGACGGTCGCGCGCCTGGCCGGGCACCTGCAGACCGTGCTGGAAGCCATGGCGGCCGATCCGGGGGGGCGCCTCTCCGGCCTGTCGCTGCTCCGCGGGGCCGAGCGCGCGCAGGTGCTGGAGGAGTGGAACGCCACCTCCGCCGGGCTCCCGCGGGCCTGCGTCCACGAGATGGTCGCGGAGCAGGCGCGGCGCGCCCCCGAGGCCGTCGCGGTCGTCGCGCGCGGCGAGTCCCTGACCTACGCCGAACTCCAGCGCAGGGCCGACCGGCTGGCCCTCTCCCTCCGCCGCCTGGGCGTCGGCCCCGAGACGCGCGTGGCGCTGTGCGTCCGGCGCTCGCCCGAGATGGTCGTCGGCCTGCTGGGCATCCTGGGGGCCGGCGGCGTCTACGTCCCCCTGGATCCCGCCTACCCGGCCGAGCGCCTGGACTACATGGCCGCGGACTCGGGCGCCGCCGTGCTGCTGGTGGAATCCGCCGCCCCCGACGTCCTCCCCGCCTTCGCGGGGGCGCGGCTCGTCCTGGACGACGGCGTTTCGTCGTCCGCACTCCCGCACTCCCGCACTTTCGCACTTTCGCACCCGCCGTCCCCCGACAACGCCGCGTACGTCATCTACACCTCCGGCTCCACCGGGCGCCCCAAGGGCGTCGTCGTCACGCACGCCGGCGCGGCCAACCTGCTGTCCGCCACGGTCCGGACCCTGGGGGCGACCCCGCGGAGCAACCTGCTGCAGACGCTCTCCCCGGCCTTCGACGCCTCGCTGCTGGAGATCTTCGTCGCGCTGCTGTCCGGCGCGGCGCTGCACCTGGTGGAGCGCGAGGACGTGCTCTCGCCGGAGCGCTTCGCGGCGCTGCTGCGGGAGCGGGAGGTGGACGTCCTGCTGAGCACCCCGGCGCTCCTGGACAGCCTGCCGGAGGGGGAATACCCCGCCCTGCGCGCCGTCGGGGTGGGCGGGGAGCGCCTCCCGGCCGAGACGGCGGCGCGCTGGTCGCGCGGGCGCCGGCTGGTCAACATGTACGGGCCCACGGAAACGACCATCACCGCCACGGAGCACGCGTGCGAGCCCGGCGCGGCGGTGCCGCCGCCGATCGGGCGGCCGGTGGCCAACGCGCGCGCCTACGTGCTGGACGCGTGGGGGGAGCCGGCGCCCGTGGGCGTGCCGGGAGAGCTGTGGATGGGAGGCGCGGGGGTGTCGCGCGGCTACCTGGGCCGTCCCGGGCCGACGGCCGAGACGTTCGTCCCCGACCCGTTCGGCGCGGCGGGCGGGCGGCTGTACCGCACGGGAGACCGGGTGCGGTGGCTGGCCTCCGGGGAGCTGGAGTTCCTGGGGCGGATGGACCAGCAGCTCAAGGTGCGGGGCTTCCGCATCGAGCCGGGCGAGGTCGAGGCGGCCCTGCTGGAGGCGCCGGGGGTGCGGGAGGCGGTGGTGGTGGTGCGGGAGGACGCGCCGGGGCGCCGGCGCCTGGTGGGCTACGTGGTGCCCGTGGACGGCGCCGGCGTCGCGCCGGCCGGGCTGCGGGCGCACCTGGCGGCGCGCCTGCCGGAGCACATGGTGCCGGGCGCCCTGGTGGTGCTGGAGAGGATTCCGCTCACCGTCAACGGCAAGACGGACCGGCGCGCGCTGCCGGCGCCGGAGGCGGGGGGCGGGGCCGGGGCGGAGCACGCCGCCCCGGCGACCGCGGCGGAGGAGGTGCTGGCGGGGATCTGGGCGGAGGTGCTCGGCGTCGGCCGCGTGGGCGTGCGCGACAACTTCTTCGAGCTGGGCGGGCACTCGCTGCTGGCGACGCAGGTGGTCTCCCGGGCGCGCCGGGCGTTCGGGGTGGAGGTGCCGCTGCGGGCCCTGTTCGAGGCGCCGACGGTCGCGGAGCTGGCCCCCCGCGTGGAGGCGCTGCGGAGCGGCGGCGGACCGGCGCCGGAGCCCATCGTGCGGGTCCCGCGCGGGGAGGCGCCGCCGCTGTCCTTTGCGCAGCAGCGGCTGTGGGTGGTGGACCGGATCGAGCCGGGGAGCCCCGCCTACAACATGCCCTCGGCGCTGCGGCTGCGCGGCGCGCTGGACGCCGCCGCGCTGCGGGCGAGCATCGGCGAGCTGGCCCGGCGGCACGAAGCGCTGCGGACCACGCTCGGGGAGCGCGGCGGCGCGCCCGTGCAGGTGGTCCATCCTCCCGCGCCGGCCGCGCTCCCGACCGTGGACCTCGCCCGTCTGCCGGCGGGATCGCGAGTGCAGGAGGCGGAGAGGCTGGCGGCCGCGGAGGCGCTGCGCCCCTTCGACCTGGCGCGCGGGCCGCTGCTGCGGAGCGCGCTGCTGCGCCTGGGCGGGGACGACCACGTGCTGCTCTTCACGCTGCACCACGTGGTGAGCGACGGCTGGAGCATGCAGGTGCTGGTGCGCGAGGTCTCGGCCCTGTACGGCGCCTTCAGCCGCGGGGAACCGTCGCCGCTGCCGGAGCTGCCGGTGCAGTACGCCGACTTCGCCGTGTGGCAGCGCGCCTGGCTCCGCGGCCCGGTCCTGGAGGCGCACCTGCGGTACTGGAAGGCGCGCCTGGCGGACGCGCCGCCGCTGCTGGAGGTCCCCACGGACCACCCGCGCGGGGCGGGACGGGGCGCGCGCGCGGGGAGCCACGCCTTCACCCTGCCGGCCGGGCTGTCGCGGGGCCTGCGGGAGCGCGCGCGCCGCGAGGGGGCGACGCTGTTCATGACGCTGCTCGCCGGCTGGCAGGCGCTGCTGGGCCGCTACGCCGGGCAGGAGGACGTGGTGGTGGGGAGCCCCGTCGCGGGGCGCACGCGGGCGGAGACGGAGGGGCTGATCGGCTTCTTCGCGAACATGCTGCCCCTGCGCGCCGACCTGTCCGGCGACCCCACCTGGCGCGAGCTGCTGGGGCGGACCCGCGAGGCGGCGCTGGGCGCGTACGCGCACCAGGAGCTGTCCTTCGAGCGGCTGGTGGAGGAGCTGGGCGTGCAGCGCAGCCTCGCCCACGCGCCCGTCTTCCAGGCCACCTTCGTCCTGAACCGCCCCGGCGAGGAGGCGCGGCCGTCGCTGGGCGGCCTGGCGCTGGAGCCGTGGGGCGGCGGAGCCCGGGTCGCCAAGTTCGACCTGGGCCTGACGGCGGCGGACGGGGAGGCGGCCCTCGCCGCGGCGCTGGACTACCGGGTGGCGCTCTTCGAGGACGCCACCGTCGCGCGCATGGCGGGGCACCTGGAGGCCGTGCTGGAGGCGCTGGCCGCGGAGCCGGAGCGCCGCCTCTCGGAGCTGTCGCTGCTGCGGGGACCGGAGCGCGAGCAGGTGCTGGAGGCGTGGAACGCCACCGGCGCCGAGCCGCCGCGCGCCTGCGTCCACGAGCTGTTCGCCGGGCAGGCGCGGCGCACCCCCGACGCCGCCGCCGTGGTCCACGAGGGCCGGACCCTCACCTACGCGGAGCTGGAGCGGAGCGCCGACCGCCTGGCGCACGGGCTCCGCCGCCTGGGCGTGGGCCCGGAGACGCGCGTGGGGCTGTGCGCGCGGCGCTCGCCCGGGATGGTCGCCGGCCTGCTGGGCATCCTCAAGGCGGGCGGCGTCTACGTCCCGCTGGATCCCGCCTACCCGGCCGAGCGCCTGGAATGGATGGCCGCGGACTCGGGCGCCGCCGTGCTGCTGGTGGAGTCCGCCGCCCCGGGCGTCCTCCCCGCCTTCGCGGGGGCGCGGCTCGTCCTGGACGAGGACGGCGGCTCGCCGTCCGCACTCTCGCACGCCCGCACTCTCGCACTCCCGCACCCGCCGTCCCCCGACAACGCCGCGTACGTCATCTACACCTCCGGCTCCACCGGGCGCCCCAAGGGCGTCGTCGTCACGCACGCCGGCGCGGCCAACCTGCTGCCGCGCGCCGGCCGCTGGTTCGGGGCCGCGCCGGGAGGCCACGTGCTCCAGGCGGCCTCCCTGAGCTTCGACGCCTCGGTGCTGGAGATCTTCGTGGCGCTGCTCTCCGGGGCGGCGCTGCACGTGGCCGACCGCGAAGCGGTGCTCTCGCCGGAGCGGCTGGCGGCGCTGCTGCGCGAGCGGGAGATCGACGTGCTGGTGAGCACTCCCGCGCTGCTGGACACCCTTCCGGACACCGACTTCCCGCTCCTCGCCACCGTCAGCACGGGCGGCGAGCGGTGCTCGGGCGAGACGGCGGCGCGCTGGTCCCGCGGGCGGCGCCTGGTGAACATGTACGGCCCCACGGAGATCACCGTCCTCGTGACGACGCACGAGTGCGAGCCGGGCGCCGCGGAGGCGCCGCCGATCGGGCGGCCCGTGGCGAACACGCGGGTCTACGTGCTGGACGCCTGGGGCGGGCCGGCGCCGCAGGGCGTGCCGGGAGAGCTGTACGTGGGGGGCGCGGGGGTGGCGCGCGGCTACCTGAACCGTCCCGGGCTGACGGCGGAGAAGTTCGTGCCGGACCCGTTCGGCGGGGGTGGCGCGCGGCTGTACCGCACGGGGGACCGCGCGCGCTGGAACGCGCGCGGCGAGCTGGAGTTCCTGGGCCGCATCGACGCGCAGGTCAAGCTTCGCGGCTTCCGCATCGAGCCGGGCGAGGTGGAGGCGGCCCTGCTGGAGGCGCCGGAGGTGCGGGAGGCGGCCGTCGTCGTGCGGGAGGACGTGCCGGGGAATCCGCGGCTGGTGGCCTACGTGGTCTCCGCGGACGGGGCGGAGCCCGCGGCCGGGGAGCTGCGGGCGCGGCTCCTGGCGCGGCTCCCGGAGCCCATGGTGCCGGGCGCCTTCGTGGTGCTGGAGCGGCTGCCGCTCACGGTCGCCGGCAAGCTCGACCGGCGGGCGCTCCCCGCGCCGGAGCCGGGCGCGGGCGCGGAGCACGCCGCGCCGCGGACGGCGACCGAGGAGGTGCTGGCGGGGATCTGGGCGGAGGTCCTGGGCCTGGAGACGGTGGGGGTGGAGGCCGGCTTCTTCGAGCTGGGGGGGCACTCGCTGCTGGCCGCGCAGGTGGTCTCGCGCGCCCGCCGGCTTTTCGGCGTGGAGGTGCCGCTGCGGACGCTGTTCGAGGCGCCCACGGTGGCCGCCCTCGCCGGGCGCATCGACGCCCTGAGGAGCGAGGGCGGCGCGGCGGCCCCGCCCGTGGTCCCGGTCCCGCGCGGGGGGGCGCTGCCGCTGTCCTTCGCGCAGCAGCGGCTCTGGGTGGTGGACCGGATCGACCCGGGGAGCGCCGCCTACAACATGCCCTTCGCGCTGCGCCTGCGCGGCGCGCTGGACGCCGCGGCGCTGCGGGCGAGCATCGGCGAGCTGGCCCGGCGGCACGAGACCCTGCGCACGGTGTTCGAGGAGCGCGGCGGCGCGCCCGTGCAGGTGGTGAACCCGCCGTCCCCCGGCGCGCTCCCCGCGCTGGACCTGGGCGCCCTGCCGGCGGCGCGCCGCGAGGCCGAGGCCCGGCGGCTGGCCGGCGCGGAGGCGCTGCGCCCCTTCGACCTGGGCCGCGGACCGATGCTGCGGAGCACGCTGCTCCGGCTGGGCGAGGACGACCACGTGCTGCTCTTCACGCTGCACCACGTGGCCGGCGACGGGTGGAGCATGCAGGTGCTGACCCGCGAGGTGTCCGCCCTGTACGGCGCCTTCAGCCGCGGCGAGCCCTCGCCGCTCCCGGAGCCGCCGGTGCAGTACGCGGACTTCGCCGTGTGGCAGCGCGGCTGGCTCCGCGGCGAGACGCTGGAGGCGCAGGTGGCCTTCTGGAAGGAACGGCTGGCCGGCGCCCCGCCGCTCCTGGAGGTGCCCACCGACCGTCCGCGCCGGGCGGGGCAGGGCGCCCGGGCGGGGGTCCACTCCTTCACGCTGCCACCCGCCGCGGCGAGGGAGCTGCGGGCGCTGTCGCGGCGCGAGGGGACGACGCTGTTCATGACCGTCCTGGCCGGCTGGCAGGCGCTCCTGGGCCGCTGGGCCGCGCAGGACGACGTGGTGGTGGGCACCCCCGCCGCGGGGCGCACCCGGCGCGAGCTGGAGGGGCTGATCGGCTTCTTCGTCAACATGCTCGTGCTGCGCGCCGATCTCCGCGGCGACCCCACCTGGACGGAGCTGCTGGGGCGGGTGCGGGAGACCGCGCTGGGCGCGTACTCGCACCAGGAGCTCCCCTTCGAGCGGCTGGTGGAGGAGCTTGCGGTCGAGCGCAGCCTCACGCACACGCCCCTGTTCCAGGCGGCGTTCGCGCTGAGCCACGCCGACCGGGGCGGCGAGCCCGCGCCGCTGGGCGCGGTGGAGATGGAGCCGTTCCGGGGCGGGGAGGGGGTCGCCAAGTTCGACCTGGACCTGTCGGTGTCCGACGACGGGACGGCGCTGCACGGGACGCTCCTGTACCGGGCGGCGCTCTTCGAGGCGGCGACGGTCGCGCGCATGGCGGGGCACCTGGAAGCGGTCCTGGAAGCCATGGCGGCCGGGCCCGCGCGGCGCCTTTCCGAGCTTTCGCTGCTGCGCGGCGCCGAGCGCGCCCGGGTGCTGGAGGCCTGGAACGCCACCGCCGCCGCCTTCCCCCGGGAGCGCTGCGTCCACGAGCTGTTCGTGGAGCAGGCGGCGCGCACCCCGGGCGCGGTGGCCGTCGCCGCCGGCGGCGCCACCCTGACCTACGCCGAGCTGGAGCGCCGCTCCGGCCTGCTGGCGCGGCGCCTGGCCGGGCTCGGCGTGGGCCCGGAGGCCCGCGTGGGTCTGTGCGTGGAGCGCGGCCCGGAGATGGTGGTCGCCCTGCTCGCCGTCCTCCGGGCCGGCGGCGCCTACCTGCCGCTGGACCCCGCCCACCCGCCCGAGCGCCTGGCCTACATGCTGGACGACTCGGGCGCGTCCGTGCTGCTGACGCAGTCGAGCCTGCGGTCCGGGCTGCCTCCGTTCGATGGGGCCGTCGTGCTGCTGGACGGCGACGACGGTGCGGAGGACGCGGACGCACTTTCGCACTCCCGCACTTTCGCACTTTCGCACTCGTCGTCCCTCGCCTACGTCATCTACACCTCCGGCTCCACCGGCCGTCCCAAGGGCGTGGCCGTCCCGCACCGGGCGGTGGTGAACTTTCTGGAGTCCATGCGCGCGGCGCCGGGGCTCGCCGCCGGGGACACGCTGCTGGCGGTGACGACGCTCGCCTTCGACATCGCGGGGCTGGAGCTGCTGCTGCCGCTGACCACGGGGGCGCGGGTGGCGATCGCGAGCCGGGAGACCGCCTCCGACGGGGCGCGGCTGCGGGAGGCGATCGCGGCGAGCGGGGCCACCGTCGTGCAGGCCACGCCCGCGACGTGGCGGATGCTGCTGGAGGCCGGGTGGGAGGGGAGTCCCGGGCTCCGGGTGCTGTGCGGAGGCGAGGCGCTGCCGCGGGAGCTGGCGGACCGGCTCGCGGCGCGCTGCGGCGAGCTGTGGAACCTGTACGGGCCCACCGAGACGACCATCTGGTCCACCGTGGAGCGGGTGGAGCCCGGGGAGGGCGCGGTGCCCATCGGGACGCCCATCGCCAACACCCGCGTGTACCTGCTGGACCGCGGGCTGGAGCCGGTGCCGCCGGGGCTGGCCGGAGAGCTGTACGTGGGCGGCGAGGGGGTCGCGCGCGGCTACCTGGGGCGCGCCGGGCTGACGGCCGCCGCGTTCGTCCCGGACCCCTTCGGGGGCGGGCCGGGCGCGCGCCTGTACCGCACGGGCGACCGCGCCCGCTGGCGCGCGGACGGGGTGCTGGAGTACCTGGGGCGGACGGACCACCAGGTGAAGCTTCGGGGCTTCCGCATCGAGCTGGGGGAGGTCGAGGCGGCGCTGCGGGCGCAGGCCACCGTGCGCGAGGCGGCGGCCGCGGTGCTGGAGCGCGCCCCGGGCGACCAGCTCCTGGTGGGATACGTGGTGGCGGAAGCCGGCGCGGCGCCCACGTCCGCGGAGCTGCGGGCGGGGCTGCGGGAGCGCCTGCCGGAGCACATGGTTCCGGGCGCCTTCGTGGTCCTCGACCGCCTCCCGCTCACCGCCAGCGGCAAGCTCGACCGGCGGGCCCTCCCCGCGCCCGAGCGCTCCGGCGGGGCCCGCGAGGGCGGCGCCCCCGCCACCCCCACCGAGCGCGCGGTGGCCGCGATCTGGGAGGAGGTCCTGGGCGTGTCGGACGTCGGCATCGGCGACAACGTCTTCGACCTGGGCGGGCACTCGCTGCTGCTGGTGCAGGTACACTCCCGGCTGCAGGCGCGCTTCGGCGGCCGGGTGGAGCTGATCGAGCTGTTCGAGCACCGCACGCTGGGGGCGCTCGCCGCCCACCTGGACCGGGGCGGGGCGGGGGGGGGGGGCCCCCGGCGCCCCCCCCCCCGC
>JBFMFL010000270.1:0-5431 GCA_040752145.1 Gemmatimonadota bacterium
GGGGGGGGGGGGGGGGGGGCGGGCCGCGGGGGCCGGCCCCCCCCCCCGGGGGCGGGCGCCCCCCCCCCCCCCCCCCCCCCCGCGCCGCCTTCCGGACGTTCGGGCGGGGTCACTACCCGACGGTCGTCTCGAACACGCCGCGGCCGATGGACATGATCCCGCCCGCGATCAGCACCAGCGCCAGCACCACCGCGCTGAGCGCCAGGCCGTACTGCCGCCGCGGGTCGGTGGCCTTGCGCGCCGCCACCGAGAGCCCGTGCGCCGCGGCGACGGCCAGCAGCATGGTGACGATGTGCCCGATGAGCGCCGGGTAGAACGGGCGGAAGAAGAGGAGCAGGATCCCCAGGACGAGCTGGAGGTCGAGCGACCCGGTGAAGGCGGCGGTCAGGCCGCGCGCCGGGCCGTCCCAGGCGCGGCGGGTCAGCAGCCCGAACGCCAGGTACAGGGCGGCCAGGATCCCGATCAGCAGGACCAGGTAGCGCAGCCCGGAGTGCGCGTGGTAGAGAAAGATCATCGTTGGCCCGTGGTGCGTGGACGGTTGGCGGCGATGCGCGGCAAGATCGTGCGGGGCGGGGCGCCGCGCCAGGGCTCAGCCCGGGATGACGGCGGTGGCCTCGATCTCCACCTGCGCCCGCGCCTCCAGCAGCCCGGCGACCACCACCACGGCCATGGCCGGGAAGTGGCGGCCGAAGAGGGCGCGGTAGGCCCGGCCGATCTCGCGCGTGGCGGCCAGGTAGGCGTCGCGGTCCGTCACGTACCAGGTGAGCCGCACCAGGTGCTCCGGCGCGGCGCCCGCCTCGGCCAGCACGGCGGCCACGTTGCGGAGCGCCTGCTCCGTCTGCGCGGCAAAGTCGTCCGTGGCGAACTCGCAGGTGGCCGGGTCCCAGCCGATCTGGCCGGCGGTGACCACGATGCGGCCGCTGGCCGCCACGCCGTTGGCGTATCCCTTCGGGGCGGCCCAGCCGGCGGGCTGGAGGAGCTGCACCTCCGACATCACCCCTCCTGCTCGCGCAGGCGGAAGCGCTGCAGCTTGCCCGTCTGCGTGCGGGGCAGGGCGTCCACGAACTCCACCTGCCGCGGGTACTTGTAGGGGGCGATCTCGCGCTTGACGAAGTCCTGGAGCTCCTTCGCCATCTCCGGCCCGGGCGCGTGCCCCTCGCGGAGCACCACGAACGCCTTGACCACCTGCCCGCGCTCCGGGTCCGGCGCGCCCACCACGCCGCACTCCGCCACCGCGGGGTGGTCCAGCAGCGCGGCCTCCACCTCCGGCCCGGCGATGTTGTAGCCGGCGGAGATGATCATGTCGTCGTTGCGGGCCTGGTACCAGAAGTAGCCGTCCTCGTCCATCACGTAGGTGTCGCCGGTCAGGTTCCACCCGTCCTGCACGTACACGCGCTGCCGCTCCGGGTCGTCCAGGTAGCGGCACCCGGTGGGGCCCTGCACGGCCAGGCGGCCCAGCGCCCCCGGCGGCACCGGCCTGCCCTCCGGGTCGACGACGCGCGCCCGGTACCCCGGCACGGCGCGGCCGGTGGAGCCGGGGCGGATCTCCTCCACCGGCGAGGCGATGAAGATGTGCAGCATCTCCGTGGAGCCGATGCCGTCGATGATGGAGATGCCGGTGGCCTCCCGGAACGCCTCCCAGGTGGGGAGGGGGAGCGCTTCCCCGGCGGAGACGCACTTCCGCAGCGAGGACAGGTCGTAATTCCCGGCCTGCTCCGCCATGGCCCGGTAGGCGATGGGCGCCGTGAAGCACACGGTGGCGCGGTGCTCCTGGATGCCGGCGAGCAGGTTGGGCGGGGTGGGCTGCTCCAGAAGCAGCGTCGCGGCGCCCGTGCGTAGCGGGAAGAGCAGCAGCCCCCCCAGCCCGAAGGTGAAGGCCAGCGGCGGCGAGCCGCAGAACACGTCGTCCGGGGTGGGGCGGAGGACGTGGCCGGGGAAGCAGTCGGAGGCGGCGAGCACGTCGCGGTGCGTGTGCATCGCCCCCTTGGGCTGGCCGGTGGTGCCCGAGGTGAAGGCGATCAGCGCCACGTCGTCCGCGGCGGTGTCCACGTTGCTGAACGCCGCCGGGCGGCCGCGCATCAGACCCTCCAGCGAGCCGGCCTCGTCCGGCGCGCCGAACCGGACCACGCGCTCCAGCACGGGCGTGGAAGCCGCGGCGGCCTCCAGCTCCTCGGCCAGGCGCGCATCGGTGAGGGCGAAGCGCGCCCGCGCCCGCTGCGCCACGTACGCCAGCTCCCGCTGCCGCAGCAGCGGCATGGTGGCGACGCAGATCCCGCCGGCCTTGAGCACGGCGAGCCAGCACGCGGCCAGCATGGGGTTGTTGGGGCCGCGCAGGAGGACGCGGTTGCCGGGGACCAGCCCCAGGTCGTCGCGGAGCACGCCGGCGACGCGGTTCGCCGTCTCCAGCAGCTCGCGGTACGTCCAGCGCGCGCCCGGCGCCAGGATCGCGGTGCGGTCCCCGTGCCCGGACTCCACCATGTGGTCCAGCAGCTCCGCGGCGCAGTTGAGGCGCGGCGGGTACGCCAGCTCCGGGAGCCCGGAATAGTCGAGCACGGGCCACAGCTCCGGCGGCGGCAGGTGGTCGCGCGCGAAGGTGTCCACGTGCGCGCTGGGCGCGGGGACCGCCTGGAGGGTCGCGTCAGCCATCGGCCGCCTCTCCTTTCGCCTGGGGTTTGCCGGCCGCTCCCGCGAGCTGCCCGGCGATGACCAGCTTCTGGATCTCGGAGGTGCCCTCGTAGATGCGCAGCGCGCGGACCTCGCGGTACAGCTGCTCGGTCGGGGCGCCGGCCACCACGCCGCGCCCGCCCAGGAGCTGCACCGCCGCGTCCACCACGCGCTGCGCCGCCTCGGTGGCGTACAGCTTGGCCATGGCCGCCTCGCGGGTGACGCGCTCCGCACCCGCGTCGCGCGTCCACGCGGCGCGGTACACCAGCAGCGCGGCGGCGTCCACGTCCACGGCCATGTCGGCGAGGCGCGCCTGGGTGAGCTGGAACTCGGCGAGCGGCCTGCCGAACGCCTGCCGCTCGCGGGTCCAGGCGAGCGCCTCGTCCAGCGCCCTCCGCGCGAACCCCAGCGCCGCGGCGCCCACCGTGGACCGGAACACGTCCAGCGTCCCCAGCGCCACCCGCAGCCCGCCGCCCGGCTCGCCCACCAGCGCGTCCGCGCCGACCCTGCACCCCTCGAATTCCACGGTGCCCAGGGGGTGCGGCGCGACGGTCTCGATGCGCCCGCTCACCCGCAGCCCCGGGTTGTCCGCCTCCACCACGAGCGCCGCGAAGCCGCGCTCCCCGGCCTCCGGGAAGCGCGCGAACACCACGTAGTGGTCGGCGATGCCGGCGTTGGAGATCCACGTCTTGCGCCCGTCGATCACGAACCCGTCGCCGTCGCGCCGCGCCGTCGTCGCCATCGCCCCCACGTCCGAGCCCGCCTCCGGCTCGGAGAGCGCGAACGCGGCGACCGCCTCGCCCGCCGCCACCGGCGGCAGCCAGCGCCCCCGCTGCGCGTCCGTGCCGAACAGCGAGACGGGCCCGGTCCCCAGCCCCTGCATGGCGAAGGCGAAGTCGGCGAGCCCCGAGGCGCGCGCCAGCGTCTCCCGCACCAGGCACAGCGTGCGGACGTCCAGCCGCGCCCCCAGGACGCCGTACGGCATGGGCAGCGCGTACCGCAGCCACCCGGCCTCCCCCAGCCGGCGCACCAGCCCCCGGCACGCGGCGTCCACGTCCCGGTGGTCGGGCTCGCGCACCGTGGGCTCGGCCTCGACCCACGCCTCCAGCTCGTCCACGACCTGCCGGTGCACGTCCTCGAAGAACGGCCAGTGCAGAAAGGTGCGGTCAGGCATGCGACGGAGCCCCCCACCCCCGGCCCCTCCCCCGCAAGCGGGGGAGGGGAGCACTGCACGGTGCTACGGGCAGGGTGCCGTTGCAGGCTGTTCCCTGTTCCCTGTTCCCTGTTCCCTCGCAGTTTCGCACTTGTCAGTTCCCCTCGAACACGGGCTTCTCCTTCGCCACGAAGGCACGGTAGGCGCGGGCGAAGTCCTCGGTCTGCATGCAGATGGCCTGGGCCTGCGCCTCGGCTTCGATGGCCTCGTCCACGCCCATGGCCCACTCCTGGTGAAGGCAGCGCTTGGTCATGCCGTGCGCGAAGGTGGGCCCCGCGGCGAGCTGCCGCGCCAGCTCGCGCGCCTCGTCCAGCAGCCGGTCCGGCTCGGCGAGGCGGTTGTAGAAGCCCCAGCGCTCGGCCTCCTCGCCGCCCATGCCGCGCCCGGTGTAGAGCAGATCGCTGGCGCGTCCCTGCCCGATGATGCGGGGGAGGAGCGCGCAGGCGCCCATGTCGGCGCCGGAGAGGCCCACGCGGGTGAACAGGAACGCCACCCTGCTGCGCGCGGTGCCCAGCCGCAGGTCGCTGGCCATGGCGAGGATCGCCCCGGCGCCCACGCACTGCCCGTCGACGGCGGCGACGATGGGCTGCGGGCAGCCGCGCATGGCCTTGACCAGGTCGCCGGTCATGCGGGTGAAGGCGAGCAGGTCGTCCATGCGCCCGCCCTCCTTCATCCGGACCAGCGGCCCGATGATGTCGTGCACGTCGCCGCCGGAGCAGAAGTTCTCGCCGGCGCCGGTGAGCACCACCACCTTGACGTCGGTGGCGAAGGCGAGTTGCCGGAAGGTGTCGCGCAGCTCGGCGTACGACTCGAAGGTGAGGGGGTTCTTCCGCTCCGGGCGCGAGAGCGTGACCGTGGCGACGGGGCCGTCGGTCTCCCAGCGGAAGTGGACGGGGCGGAGGTCGGCGGCGAGGAGCTTGGTGGTCATTCGTCGGATTTCGTGGTTGCGTCGAGGGCGGCGCCCCCCACCCCCGGCCCCTCCCCCGCAAGCGAGGGAGGGGAGAACTACGAGGCGCTGGCGTGCGTTACTGAGATCTCGGTCTAACGCCGTGTCTGAGTGGCGAGTAGGATCCGGTTCAGGAGGGAGTCCATCTCGGACTCGACCTCCTCATTTCGTACTCGAAGGACGTAGATCCCCAGACCCGCCAAGAAACGGGTGCGTTCGGCGTCCTTTTCTGCCTGGACGGGCTCATCGTGGATGCCACCATCAACTTCAACTGCCAGCTTGTGTTCAGGGCAGTAGAAGTCGAGCACCACACGCCCGACGGCATGCTGCCGGCGGAAGCGAAGGCCGCTGAGCCGCCGCTGACGCAAACGCTCCCAGAGCAGGCTCTCAGCGCGCGTCATGCCGGACCGCAGCTCCCGAGCAGCCTGGAACAGCTCCGGAGTTCGCCCCCGCATCCATCCGCCCGACTCTGGCTCACCCATGTCGTCTCGTGCTGTTGCAGTTCTCCCCTCCCTCGCTTGCGGGGGAGGGGCCGGGGGTGGGGGGGGGGCGGGGCAGGCGCCCCCCCCCCACCCCCCCAGCCCCCCCCCCCCCCCCCCCCCCGCGCC
>JBFMFL010000270.1:5441-9726 GCA_040752145.1 Gemmatimonadota bacterium
CTGCGGGTGGGGGTTGTGCGGGGGGTGTCCCGCCGGCGGGGGGGGGGGGGGGGGGGGGGGGGGGGGGGGGCCCGCTGCAGTTCCTGCCGCCCCCCCTCACCCCGCCATCACCTCCCCCCCCGCCACCACGATCGCCTGCCCGGTCACCGCGGACGCCCCCGGCGAGCACAGCCACCCCACCGCGTTCGCCACCTCCTCCGGCAGGATCAGGGTGCCGCGGGGGATGGGGCGCGCGATCATGGCGCGGGCCTCCTCCTCCGGGATGCCGCGGGCGCGCGCCAGGGTGTCCACCGCGGACTGCGCCATGTCGGTGTCGGTGTAGCCGGGGCAGACGGCGTTCACGGTGATGCCGCGCTTGGCCGTCTCCAGGGCCAGCGCGCGCGTCAGGCCGACGACGCCGTGCTTGGCCGCCGTGTACGCCGCGGTCCGCGAGTAGCCGCGCAGCCCCGCGGTGGACGCGACGTTGACGATGCGCCCGGAGCGCGCCTCCAGCATGGCCGGGAGCACCTGCTGCGCGCACAGGAACGTCCCCGTCAGGTTCACGGCGAGCATCCGGTCCCACACCTCGCGCGTGGTCTCGCCGAACGCGACGCCCGCCGACTGCCCCGCGTTGTTCACCAGCACGTACGCCTCGCCCGCTCGCTCGCGCGCCGCCGCGAACGCCTCCGCCACGGAGCCCTCGTCCGCGACGTCGCAGACCACCGCGGAGGCGGCGACGCCGTGCCGCGCCGCGACCTCGCCCGCGTGCGCCTCCAGGCGCGCGAGGTCGCGGCCCATGAGGGTCAGCGACGCGCCCAGGCGCGCCAGCTCCTCCGCGATGGCGGCCCCGATGCCGCGCCCGCCGCCGGTGACGACCGCGTGCCGCCCCCCGAGGTACGCCCCTTCAGCCGCCATCGCGCTCCGCAGTCGCCGTTGCCGTTCGTGGTTCCGCAGTACCCATATGATCCTTGACGGAGGGAGACTCGCACAGCAGTACCGTGCGAGGCTCACTCCGGCGAGGTGAGACAGCCGGGCGGTTTCGGCTGGCTCGCCGAGCCCGCGTAGGAAACAGGCCGGCAGTTTGGCCTGGTTCCGGAGCGGCCCCGCCACATCGAAATCTCAGATCGTGGCGTTCCCCAGAAGCTCCTGCTGCCGCTTCAATTGACGCTCCAGCTGCGACTTGCCCGACAGGTACTGCACCGGCCACCACTGCTCCGCGTAGCCCAGCTCGGCGGCGGCGTGCAGAGTCCATTGCGGGTCGCTCAGGTGCGGCCGGGCCAGCGCGCACAGGTCCGCCCGGCCCGCGGCGATGATCCCGTTCACCTGGTCCGCCTCGGTGATGTTGCCCACGGCCACGGTGGCGATGCCGGCCTCGTTGCGGATGCGGTCGCTGAACGGCGTCTGGAACATGCGGCCGTAGACCGGCTTCGCGTCCGGCGTGGTCTGCCCGGCGGACACGTGGACCAGGTCCGCGCCCGCCTCCTTGAACGCCCGCGCGATCTCCACCGCGTCGCCGCAGTCCAGCCCGCCCTCGTCCACCCAGTCGGTGGCGGAGATGCGAACCGACATGGGCCGCTCCTCCGGCCAGGCGCCGCGCATGGCCGCGAACACCTCCAGCGGGTAGCGCAGCCGGTTTTCCAGCGAGCCGCCGTAGCGGTCCGTGCGCCGGTTGCTGAGCGGCGTCAGGAAGCTGGAAAGCAGGTAGCCGTGCGCGCAGTGCAGCTCCACCATGTCGAAGCCGGCCCGGGCCGCCATCTCGGTGGCGCGCACGAACTCGCAGAGCACCGCGTCCATGTCGGCGCGGGTCATGGGGCGGGGGACCGGGTTCCCCGGCTTCCAGGGGAGGTCCGAGGGCGCCATGACCTCCCAGCCGCCCTCGGGGAGCGGCTCGTCCATCCCCTCCCACATCAGCCGGGTGGCGCCCTTGCGCCCCGAGTGCCCCAGCTGCAGGCAGATCTTGGCGGGCGACGAGGCGTGTACGAAGTCCACCACCCGCTTCCAGGCGGCCAGGTGCTCCGGCGCGTACATCCCGCAGCACCCCAGCGTGATCCGCCCCTCGGGGGAGACGCAGGTCATCTCCGTCATCACCAGCCCCGCGCCGCCCAGCGCCCGCGCCCCCAGGTGCACCAGGTGGAAGTCGTTGGGCACGCCGTCCACGGCCGAGTACATGTCCATGGGCGAGACGACGACGCGATTGGGGAGCGTCAGCCCGCGCAGCCGGAATGGCGTGAACATGGGGGGCGGCGCCTGCTCCACCTCGCCGCCGGCCGCGCGGCTCGCGAACCAGCGCTCCACGCCGGACAGGTAGGCGCC
The DNA here is from genome assembly GCA_040752145.1 of Gemmatimonadota bacterium. Classification (GTDB taxonomy): domain Bacteria; phylum Gemmatimonadota; class Gemmatimonadetes; order Longimicrobiales; family Longimicrobiaceae; genus JAFAYN01. The sequence goes on from JBFMFL010000270.1 coordinate 7,734, forward strand.
GTCGCGCAGGCGCAGGTTCTCGTGGGAGACGCGCTGCGAGCGGGTGAGCAGCGAGTAGGCGAACTGCGGCGGGTCCAGGTGGACGTAGCGCCGCACGTTCTCGAACCACTCCATGGAGTTGCGCGCCGCGTTCTGGAGCCGGAGCGCGTCGGTGCGCCGCTCCTCCTGGTAGCGCTCCAGCGCCGTCGGCAGCGCGGGCTCCTCGCCCAGGATGCGCGCCAGGGCGATGGCGTCCTCCAGCGCCAGCTTGGTCCCCGAGCCGATGGAGAAGTGCGCCGTGTGCGCCGCGTCGCCCACGAGCACCACCGGCGCCACGTCGGCGTCCAGGTGGTACCACTGCCGGCAGGACACGCGGGTGAAGGCGAGCCAGGGGGAGCGCAGGTGGGGGGCGTTGCTGCGCAGCGGGTGGCCGTCCAGCCAGGGGGCGAACAAGGCCTCGCAGGCGGCCACGGTCTCCGCCTCGCCCATGCGGTCGAAGCCGGCCGCGCGCCACGACCTCTCGTCGCACTCCACGATGAAGGCCGAGTTGGCCTCGTCGTAGCGGTAGGCGTGCACCTGGAACACGCCGTACGCGTTCTCCACGAAGATGAAGGTGAACGCGTCGAAGAGCCGCGTGGTCCCCAGCCACACGAACCGCGCCGTCCGCACGTCCAGGTCGGGCTGGAAGTGGCGAGCGTACTTGGCCCGCAGCCGCGAGTTCACGCCGTCGGCGGCCACCACCAGGTCCACGTCGCCCAGACCCAGCCCGGGGAGCGCCTCGTCGTCCGCCACGTCCACGCCGAAGCGCAGCTCCACGCCCAGCTCCGCGGCGCGGCGCTGGAGGATCTGGAGCAGCTTGACGCGGGCGATGCCGCTGAAGCCGTGCCCGCCGGAGGTGATGGTGGCGCCCCGGAAGTGGACGTCGATGTCGTCCCAGTGGGCGAACTGGTCGGTGATGGCGCGGTAGCTCTCGGGGTCGGCCTCGCGGAGGTTGCCCAGGGTCTGGTCGGAGAAGACCACGCCCCACCCGAAGGTGTCGTCGGGGCCGTTGCGCTCCAGCACCGTCACCCGGTGCGACGGGTCGGCCTTCTTGAGGAGGAGGGCGAGGTAGAGACCGGCGGGACCCCCGCCGACGACTGCGACCTTCACGGGCGACCTTCCCGGCTGCGGGTGGGGTGGCGCGGCGCTCGGGGGACAGTCTACGCCGCGCGGCGGGGAGGGGAAAGGGCGGCCGGCCTCAGCCCGCGCCCCGGTCCACGCCCCGGTCCACGCCCAGGGCGCGCTCGTGCTCCTCCATGCGGTCCATCACCTTCTCGGGCGCCACGTCCTTTGCCAGCTCGTGCAGCTCCGGGTCGTGCGCGTCCTCGATCCCCATCCGCTGCGCGATCTGCGCGACCAGCGACACCAGGCGCGTCACCTCGTGCTCGGCCAGCAGGCTCACCTGCAGGTCCAGGTCGGCGCGCTCGTCCGCGGCGGCGGCCATGCGGTTCTGGGTGATCAGCACGAAGGTGGAAAGGAAGATGGCCTCCACCGACGCGAACATGGCCAGCACCACGAACGACTCGTCGAAGCGCGGCACGCCGGGGATCCACCCCAGGTTGACGGCGATCCACGCGCCGAAGAGCGCCAGGTGGATGTACACGAACGCCATGCTCCCGGTGAACCGGGTCACCGCCGCCGCGGCGCGGTCCTGGAGGGGGCGGCCGCGCTCCTGCTCCTTCCTGCGCTCCAGCAGCTTCTGGATGTTGCGCTCCACCACCTGCGCCAGCTCGGACGGGTGGCCGTGGACGGGGGACCTGGATGACACGTGGATCTGCTCGCTCGCTGGTTCCGGGGCGACTCGGAGCGGGTCCGATGAGCAGGAACTCTGCCAGGGGAGAGTGCGCGGGCCCTCACCCGGCTCGCTTGAGGCTCGCCACCCTCTCCCTTCATCCGGTTCACGCGCAGCGTGAAGCGCCATTCTGGGAGAGGGGGCAACTGCAAACGAGGCAAGCAGTTCTCCCCTCTCCCGCTC
>JBFMFL010000271.1:0-6790 GCA_040752145.1 Gemmatimonadota bacterium
GGCCTTCGCGCTGCAGGGCCGTTCGTCTTTTGCCGTCCGCCGTTCCGCAGTACCCGCATGAAGACGTACGGGGGGAGACTCGCAGCAGTACCGCGAGGCTCCCCCCGGCGAGGGGAGACAGCCGGGCAGTTTCGGCTGGCTCCCGGAGCCCGCGTAGGAAACAGGCCGGCAGTTTGGCCTGGTTCCGGAGCGGCCCGCCACCACAGACAGATCTCAGCCCGAAAAACCCTCCGGATCCAGGCACTCCAGGCACCGGCACAGGTCACGGAGCAGCGTGAACGGGTAGATCCCCGTCCCGTGCCCGTCGCTCCAGTCGAACCGCAGCGCGTACCGCCCCACGTACTCCACGGTGCGCGGGTACACGTCCGGCCGCACCTGCGCCGGGTCCAGCAGCGGCCGCCCGGACATCTCCTCCACGCACCCCGCGCACGGACAGCTCAGCCGCAGCAGGCGCGGCGTGTACTCGGACACGTGCCCGTCCCTCCAGCGGATGCGCAGCTGCGCCCCGTCCTCGGTGGGCCCCACCTCGGCGGGCGTGACCCGGTCCCCCTTCGCCTCGGACACCGGCAAAACCTCCGGAAAAGTCGAATCGCGGATCGAAACTGCGGCACCGTCAGACGAACGCCGCCGGACGGCGGAGGTGCCACTGCGTGGCCCGCTGGTACGCCCCCGCCGCCGCGAGCAGCCTGCCCTCCTCGAACAGCCCGCCCAGAAAGGTGATGGACACCGGCGTGCCGTCGTCGCGGAACCCGCTGGGGAGGATCACCGCCGGGTGCCCCGTCAGGTTGGTGGCCACCAGCTGCGTGCCGCTGGTGGGCGCCACCACCACGTCCACTCCGCCGAACAGCTCGCCCCAGGCGCGCATGGCGAGCGTCCGCACCCGGTTGGCGTTGATGTAGTCCACCGCCGGGATCAGCCGCGCCGTGCGGAAGGTGTTGGGCCAGTCGCCCGGCCCCTGCGCGGTGAGCTCGTCGTCGCGCCCGGAGCGGGTGAGCTCGTCGAAGGCGGCGGCGGCCTCGGCGGTGAGCACCAGCCGCATGGCGTTGTACCCCGACTCGGGCACCTCCACCGGCACCAGCGTGGCCCCCTGCGCGCGGAGCACGTCCAGCGCCGCCAGGTCCCAGCGCTTGGTGGGGTAGTCCTTTTCGTCGCGCTCGAACGCCGCGCGGAAGTAGCCCACGCGCAGGTCGGAAAGGCGGGTGCGGGCGTCGTAGCGGAAGGGCGCGGCGCGGACCGCGGCGTCGGCGCCGTCCGGGCCGCGGATGGCGTCCAGCACCAGCGCGCAGTCGTCCACGCTGCGGCACATGGGCCCCAGTTTGTCCATGGTCCAGGAGAGCGCCATGGCCCCGGTGCGCGGCACCCGCCCGAAGGTGGGGCGCAACCCCGTGACCCCGTTGCGGGTGGACGGCGAGGAGATGGAGCCCAGCGTCTCGCTGCCGAGGGCGAAGCCCACCAGCCCCGCGGCCACGGCGGAGCCCGGCCCGGCGGAGGAGCCGCTGGAGCCCTGGTCGGTCTTCCACGGGTTCTTGGTGGTCCCGCCGAACCACACGTCGCCCTGCGCCAGCGCGCCCAGCGTCAGCTTGGCCACCAGCACCGCCCCGGCCTCGTCCAGCCGCCGGACCACCGTGGCGTCCTCGTCGATGGTCTGCTCGCGGAACGGGGCCGCCCCCCAGGTGGTGGGGTAGCCGCGCACCGCCAGCAGGTCCTTGGCGCCCCAGGGGATGCCGTGCAGCGGGCCGCGCCGGCGCCCGCGGGCGATCTCCCGGTCCGCCTCGGCGGCCTGGCGCAGCGCGCGCTCCTCGGTGAGGGTGACCACGGCCTTGAGCACGGGGTCGAAGCGGCGCAGCCGGTCCAGGTACATGCGGGTGAGCTGCGTGGAGGTCACCCTGCGCGTGCGCAGCAGCTCCGAGAGCGCGGTCACCGGCAGGAAGGCGAGCTCGTCCAGCTTCTCGGTGACGCGCACCGCCGGCGCGGGGGCCACCCGGACGGCGCCGCGCTCCCGCTCGGGGCCCGCGGGGACGCGCCCGCCGGCGGAGAGCGGGTCGAAGAGGATGGCGGGGGCCACGGAGTTGGCGAGGGGGATCTCGTGGAGCTCTTCGATCTGCGCCGCCTGCCGGCGCAGGCTCTGCACCATCAGCCTGCGCTCGTCGTCGTCGAACTCCACCCCCGCCACCTCGGCGGCGCAGGCGATGGTCTCCTCGGTGATCTCCGCCCCCCCGGCCACCTTCGCCCACAGGACGCCGGGGAGGAGCGTCCCCCCCAGCCCCATGGCGGAGAAGACGCCCAGGAAGGCGCGCCGGTCGGGGAGGGCGGCGGCGGTCTGCTGGTCGCTCATGCGGATCCTCGCGGTGGTGTTCCGGGTGCCCCGCGCCGCGCCGCCGGGGCGGGGCGAGCGGGGGAATTGCGCCACGAAGTGGGGGCGTTATCTTGGGAGCAGACCCGGCAACGCACTCCCATGGCACACGCCTCGGCACCGGCTCCGCTCGCCATCCTCACGCTCCCGGGGCACCGTCCGGCCCCCGCGAGGGTGGAGCTCGTGTACCAGCCGACCGCGCGGCGCCTGGCCCGCACCCTGGCCGCCCTGCTCTTCTTCTGGGGGATCCTCCCCCTGGTGGTCTGGATCCCCCCGCACTACCCCTGGGTCCTGGGCTCGCTGGCGGCGGGGGCGTACCTGGCCCACCGCGCCTGGACGGGACGCTTCCGGGTGCGCGCCTTCGCCGGCGTCTGCCCGCGCTGCGAGCGGGAGCTGGCGCTCGCGCCGGGGACGGGGATCTCCCTGCCGCACACGCTCACCTGCTACGCCTGCCACTTCGAGCCGCAGCTGCGGGTGGTGCTGCGCGCCCCCGCGGCCGCGGGGACGGTGGAGCACTGGGACGCGGACTGCGTGGGGCGCTGGGAGGTGCGCTGGCTGGCGGACGAGCCCTACCTGGTGTGCGACACCTGCCGCGCCCACCACCCCGCCGGCGAGGAGGCCCGCCGCGCCGCCGAGGCCGAGAACGAGCGCGGGCGCCTGCTCGCCCGCCTCACCGCCGAGGGCGACTTCCTCCCCTGACCCGCCCGCCACTCAGGGCTCGGGGCCGGCGTCGTCGGGGAGCGGGAGGTCGGCGCCCATCCCGGCCCGCTGCTCGGGGGTGACGGCCCGCCGCCCGGCGAACCCCGCGTGGACCTCGTGCCACGCCGCCACCTCCGGCTCCCCCCTCCGCCAGCACAGGTAGACCCAGCGCCCCCGCCAGGTGGTGGGGAAGTCCAGCAGCCCGTGCTCCAGCCCCCCGGGGGGAAAGCGGATCCCCCGCGCCACGATCTCCTCCTCCACCAGCCGCAGCATCTCGCGGCCGGCCGCCTCCACGGCGGCCCGGTGCTCCGCCCGCTCCGCGTGGTCCGGACAGGCCGGGTCGTCCAGCCGCGCCCCCCAGAGCAGCTCCAGCACCTCCAGCTGGTCGGCGCGGGAGCGCGCCTCCTCGCGCCGGGCCTCCAGCCCGGCGAGCACGCGCTCCAGGGCGGGGAGCAGCGCGTTCGCCTCGTCCACCCGGAACGCGCGGCGCGGCATGGGTCGGCGGGGTGCGGGTGAAGGCCGGGAGCCCTTTGCGGAGCGGGGGATCGGGCGAAACATACGCGTACGGCCCGGCGCGCGGAAGCACCGGAGGGGGAGGACCGGCCGGGGGCGGGAGGGGCTACGTCTCGGCGAGCGCGGCCCCCTCCCTCCCCTCCCGCAGCTCGGCGAGGAAGGTGGCGGAGGCGGTGCGGAGCGCGCCCCGCCTGCGCAGCTCGGTGATCCCCAGCCCCAGGAAGTTCTGCACCACGCGCCGCAGCCCCGCCTCGGTGGCGTAGCCGCAGGCGTACGCCACGGCCTGCGAGGTGCGGCGCCCGTCCTCCAGCAGCCGCGCGGCCAGCAGCACGCGCATCCAGGCGAGGATCCGCCGCGGGGGGGGGAGGCGGAGCCGCTCGCAGCGGCGGATCACGGTGGTCTCGGTGACGCCCAGGATCGCCGCCAGGTCCGGCGAGTGGCCCCCGGTGGCCACGGCCTCCGCGGCGGCGAAGAGCAGCCGCCGGACGCGCCCGGGGAGGTACGAGGGCAGCACCTCCTCCATCAGCCCCTGCAGCAGCTTGCCCTGCGCGAAGCGGATGGCCTTGGCGATCCCCGCCGGGGTGTCCTCCACTCCCTCCACGATCACCTCCGACACGCCCCACCTCCCGAGCAGCCGGAGGAGGTCCAGCGTGTCCGGACAGGCCCGCACCACGGCGACCACGGGGACCCAGGCGAAGTCGTCCAGGAACTCGCGCAGCTCGGACGCGGCGGCGCCGTCCGGACTCCCCAGGAGCGGGTCGACGATGGCGACCGTGCTGGGCGCGGCCGAGCGGGCGGTCTCGCGCAGCGCCGGCCAGTCGGGGAGGGTCCAGCAGCCGAATCCCTCGGGGAGGGAGGAGCGCACGCGCTCCTGGAAGGCGCCGTCGGGGTGGAGGAGGAGGAGCTGCCGCCCGGAGGCGGGCCTAATCATGGCGGGGCACCGGTACCGTCCATTTCACATACATGCGTTGACGAGGCTCCGGCCGGGATTCAGGTTACGGGACCACCCACGTCGCAGATCCTATCTCACCACGCCAGGAGCCACCATGCGCATCGCCCGCACCGCAGCGACCCTCGTCCTCGTGCTCGCCGCGGCCAGCTGCGGCACCCACCCCACGGAACCGGCCCGGGAGCGCGGCCCCCGGTTGGAGCCGGCGAGGGCGGAGCTGGTGTCGCCCGGGCCGGCCGTGCCGCTCAAGAGCGGGAACACGATCGGGTCGGGTTCCTGACGTTCGGCGTCGAGCGTCACGACCCGGCCGGCGAAGCCTCCCGGCGACCGGAATCGGTGGTCCCTCTTGCCTGCAGGCAGCTCACCAGCTCGTGAGCGAAAGGGCTCGAGTCCTGGCCGGCGGCTGGCGTGCTCGTCTCGACCGGTGGCTCCGCGGGGATCCTGCCGCGCAGGTCCTCCGCCCGGGCGAGCACGTCCGCCTCCCCACGATCGTGGGCCACGTCCAGCACCTCGTCCAGCAGCCTGCTCGCAAGCTCCTGGTAGTTCAGGCGGGAGGCGCCGAGCGCGGTTTCGAAGAGCGCCGCCGCGAACGCCCCCTTCGCGAGCGGGTCCCGTCCGGCCACCCGGACCTGGCGCACCAGGTCCGCGTAGGCGATCCGGTCGCCCACCTCCGCCGCAGCGCGGGCGGCGCTCGCAAGCACCCGAACGCGCTGGTCAGGGTGGCGCAGGTGCGGCAGGACGGCCCGGAGCACCGGCAGGGCGCGGGAGGCATATCCCTGCGACAGCCAGAAGTAGGCGACGTCGTACGCGAGGGCGGGCACGTTCGGGTGGGTAGCGCCGTATGCCGCCAGGGCCTCGCGGGCGTACCCCTCGGCGGCGCAGGTGTCACGAAGGTCGAGCGACACCACGAACAGGTCGTGGAGTGCGCGACCGCAATATTCCCGGAGGTCGTGCCGCCGCGCGATCTCGAGCCCCGCGAGGTGGGTCTCGCGCGCCTTCCGATAGAAGCCCTGGCGATAGAAGGAGTTTCCCAGACCGAGAACGGCGAGCGCCTGCGTCTCCCGGTCGCGTCCGCGCTTCGCGGCGGCCGCGGCGAACTCCAGCCACGCCTCGGCCGCGTCCCACCGCGCCAGGTCGCGCGCCAGGCGCCCGGCGTGGTACGCGTGCCGCGCCTCGTCCGGGGCGCACAGGGCGGCGGCCGCGGCGAAGTAGAACTGCGTCGCGGGCCGCCCCCGCTCGCCCGCCCAGGCGGCGAGCCGCCGGCAGGCGAGCGCGACCCGGCGCGCGCGGGCGTGCGCCGGGTCGGCCACCACGCCTCGGATGGCCTCCAGCGCGGCGCGCGCCGGCCCGTCCGGCAGAGCCGCGCCGGCGAGCTGCTCCGCCCGGCGCTCGGCCGCGCCCGGCCCGAACATCCCGGCCACCCGGCGGGCGCGCGGCGTGGCCGCCCAGTCGCCCACGTTGCGGTACGACTCCCACAGCACCAGCCCGCACTCCGGGTTCTCCTCCAGGATGGCCGAGCCGCGGACGCGCTCCCCCGGGTGGAGCGAGGGAGCGGGGGGGCGCGGCGGCCGGGAGCGGCGGCGGCGCGCTGCGTGGGGATCGGTCATGGAGAGGGCTCCTGTGCGGCGTGTCTCGCCGCACCGCGGACGCGGCACGGCGCGGCGGGGCGCAGCCCACAATGGTACGCGCGGGGGGGAGCCCAGGCCATAGCTTGAATCGTACGCATGAAAGGCGACAGGAGTTCCACGTCCATTCCTTCGGCTGGACAGAGGCGGGGTTCCCGTGCACGGTCCGTGCGTGCTCCCGCGCGCCCGGTGCAACCCGGAGGGCACTTCGCTCGTCAAACATCGTCAAACGGTCGAGGCACGATGGCATACGCGGTGATCCAGTTCGTGGAGGGCGGGGAGCGGGTGGCGACGCTGGCCCGCACGGCGGGCGGCGAGCCCACGGGCGCGGCGGGGGTGATGGACGCCCTCAGCGCCTTCATCGAGGAGTCGTCTCCCGCCATCCTGCGCCAGGGCTCCCCCGGCGCCCTGCACATGGCGATGCTGTTCGTGGCGCGCGAGCGCGAGGCCGGGCGCGCCATCCGCGTGGTGGGCGGCGAGGGGGAACTGGGGATCGCCGCCGACGAGGTGCAGGCGCTGGAGGGGGACGGCTACTTCTACGAGGTGCACTTCGGGCGGGCGGGGGAGCGCTCCATGCCCCTGGTGCTGCAGCACGCGCTGGACGCCCCCCGCCGCTCCGAGTGAGCCCCGGGGGCGCCGCGCGGCGCCCCC
>JBFMFL010000271.1:6800-9626 GCA_040752145.1 Gemmatimonadota bacterium
GCCGCAGGCCGGCCGCCGTCCTCGCCGGAGGGCGGCGCGGACCGGCCCGGCGATCCTCCGCCCCCCCGCTCCGCCCCTTGCCGCGCACTGCGCCGCACCGGGTTCGTCCGGCGCGGCCGGCCCCGCCGCCGCGGCAGGGCTTTTGCGTTGCCACACAACCACATGCGACACGCGGGGGCCCGCCCCCGGACCCACTACCCGGCAGTCCCGGAACCGATGAAACCGACCCATTCGTTCGCGGCGCGCGCCCTGGCCGCTCTCTGTCTCGCCGGCGCGGCGCTGGCCGCCCCGGTCGCCGAAGCGCTGGCGCAGGCGCCCTACCCGGTGCGCGCCTCGTCCACCGCGCGCTCCGTCCGTGCCTCCTCGCCGGGGCTGTCCGCCGGCAAGTACGTGGTGGTGATCGACCTGGACTCCAACCTGCTCCACTTCACCCGCGACCGGCGCGTGCTCTGGTCCGCGCCGGTGGGCACGGGGACGGGGCTGCGGCTGGAGGGCCCCGACGGGGAGTGGGACTTCTCCACCCCCAACGGGATCTTCCACGTGCAGTACAAGGAGGAGAGCCCGGTGTGGATGGCGCCGGACTGGTACTTCGTGGAGAACAAGCTCCCCGTGCCGCCCCCCAACGACCCCAAGCGCCGCTTCCCGGGCGGGCTGGGCGCCGCCGCGGTGTACATCGGCGAGGGGCTGGCGATCCACGGCACGGACAAGCCGGACCTGCTGGGCCAGCGGGTCTCGCACGGGTGCATCCGCCTGCACAACCGCGACGCGGTGCGCTTGTTCAACAACGTGCAGGTGGGCACCGAGGTGGTGATCGTGGGCCGCGGGCCCCGCGCGGACGAGGCGGCGGCGGCGGAGCCCGCGCCGGCGCGGAAGGTGGTGTGGGACCGCCGCCCCGCCGCGCCGCAGAAGGACCCGTTCGTGGAGTACCTCAAGGGGCTCTCCACGGACGACCTGCTGTACGAGCTGGACGGCGAGCTGCGCGGCCCCAGCTTCTCGGGGGAGACGCGCTGGCCCGCGGTGGCGGCGGCGCTGCTGACGCGCGGGGTCAGGGAGGACGACTCCGACGCGCTGCGCGGCCTGCTCCTGCAGCTGGAGTCGGTGCGGGGGACGCGGCTGGGCCAGGAGTACGCCACCTTCCTGGCCGAGGCCTTCGCCCGCGGCCCGCGCCAGACGCTGGACGCCCTGGGCCGCCTGGACCGCGCCGACCGCGCGGACGTGGCCGCCGCCATCGTGGACGCCACCATGACGCTGTACCCGGGCAAGCTCTCCGACCGGGTGGCCCCCTGGCCCACGCGCCGCATCCCCCGCGACGCGGTGAGCTACACCGGCGAGCGCGGCTGGGACGCGATCCACGACGCCGAGCTCGGTTTCCGCGAGCGTCACGGGGTGGACTCGTACCGGATGACGCGGTGACGGCTTTGAACAACTGGTTCGGGCGTGCCCCCGGCTGGCGCCGGGGTCGGGCTGCGGCTCCGTAGGGCTGCAAACAACGCAGCCCAACGGAGTCGAGCCCCGGCGGAAACTGCCCCGCCGGGTCTCGCCCCTCCGGGCCGACATCCCTCACGCGACGGCGGTACTGCCAGACCGACAAGCCCTCCCCCATCGCGGGGGAGGGCTTCTTGTTGTTCGCAGTTGCAGTTCTCCCTTTCCGCAGTATCCCCCACAATCTGTTCGGAGGGAGACTCGCCGGCTGTTTGGCGAGGCTCACTCCGGCGGAGGGAAACCCGCCGGCAGTTTGGCGGGGTTCCCGGAGCCCGCGCAGGAGACCGGCGGGGCAGTTTCCGCCGGGCTCCGGAGCGGCCCCGCCTCCACGCACAAGCCCGGAGAACCCCGCCCAGAACAATGACGCTGTAGGGAATCCCACCACGACACGCGTGTGCCCGATTCTCTCACCGCCTTCCACCGCGCCCCGACAGAACCGCCCCCCGCCATCCGGTAGCTTGTATCCCGTGAGCCGGGGGCGACTCCCCGGGCACCCGAACGGAAAGCCGATACAACGGATGAAGGAGGCGGCAATGCGTACTCGACTGTTCGGCCGGCTGGCGCTCCTGGCGATCGTCGTCCCGGCGGGCGTCGCATGGACCGCGGCCCCCGCGGGGCTGGCCCTCCAGCCGGAGAGCAAGCTCTGGGTGGAAGGCACCTCCAGCGTGCGCAGCTACACCTGCCGCGCCGACCGCGTGGACGGCACGGTGGCGACCCAGCCGGGGAGCACCTCGCTGGCCATCGCCGACCTGGAGAAGACGGTCAAGAGCGCCGACGTCTCGGTCTCGGTGGCGGGGCTGGAGTGCGGCAACGGAACCATGAACGCGCACCTGCGCAAGGCGCTCAAGGCGGAGACCAGCCCCAGGATCAGCTACCGCATCTCGTCCTACGACGTGACGGCGGCCGGGGCGGTGAAGCTGAACGGCACGCTCAGCATCGCGGGGACGGAGAAGCCGGTGAGCATCGACGCCACGGCGACCAGCGAGGGCGGCAGGCTGCGGGTGAAGGGGAGCAAGCAGCTCAAGATGACGGAATTCGGCGTCCGCCCCCCCACGCTGATGATGGGGACCATGAAGGTGCACGACCCGGTCAAGGTGAGCTTCGACGTGCTGCTGAAGCCCTGAAGGATAGCCGGAGGTACGGCCCCGCGGCGACGCGGGGCCGGCAGGGAAGACCAGCGGGCGCGGCAAGGCGCCCACCACACCCACCCCATGATTGGGGAGACGGAACCATGATCACCTCTCGTTCGCTCCCGGTCTCGGCGCTCCTCGGCGCGCTGATCGCGGTGCCCGCCCTCGCCCAGCAGAGCGAGCCCAGCCTCCAGGTCGCCGTCGCCGAGACGGC
>JBFMFL010000272.1:0-9596 GCA_040752145.1 Gemmatimonadota bacterium
AGCACCAGCGAGGAGGAGCGGTTGGTGGACTCGCCGAACTTGAGGTACAGCAGCTTGCGCTGGTCGATCTGCGGCTTCGCCGGGCGCCCGCCCGGGTAGCGGGGGAACCACAGGTCGGCGCGGAAGTGGATGGAGTCGCCGAAGCCCACGCCGCTGGGGTGCCCGCCGGCGGGGTTGGGGCGGTAGTACATGCCGCCGTTGACGTCCACCGAGCCGCCGCCGGCCGGGTCGCGCTCGTACACCACCTTGGCCACGCTGCCGCGCCCGGAGCCGGTGGGGTCGGCGACGACGCTCACGGGTCTGAGGGTGTAGCCGCCCCACTGCCCGAACGCCCCGGTCGTCCCGTCGTTGAAGTTGTGGCCGTACACCAGCGTGGCGCCGGTCGCGGGCTGCGTGGGGGTGGGCGCCGGGTCCGTGGGAGCGGGCGCCGGGTCGGTGGGCGCGGGATCCGTGGGGGCCGGCGCGGGATCCGTCACCTCCACCTTGACCTTGCCGCTCTTGCCGCGGGAGCGGGCCGTGATCTCCGCATCGCCCGCCTTGCGCGCCGCCAGCACGCCCTCCGGCGAGACCGCCACCACCGCCGGATCGGAGCTCGCCCAGGTGACGACGGCCGAGGCCGCCGCCTCGACCCGCAGGTTTTCCCCGGGCCTGAGCGTCGCCGATGTGACGCTCAGGCGCAGTCCGTCGTCCATCAGCGCCGATGAACCGGTAGGAGAGTCGCCGCACCCCGGTGCGGCGGCCAGGGTGGCGAGAACGAACATCCAGCCGGCCGCGGTCCTGCGTACTGCCATTGACCCACCTCTACGTCTTGGTGCGGGAAGTGCTCCGGAGTCGCACCTGCGCTCCGGCACGCCGGTGCCCCGGCCCTGTGCAGGAGCGCGCAGGGCGAGGGCGTCCGCGACCGGAGACCTGAGCAGCGGGGTGGCCCGAAAAAAGACAAAAGGCCGCCAGCTGCGAGTCCCGGTCGGGGAATCGCTTCGCTGGCGGCCCGGCGAACGTGGCAGGCGGGAAAGCCTGCGTTAGTCCCGTGGCTCTGCGTCACCGCCTTTCGACGGCTTTGCTCTGAGCAGCGTGTGGTGTTGGGTGCGGTGCGCTGCGATCCGTGCGCCGGGATCGAGCCGCGTCCGCATGAACGAGCGCCGGGGTGGACGTGGAGCCGTCCGCCGCCTGGAGCTCGTGGTGGCCGGAGGTCCGGCCGGTGTAGAATTTTCAAAAGTATAAAAGCGCCAAACTCCCCCCGCAACACCCCCCGTCCACTTCCCCTCTGGTCCTCCCCCGCCGCGGCGCCCCCGCAGGCATTCGCGAGGGCCGTCCCACGCCGGTTCAAGACGCAGGAGAAGACATTGCGGCATAAACACTTGCCCGCAATGCACCCGCATCGGGCGGCCGCCCTCCACGGCGGACTTTCCCGCGCATTGCCCGAACAGGAGCGGGAACACTCCGCCCTCCCGTCCGCCTCTCCCCGCCCTTGGCTACGGCCGCAGCAGCTCCAGGATCTCCGCCCGCTCCGCCGCCGTCACCCGCGAGTGGGTGGGGAGGGTGACCAGCTCGCGCACCAGCGTCTCCGCGCCGGGCCAGCGCGTCTCGGGTCCGGTGAGCAGCGGGCGGAGCTGCGGCACCGCGGCCAGCGTGGTGGGATAGCTCCCCGCCACCCCCAGGCGCCGCGCCCGGTCGGGCCGGGCGAGCCCCTGCGTCCCGCGGGGGAGGCGGACCGGGAGGCGCAGCCAACCCGCCTGGCCGTCGGGCGGGACGCGCACCGGGCGCCCTCCGGCGGGGAGCCGCTCCAGCAGCGCCGCGGCGTTGGCGCGCCGGGCCGCGGCCTCGCGGCGGGACGCGTCGCGCGCGTGGCGGAGGAGCGACGCGGCGGCGCGGGTGATCCCCGCGGGCGGCGAGGGGTCGTGGTACACGGTCTCGCCCAGCCCCAGGCCGGGAAGGGAGGCCGGGATCCCGTACACCTCCGGCCGCCCCAGCAGCCACTGCGCCGCCACCAGCACCGCCGTCCTCGCCTCGTCGGCGGGGGTGGGGACGGGGAGCGCGGCCGGGGCCGCGGCCGCCCCGCCCCGCGCCAGCAGCGCCCCGCCGCGGCCTCCCGTCCACCCCTTGCCCCGCCCGAAGCTGAGCACGCTCAGCTCCCCCAGGCTCCCCAGCGGCCGGCCGCGCCAGGCGGCGCCGTGCCCCTGCGCCGCATCTTCCACCAGCAGCGCGCCGTGGCGGCCGGCCAGGTCGCGCAGGGCGTCCCACTCCAGCGGCACGCCGTAGAGCGGCCCCGCCACCACGGCGCCCGCCCCGGCCGCCAGCACCCGCTCCAGCGAGGCGGGGTCGGGCGCCAGGGTGTCCGGGTCCACGTCGTACAGGGCGACGCGCACCCCCGCCCCCACCGCCGCGGAGGCGATGTCGTAGCAGGTGAAGGCGGGGAGCGCCACGGGGGCGTCCCCGCCGCGCCGCTTCGCTTCCGCCAGCGCCAGCTGCAGCGCCTGCGTGCCGCTGCCGCAGAGCGCGCCGGACGCGGCGGCGTAGTCGCCGAGCAGCGACGCCAGCAGGGCGGCGCGCGGGTCGGCGCCGGGCCGCAGGACGTCGCCCGCGGCCCGGCCGCCCGCCCGCAGCGACACGGGCGAGTACACCGCCAGCTGGTGCCTCAGCGGCATGCGGGGAGGGCCGTCAGGGGAGGCGCCGGGCGAGCACCGGGCCCACCAGGTTGGCGACGGGGACCGGGAGCCGCTGCCAGGCGGCGGTCGCCAGGCGGAACACCGGCCGGTCGGGCGAGGGGGTGGCCGCGACGCCGGTGGGCGACCACTGCGCCCAGGGGAGCGGCAGGTCGCTCCCGCCCCACTGGAGCTTGAAGCGGTGGGTGCCCGCGCCCGGGGTGCAGCGCCCGAAGTTGAAGGTACGCACCCCCGTGCCGATCGCGCGCTCCATCAGCGCCCAGTACAGCAGCATGTTGGGCGACACCGAGTTGAACTCGCGCAGGGCCGACGCCCAGGTGATCTCGAACTCGCCGCGCCAGGCGAAGCCGCACCCCGCCGCCACCGGGGTGTCGCCGGAGTACACCACGGCGAACGTCGCCTGCTCCGGGAAGACCCGCGCGATCCGCTCGAACCAGGCGCGCGGGAGCACCGGCGTCCCCAGGTCGCGCATGTTGCGCGCGAACACCTCGTAAAAGGGCGCCGCCTGGTCCGCGCCGAAGCGCGTGGTGAGCCCCTCCTTCTGGGGCCGCCGGACCTGGCTGCGCAGCTTGGCGCGGAACCCCTTCTCCCACAGCTCCTCCGCCGTGTCCGGGAGGGGGAGCAGCACCGTGACCTTGCGCTGCGACTCGGCGAGGCCGCCGCCCAGCGGCTCGCGCGTGCGCAGCTCCAGCAGGTCCACCCGCAGCCGCCGCGCCTCCTCCACCGCCTCCGCCGCCAGCAGCCGGCGCGCCGCCGGGGAGCCCAGCGGCCCGCCGTCGTTGAGGAAGGGCATGGAGAGGAGGTAGTGCCCGAAGGGCGCGCCCCGCACCCGCACCAGGGGGAGCACCCCGGCCCAGCTCCCGTCCTCCGCCTCGGCGGCCAGGTAGCGGCAGCGGTGGCCCAGCACCTCCTCCATCACCTCGCGCCACCCGGCCAGGTGGCAGAAGGTGCTCCCCTCCGCCCCGGCCAGCCACGCGTCCCAGCGGGAGTCGCCCGGCTCCACCTCGCGCACCCGCGGCGGCGCGCCCGCCGGCGCCGCGTTCAGCACGCCGGGCACGCGGCCGCCTCCAGCTGCAGGGTGCGGGCGATGGGCTGGAACCGGAACTCGCCCAGCAGCCTGCGCAGCCGGGGGACCGTGCGCCGCAGCCCGCCGTAGTGGCGGATGCGGGTGGCGAGCGGCACGGCCAGGCGCGGCTGCTCCGGGTCCAGCTCCCAGGGGTGGATGTAGAAGGTGGCGGGGGCGCCGCGCGCCTCGGCCTCGCGGAAGGCGGCCTTCACCAGCGCGTAGGGGAAGAGGCGGAAGTACGCCCCGCCGCCCGCCGGCAGGTTGGCGCTCCCCACGCGCAGGGTGGCGGGGGGCACCTCGCCCAGGCGCCCCGCGGGGCGCTCCAGCCAGTGCGGGTCGCGCCCGCCCCCGGCGAAGCCGTAGCCGCGGCGGCGGATGGGCATGCGGCTGGAGTCGTAGCGGTACCCCTCCTCCAGCAGCACGTCCAGCGCCCACTCGTACCCCGCGGCGATGGAGAAGCTGGGCGCCCGGTAGCCCAGCACCGGCGCGCCGGCAAGGTCCTCCAGCACCTCCCTGGAGGCGCGCACCGAGCGGCGGAACTGCTCGGGGGAGATGTGCGTCACCCGGCGGTGCCCCCAGCCGTGGGAGGCCACCTCGTGCCCCGCCGCGGCGATGTCGCGCACCAGGGCGGGGTGGCGCTCGGCGATCCAGCCCAGCACGAAGAAGGTGCCGCGCGCGCCGCGCTCGGCCAGCATCTCCAGGAGCAGGCGCGTCCCCGCCTCCATCCGGCCGGGGATGGAGTCCCAGGCGGAGCGGGGGACGTGCGGCTCCATGGCGGAGACCTGGAAGTACTCCTCTACGTCTACGGTGAAGTGATGGTGCATGGGTCGGGGCGTGGTCGTCGCGGCGTGGTTGCCGCGCCCCGCCGGAGCAGGGACCGGGCCGGATCGCGGAGGGCGCCCCGGGGCGGGCGGGAGAGCGGGGAGAGGGGCCGGATGTGGACGCGGAGCCGCGCCTTCCGCCCTCCGGCGGGCGGGGGCGCCCGCCGCACGCGGGGGCCCCGGCGGAGCGGAGCCGGCGTGCGGCGGACCGGCAGGTGATGCGCCGCTCCAACACTCCGGGTGCGGCGCGGGCGCTACGCGCGCCCCGCGGGCGCCTCGCGCGGGGCGTCCTCCGGGGCGGCGCCGGCCCCGGCGAGCGCCTTCACCAGCTCGGCCACGCAGCGGTCGATGCGGGCGTAGCTGTCCTCGAACGCGGCCTCCGGCTGGCGCCAGGGGTCGCGCACGGTGCGCAGGTCGATGGGGAGCGGGTCCAGGTCGCCCAGCACCACGATCCCCCGCGGCTCGCGCCCGAAGTCGCGGACCACGGAGCGCCGCTGGTCCTCGCCCATCACCACCACCAGCCCGGCCGTGCGCGCGGCCTCGCGGGTGAGCAGGGTGGCGCGGTGGGCCGAGAGGTCGATCCCCCGCCGCGCCGCCACCGCGACGCCCTCGCGGGGCGCGGGGCGGTTGGCCCCCACCATCCCCGCCGACAGCACCCGGATCCCCGCCAGCTCCGGGGGGAGCGCCCGCCGGAAGGCGGCGGCCGCGTAGGGGCTCCGGCAGATGTTGCCGTAGCAGACGAACACCACGGTGTTGGGCAGGTCCGACTCCCGCAGCTCGCGCAGCGCGGCGCGGCGGCGCGAGGGGTGGAGGAGCCGGTCCGGGGCGCGGCGCAGCTCGCGCAGCACCGCGTACGCCCGCGAGCCCGCGAGCCGCTCCCGGAGCGCGGCGAGTGTCTGGGGCATCTGGTCAAGTCTCGCGTGTGGGTGGGCGCGGGCGCGCCGCGCCGTCCGGGGCGGCGCGCCCGCAGGGTACGATAAGGCGCCCGGCCCCCGCGGCGACAGGGGCGCGGCGCCGCCGGGGAGGGCGTAGCGCCTCCTCCCGCCCTCCGGACAGGGCCCCACCGTCAACACCTGTTGGATTCGATCCACAGTTCCGGCCGGGGCGCCGCGCCGCGGCCGCGCCGCCTTCCCGGCCGGCGGGGACTCCGGAGCGGCGCGCAACCGGGCGTGGCGGCGGCGATCCCGCGCACGCCGTCCGTTTCCGCGCCGCGGCGCCGGGGCCCGGCACAGGGGGTGCTTCTGGGATGGGTCCGAAATCCACTTCGGCGGGCCGTCGGGCAGCCTCACCCGCTGCCCGGACACGGCCGCGCCCGCGGCACCCCCGGACACGTCACGACCATGAGCCACGCGCACCACACGCTGCTGGACCAGTGCAGGGACAACACCGCCACGGCCGGAGTCGTGGGCCTCGGCTACGTGGGGCTTCCGCTCGCCGTGGAGATCGCGCGCAGCGGCTACCGCGTGGTCGGCTTCGATGTGGACGAGCAGGTGGTCGCCCGCGTCAACCGGCGCGAGAGCCACGTCATGGACGTCCCCAGCGAGGTGGTGAGGGCGTACGTGGGCGAGGGGCTCCTGGCCGCCACCGGCGACCTGGCCCGCCTGGCGGAGTGCGACGTGGTCTCCATCTGCGTCCCCACCCCGCTCAACAAGACCAAGGACCCGGACCTGTCGTACGTGGTGGCCGCGGCGCAGGCGGTGCGGGCGGCGCTCCGCCCGGGGCAGCTGGTGATCCTGGAGAGCACCACCTTCCCCGGCACCACCCGCGAGGTGGCCCTCCCCATCCTGGAGGAGAGCGGGCTGCGGGTGGGCGAGGACTTCTTTTTGTGCTTCTCGCCGGAGCGGGTGGACCCGGGCAACATCCGCTGGCAGACGCGCAACACCCCCAAGGTGATCGGCGGCGTCACCCCGGCGTGCCTGGAGGCGGGGCTCGCCTTCTACTCGCGCGTCTTCGACACCATGGTGCCGGTGGAGAGCACCGAGGCGGCCGAGCTGGTCAAGGTGTACGAGAACACCTTCCGCCTGGTCAACATCGCCCTGGTGAACGAGATGGCGCAGGCGTGCAACCGGCTGGGGGTGGACGTGTGGGGGGTGGTGGAGGCCGCGGCCACCAAGCCGTTCGGCTTCATGAAGTTCACGCCGGGCCCCGGGCTGGGCGGGCACTGCATCCCGCTGGACCCGCACTACCTCTCCTGGAAGATGCGGACGCTGGCCTTCAAGACCCGCATGATCGAGGTGGCCAGCGAGATCAACTCGGAGATGCCGGCCTTCGTGGTCCGCAAGGTGGCCGACGCGCTCAACGACGACGCCAAGGCGGTGCGCGGCAGCCGGGTGCTGGTGCTGGGCGTCTCCTACAAGAAGGACATCGACGACCTGCGCGAGAGTCCGGCGCTGGAGGTCATGCAGCTGCTGCAGGAGCGCGGCGCCTGGGTGTTCTACCACGACCCGCACTGCCCCGTGATCCGCGACGACGGGCACACGCCGCTCCGCAACCTCCCCATGCGCAGCGTGGAGCTCTCCGACTGCGTGCTGCAGACCATGGACGCGGTGGTGATCGTCACCGACCACTCCGCGGTGAGCTACCGCAAGGTGGCCGAGAACGCGCACCTGGTGGTGGACACGCGCGGGGTGATGCGCGGCTGCGAGGGCGGGGCCCGCGTGGTGGGGCTTTCCGGCGAGTACCGGTCGGCCCCGGTGGCCGAGGCCTCCTTCGCCGCCGACTGAGACACGATGCGAACCCTGCTGCTGCTCGGAGACGGGGCCGACCTGGTGCGCGCCGCGCCCATCTTCGCGGCGCTGCGCGAATCCGGCGAGGACGGGATGCTCGCCTTCACCGGGCGCGCGGAGGACCTCCGCGCGCTGGGGCCCCTCTTCGCCGACCTCCAGGTGCCGCAGCCGGACTTCTGCCTGGAGATCGACCCGGGGAGCCACGCGCAGCAGATCGTGCAGGCCATGCAGGCGCTGGAGCCGGTCGCCTCGCGGGTGCGCCCGGACTGGATCGTCCTGGTGGGCGAGACCGACGCGGCGCTCACCTGCGCCTTCGTGCTCTCCAAGCTGCGGGCCGAGGTGGGCTTCGGGATCGCCCACCTGGAGGCGGGGGTGCGCGAGGGCGACTGGCGCGTCGCCGACGAGGCCAACCGCATCCTCATGGACCACCTCGCCGACGTGCTCCTGGCCCCCAGCTACGAGGCGTTCGCCAGCCTCACCCGCGAGGGGATCGCCAAGGAGCGGGTGGTGTTCGTGGGGAGCATGCTCATCGACACCCTGTTCGCGCTCCTCCCCCGCGCCATCGGGCTGGGGTACCCGGGGCGCTTCGGGCTGCTGCGCGGCGGGTACGTGGCCGCCTCGCTGGAGCAGCCCGCCACGCTGGGCTCCCCGGAGACGCTGCGCGCGGCGCTGGAGGGGATGGCCCGGGTGGCGGAGGAGATCCCCGTGGCGGTGGTGCTCACGCCGGCCGGCCGGGCGCGGGTGGAGGAGTTCGGGCTCGCCGCCCTGCTGGAAACGATGTGCGACCCGCGCCCCGAGGGGTACGTGGAGATGCTGTCCCTGGTGGAGGGGGCCGGCGTGCTCCTCACCGACTCGGCCGAGATGCAGGTGATGGCCCGGGGGATGGGCATCCCCGCCGTGGCCCTGCGCACCCGCCCCCTGCGCCCCGCCGTGCTCGACCGCGGCCAGCGGGTCGTGCAGGCCCCGCTCACCCCGGCGGCCATCCTGGCCGCCTTCCGCGACGCCTGGGCCGAGGGACGGTCCCGCCCCGGCATGTACTGCCCCGAGGGATGGGACGGACGCGCCGCCATGCGCGCCGTCCAGGCGCTCCTCCTCTACGAGCCGCCCGACGCCGCGCGGACCCCGCCGCCGGCGGCCGCCCCGACGCTCCGCAACTGACCCGCGCGGGCCCGGCCCGCGCCCCGAATCCGACCGAACACACTCCCGAGGCTCGATGAGTCGCTACGAGGAAGTGAAGGACCTGCTGCGCCGGAATCCCCGCACCTGGCTCGTCACCGGGGCCGCCGGGTTCATCGGCTCCAACCTGCTGGAAGGGCTGCTCGACCTGGGGCAGACCGTGGTGGGGATGGACGACTTCTCCACCGGGTACGCCCGCAACCTGGAGGAGGCGCTCCGCGGCGACCCCGCGCGCCAGCGCCGCTTCCGCTTCGTGGAGGGCGACATCCGCGACCTGCGCGCCTGCCGCGAGGCCTGCCGCGGGGTGGACCACGTGCTCCACCACGCCGCGCTGGGCTCGGTGCCGCTGTCGCTGGAGCAGCCGCTGCTGGCCAACGACGTCAACGTCAACGGCTTCCTGGGGGTGCTCACCGCCGCCCGCGACGCCGGGGTGCGCCGCTTCGTGTACGCGGCCTCCAGCGCCACCTACGGCGACGCGCCCGGGCTCCCCAAGAGGGAGGACGACATCGGGCGGGCGCTCTCGCCCTACGCGGTCACCAAGCACGTCAACGAGCTGTACGCGGGGGTGTACCAGCGCGCCTACGGGATCCAGACGGTGGGGCTGCGCTACTTCAACATCTTCGGGCGCAGGCAGGACCCGGAGGGGCCCTACGCGGCGGTGATCCCCATCTGGGTGAGGAACCTGCTGGCCGGGGAGCCGTGCGCCATCAACGGCGACGGCGGGAACAGCCGCGACTTCTGCTACGTGGAGAACGTGGTGCAGGCCAACCTGCTGGCCGCGGCCGCCCCGGAGGAGGCCACCGACCGGGTGTACAACGTGGCCTGCGGCGAGCGCACCACGCTCAACGAGCTGTTCGGGCTGCTCCGCGACGGGCTGGCCGCCCGCCGGCCGGAGCTGCGCGGGGCCGCGCCGCTGTACCGCGAGGCGCGCGCGGGCGACGTGCGCGAGTCGCAGGCGGACATCTCCCGCATCCGCGAGGGGCTGGGCTTCGAGCCCACGCACTCGGTGGCGGCGGGGCTGGCCGAGGCGCTGGACTGGTACGCCCGCGACCTGGCCCGCCGCGCGGAGCCCGCGGCGGAGGCGCCGCTGGCCGTGGCCTGAGCGCCCCGCGCCCCCGCCGCGCCCTCTCCCGGGGCGGAGCCG
>JBFMFL010000273.1:0-9512 GCA_040752145.1 Gemmatimonadota bacterium
ACACCTCGCCTGGGAGTGAGGGTTTGTCTCGGCCCTGTTCAGGCTAAGTCTGTTTCTCCCAAGCGGAAGGAAGTGTCAAGCATCATCCCGGTCCAAAGTGTCAAGTATCTTCCCGGCTGCTCAGACCGGCGGGGCTGTTTCCGCCGGGGCTCGACTCCGTTAGCGAGCGTTGTTTGCTGCGTTACGGAGCCGAAGCCCGACCCGAGCGCCAGCGAGGGGCACGCCCAAATCCGCAGTTCGGTCGTCCAGCTCCACCCGCTACTGCCCGATCCAGTAGCTCGCCTTGATGACGAAGATGTTGTCCGCCCGCTGGCGGAAGATGCCCCCCGCGTCGCGCCCCAAGTCGAAGTCGCCGAAGGCGTGGCCGCCGGCGCGCTGCTGCTGCCAAACCAGAAAGAGCGTGGAGCCCGGGCGGTACTCCCAGCGCAGCACCGCGTTGCCGCGCAGCGAGCGCACGTTCAGGTCCGGGTTGTCGAACGAGAACGCCTGCGCCGAGCCCCCGCCCGCGACGGCGCAGTCGCCGTTCGGGTCGGCCGTGTAGCGGTCGGCGCGCGGGTCGAAGCAGATGCTGCCGAAGTCGCTGCCGTACTCCTTCTTCTCCAGCGTGCGCGGCCCCGTGAACTCCCGGAACCGCGAATAGTCGCCGGCGAACACGAACGGCTGGGCGAAGAGCTCCAGGGAGAGCGCGGGCGTGAACGTCCAGTTCAGCCGCGTGTTCATGGAGAGCTGGTGCTGCGCCAGGTCCGCGAACAGCGCCCGCTGCCCGGCGAAGTGCGTGGCCGTGGCGTCGTCGCGCCGCAGGACGAACTGCTGCGTGTTGCGCACGAAGCTGTACGAGGGGCCCAGGGTGAGCTGAACGTTGGGCGCCGGCCGGAAGCGGACGCTGCCGTCGACGCCGGTGTAGCTGCCCCCGTCCGAGTCGGGGATGTAGTCGCCGCTGAGCGAGTACAGCACCGCGCTGCGCGGATCGGTGCTCATCCGGGCGTGCATCAGGACCTCGCCCGGGCTGCGCACCACGGGCCCGCCGCGCGTCAGGCGGTCGTCGCTCGCCTCGGGCTTGAGCTCCGTGTAGAACGCCACGTTCCAGTAGTTGGCCAGCTGGCCGCCGGTGAAGACGTGGAGCTGGCCGGCGGTGCGGTCGCCGTCGAAGTTGTACTCCTGCTGGCCGCCCACGATGGCCTGCCACCAGCGGTAGTGCCGCGTGGGCGTGTTCCAGCGGCGCATCACGTTCGCCAGCGTCCACACGTAGTCGGCCCGGTTCAGGAAGGCGGCGTCGTTGACCTCGAACCCCGGGCTGCGGTAGTTCACCGCCCCCTCCCACTGCCACTCGCCCGCGTCCTTGGCCAGCCGCAGGTAGCCCCCGTGCCCGCGCAGCGCCGTGGCCGAGGGGTCCAGCAGGTCCGAGAACACGCCGTTCCCCCCGCTGTGCCGGTCCGGCCGCTGGAAGTAGCGGGCGGACGAGCGCTGCAGCCGCAGGACGGCGCCGGAATCCCCCGCCACGCTGGACAGGGCGACGTTGCCCATCAGGCGGTAGGTGCGGTTCTTCCACCACGCCTCCCAGTCCACCCCCGCGGCCTCCGCGTGCCCGGGGAGGCGCTGCTCCAGCGCGTCCGAGCCGAAGCGCCGCACCACGGAGGTGGCGATGGCCCCCACGGTGAGGTTGCCGCCGCGCAGGTTCCGCCGCACCCGCCCCACGAAGTAGTTGCTCGCGGGCTCCACCTCCTCCGAGAAGCGGCCGCCCAGCGTGTCCTGGGCCAGCGCGTGCTCGGAGCGCGTGACTGCGTTCAGCAGCCCCACCTGCAGGCCGCCCCGGGTGCGGCCGGTCACCTTGGCGGCGCCCAGGATGGTGCTGTTCTCCGGGGACTGCACGTACTCCGTGCCGCCGCGCGTGATGCCCCCCTGGGGCGAGCGCCCGACCCGCCGGGAATAGAACAGCGACATCGAGGAAGCGCCGGCGCCGGAGCAGTTGAAGCACGAGAAGCCGCCGAAGCCGAACAGCCCGCTCCCTTCCACGAAGAAGGGCCGCTTCTCGGAGTAGAAGGTCTCGAAGGCGCTGAGGTTCACCACGGCCGGGTCCACCTCCACCTGGCCGAAGTCGGGGTTGACGGTGGCGTCGAGCGTGAGCGTGGAGCTGAGCTGGTACTTGAGGTCGGCGCCCACCCGGGTGGTGTACTCGCTGCCGCTCTGGAAGGGGCTGCCCGGCTGCGTGGGCTGCACGTAGCTGGCCCGGCTGAGGGCGTAGGGGAGCAGCTCCACCCGGCCCCGGCTGCGCGGCGCGCGCAGCCCTTCCAGGTGCCCGTAGCGCGCGGGGCCGCCGCTCTCCCGCTTGGGCGTGAAGCTCCACACGGAGTTCTCGTTGAGGCGCTCCACGAAGCGGAACACCTGCATCCCCCACGTCTGCACGCTGTCGCGCGGAAAGCGCAGCTGGCTGAAGGGGATGCGCAGCTCCGCGGCCCACCCCAGGGAGTCGGTGCGCGCGGCCACGGTGTAGACCGGGTCCCACGAGGGGTCGGCGTACGCGGACGCCTGCCCGGCGTCGTTCTTGACCCCCGACGGGTTCACCAGGATGGAGGTGACGCCGGTGTGGTCGTGGTACGTGTCGAAGGTGAACTGCACGTAGTCGCCGCTGGACACCTGGTCCCGGCGGAACAGGCGGTCCCGCACGCCGGCCGCGCCCAGCGAGTCGAACATCCGCGCGCCGATGTAGAGCGCGTCCTGGTCGTACGCCAGGCGGACCTCGGTGCGCTGCGTGGCCGGCCGCCCCTCCTGGGGGTCCTGCTGCACGAAGTCGGTGGCGGCCGGGGCCGACCGCCACACCGCCTCGTCCAGCCGGCCGTCCACCACGACCGGGACGGTGCGCTCGGTCGCCTGCACCCGCGGGGCGGTGCCGGTGGAGTGCGCGCTCTCCTGCGCGGCCGCGGGCGCGGCGGCCGCGAGCAGGGCGAGGAGGGCCGGGGTGAGGGTCCGCCTGGGGGACATGGGACTCGGGGTGGAGGTGGGAGGGGACCGCCGGGCTACGGGGGCTTGGACACCGTGGGCCTCCACTTGGTTGCAACCGGGAGCGGCCGGAGGGTTGCATGGCGAAGCGCGACCCCGAACCGGACCGGAGATGCCCAGATCCCTGCTCGTCTACAACCCCGCCGCCGGGCAGTGGTGGCGCCGCCCGCCCCCCGACCGGCTCCTCCGGGCCCTGGAGCGGCGCGGCTGGACCGCCGAGCTGCTGGTGACGCGCGGGCAGGACCACGCCACGGAGCTGGTGCGGGAGCACCTTGCGCCGGACGTGGAGGCGGTGTGGGCGTGCGGCGGGGACGGCACGGTGGCGCAAGCGGCGACGGCGCTGGTGGACACGGAGGTGCCGCTGGGGATCCTGCCGCACGGGACGGTCAACGTCGTCGCGCTGGAGTGCGGCCTTCGCGGAGGTCCGCTCCGGGCAGTGGAGGCGCTGTCCCGCGCGCGGGCGACGCGCCCCTTCCGGACGTGGGAGGTGGGCGGTCGGGCGGTGCTGCTCGGCGTGGGAGTGGGGTTCGAGGCGCGGGCCATCGGCAACGTCGGTCCGCGGCTCAAGGACTGGCTGGGGCTGGCGGCGGTGGGGGTCCAGGGCGTGGCGGAGTGGGCCCGCTACGAGTTCCCGCTGCTGTACGTCCGCGGCGAGGACCATCACGGCAACCCGTTCGAGCTGGGCGCCACGCAGGTGCTCGTCACCAACCCGCCGCACTACGCCGGGCCCCATACCGTGGCGCCCGGCGCGGACCCGGAGGACGCCCTGCTGGACGTGGTGCTCTTCCGGAGCGGGTCGCGGCGGCGGCTGGCGGAGTTCTGGCTGGGCGTGGAGATCCCGGGCGCCCTTCACCTCCGGGTTCCGGGCGCCGCCCCCCTTCGCGCCCGCCGCCTGCGCGTGGAAGCGGCGGACGGCCGCGCCGTGGAGGCCCACGTCAACGGCGACCCGGCGGAGACGACGCCGCTGTCGCTGGAGCCGTGGGGCAAGGTGAAGCTGCTCACCCCGGAGCACTGACGAATCCCCGAAGCCCGACCCCGGCGCCAGCCGGGGGCACGCCCGAACCCCCCGTCAGAAGCGGTTCACCTCACACCCGCTCCAGGAACTCCAGCTTCACGGTGCGCGTGCCGTGCCCCGCGAAGTCCACCTCCGCCCGGTCGGTGGACACCTCCAGCACCACCCCCTCGCCGAAGGTCTCGTGGCGCACCTCCTCCCCCGCCCAGAGCGCGTGCGGCTGGTCCTCCGCCCCGCTCCCGGCCGACGGGAACGCTTCGGCCGTCACCGGCGCCTCCGCCACGGCCTCCTCCCGCTCCGCGGCCAGGCCCGGCTCCGGGTCCACGTCGTTGTCGCAGTGGCCGCAGCGGAAGCCCTCCGGGTGCTCCTCGCCGAAGTACTCCAGGATCATCCGGGTCCTGCAGCGCGCCGTGCGGCAGTAGCGGACCATCACCTCCAGCTTCTCGCGGTCGCGCCTGCGGCGCTCCTCGTAGTCGATCAGCTCCCGGCTCAGGTCGGCGGTGGTGACGTCCTCGGCCAGGCGCTCCCAGGCGCCGCCGCGGTGCTCGCGCATCATCCCGTGCCGCTTCAGCAGGGTGAGGACGATGCGCGCCTTGCGCCGGGGGACGTCCGCGATCTCGGCGATGTCGTCCAGGCCGCGGCGCTCCTCCAGCGGCATGGCGTTCACCACCCGCGCCACCTGGGCGGCCTCGGTGATGTCCGGGTACTTGCCCCCCAGGAAGTAGCCCTGCACCGCCTGGTCCTCCACCCGGTACAGCACGGTGCAGCGGGAGGGCTCGCCGTCGCGCCCGGCGCGTCCCGCCTCCTGGTAGTACGCCTCCAGCGAGCCGGGGAAGTGGAAGTGGACGACGAAGCGGATGTCCGGCTTGTCGATCCCCAGCCCGAAGGCGTTGGTGGCGACCACCGCCCTGACCTCGCCGGCCATGAACTTCTCCTGCGCCTCGTGCCGCTCCTTCGCGGGGAGCTTGCCGTGGTACAGCGCCAGCGCGTGCCGCTCCCCGAACTGCTCGAAGATCCGCTCGGCCTCCTTGACGGTGGCCACGTACACGATCCCCGTCCCCTCGGCCCGGCGGAGGATGCGGTCCAGCGCCGCGTCCTTTTCGGAGTCGTTGACGGTGGGGAGCACCTCGAAGAACAGGTTGGGCCTCACCAGGTCCGCCACCAGCACGAACGGGTCGCGCATGCGGAGCTGGTGGGCGACGTCGTCGCGCACCTCGGGCGAGGCGGTGGCGGTGACGGCCATGATGGGCGGCCGCCCCAGCCGGTCGGCGATGGCGCCCAGCATCATGTAGTCGGGGCGGAAGTCGTGCCCCCACTGCGACACGCAGTGCGCCTCGTCCACCACGAACAGCGACACCTGACGCTCCAGCAGCACCTCGAAGAAGTCGCGGTCGCGGAAGCGCTCGGGCGTCACGTACAGGATCTTGCCCTCGCCGCGCTCCACGGCCTGCTCGTTGGCGGTCTGCTGGCGCTGGGTCAGCCCGGAGTTGATGGTCAGCGCGTCCACCCCCAGCTCCTCCAGCTTGTCGGTCTGGTCCTTCATCAGCGCGATGAGCGGCGAGACCACCAGCGTGAGGCCGGGGAGGTGCAGCGCGGGGAGCTGGTAGATCAGGGACTTGCCGGCGCCCGTGGGCATCACGGCGATGGTGTCGCGGCCGTCCAGGGCGGCGCGGATCACCTGCTCCTGCCCGGGGCGGAAGTCTTCCAGGCCGAAGCTCTCGCGGAGGGTGGTCCGGAGGGCCTCGGGAGTGGTCTGTGTCGCGGTGGTCACGTGGGTATTCGTGGGTGTGCCTGCGTCCTGCGTTTGCGCGGGCACAGGAGGCAATCTCCAGACCACGCGGCGCCGTCCCGGATCGCGCGGTCCGCGCCGGCGTCGCCCCCGTGCGCCTCCGCCTGTCCCCTGCAGTGGACGGGCTCTGCCGGCCCGGCTGGCGAGCGAACCCCGTGGTCCACATGGATTTAGCCCGTCGCCTGTCTGCGCCGGACGCGCCGGAAGTCCACGCGCGGCGCGGGTTTCCGGCTGGCGGGCGCATGGCGGCGGGGCGGGCGGGGCTTTCCCGGACCCGGGCGGGGGCCGTGGCGGGCACTGCCCTTGCAAACGGGGACGGCGACCCGCAAGGTTACCGCGTCGGGCAGTCTGCGGTGTGGTCCCACATCTAGGGGAGGAAATCGGACGATGACCAAGTACGGACGCTCACTGACGGCGCTCGTCGCCGTGACCACTCTCGGCACCACCGGCCTGGCCGGGTGCGCGTCGCTGAACACCACCGAGCGCGGGGCCGTGGTCGGCGCCGGCACGGGTGCGGCGGTCGGCGCGGTGATCGGGAAGAACACCGGCTCCACGGCCCGCGGCGCCATCCTGGGCGCGGTGCTGGGCGGCGCGGCCGGCGCCGTCATCGGCCGGCAGATGGACCGGCAGGCCGAGGAGATCGAGGAGAACGTGGACGGCGCCACCGTCGAGCGCATCGGCGAGGGGATCGCGGTGACCTTCGAGTCGGGGATCCTGTTCCCCTTCAACTCCACCGAGCTGTACCCGGCCGGCCGCAGCAACCTGCAGAAGCTGGCGGACATCCTCCAGCGCAACCCGGGGAGCGAGGTGCTGGTGGTGGGCCACACCGACAACGTGGGCAGCGACCAGTACAACATGGACCTGTCGCAGCGCCGCGCCTCGTCGGCGGCGAACTACCTGATCCAGCGCGGCGTGTCGTCCGGGCGCATCCGCACCTCGGGGCGCGGCGAGACCGAGCCGATCGCCAGCAACGCCACCGAGTCCGGGCGCTCGCAGAACCGCCGCGTGGAGGTGGCGATCTTCGCCAGCGAGCAGTACCGCGAGCAGATCCTGCGCGAGAGCCGCCAGCCGTAAGGCTTTCCCGATCTGCGAGCTTTTTTGACGGATTCGCCCCCGGTGCCTTCATGGCGCCGGGGGCGAGTAGTTTTGTGCGCTGCGACGGGTCCGTCTGTGGGCCGCTCCGGAACCAGGCCAAACGGCCGGCCTGTTTCCTCCGCGGGCTCCGGGAACCCCGCCAAACCGCCGGCGGGTTTCCCTGCGCCGGAGTGAGCCAGCCGAAACTGCCCGGCTGTCTCCCTCCGCAGAAGATCTGGGGGATACTGCGGTAACTGCGAACGGCGCCCCCCACCCCCAGCCCCTCCCCCGCAAGCGAGGGAGGGGAGAACTGCAAACCAGCCCCACGGTGTGTAGCGTACTTCGTACTTCGTACTTCGTACTTCGTACTCCGTGCTGCCGTTCACTTTCGCACTCCCGCACTTTCGCACTCTCGCACTTCCGTTCTACAGCAGTTCCAGCAGCAGCCTCGCGGCCAGCTTCGCCGTGCGGCCGTCGGCGTCGTGCGGGGGCGAGGTCTCCATGATGTCGGCGCCCACCAGGCGGGGGTCGGTGGCGACGGTCTTCACCAGGGCGATTATCTCGCGGGCGGACAGGCCGCCGATGCCGGCGGCGCTGACGCCGGGGGCGAAGGCGGCGTCGGCGGCGTCCATGTCGATGCTCAGGTAGAGGGCGTCGGCGCCGGCGGTGGCGGTGTACAGGGCGGCCTTGGCGGCGCGGGCGGCGCCGTGCGCCTCGATCTCGTCCACCGTGGTGAGGCGGATCCCCTGCGCGCCGGCCCAGTCCAGGTAGTGGCGCGAGTTGGCGAAGGGGCGGATGCCGAGCATCGCCACGCGCGCGCCGACGAGGACGGGCGTCTCCAGGGCGCGGCGGAAGGGGGTGCCGCTGCCGAGCGAGGCCTCGTCGTCGTACTCGCGCACGTCCAGGTGCGCGTCGATGGTGACGAGCGCGAGGCTGGCCTGCGGGCGGGCGGCGGCCAGGCCGCGGATCAGGGAGCCGGTGCAGCCGTGGTCGCCCCCCAGGAACACGGGGCGGGCGCCGGCGGCGAAGACCCGGCGGGCGGCCTCCTCGATGCGGGCGTGGGCGGCGGCCCCGTTCATGGAGGGGAGCGCCAGGTCGCCCAGGTCGGCGGCGGGCCGCACCTCGCGCTCGCCGTCGTACGTGCCGAACGACGCCAGCGCCTCGCGGATGGCCCGCGGCCCGAAGCGCGCCCCCGGGCGCGAGGGGATCCCGCCGTCGTAGGGGAGCCCCAGCACCACCCGGCGGCCCTCCAGCGGCGCGGACGCGTCCGCGGGGCGGAGCAGCGACGGGGCCCGGGGGTCGCGCGGGTCGGGGGCGGCGCGCAGGCCGTGCAGCGGGTCGGGCGTGGGCTCGGTCATGGGCTGGGCTCGGGGCTGGCGTTCGCTTGCTCCGCGTCTCGCGGGAGCGCTAACTTACCGCTTCTCTTCCGGATTTCCAGGCGAGCGGCGGGCCGCGCGCCGCCCTACACATGCGGAACCCGAGCATGCTTCGAATCCTCACCGGCATCCAGCCGTCCGGCACCCTGCACGTCGGCAACTACTTCGGGGCCATGCGCCCCCTGATCGCCAACCAGGAGCGCGGGCAGGTGTTCGCCATCCTGGTGGACCTGCACGCCCTCACCAGCCTGCAGGACGCAGCCGCCCTGCGCGCCAACACCCGCAGCGCGGCGCTGGACTTTCTGGCCGCGGGGCTGGACCCGGAGCGGAGCATCTTCTTCAAGCAGTCCGACGTGCCGGAGCACTCGGAGCTGATGTGGATCCTGACCACCGTCACGCCCATGGGGCTGCTGGAGCGCGCCCACGCCTACAAGGACAAGGTGGCCAAGGGGATCGCCGCCAGCGCGGGGCTGTTCGTCTACCCCGTGCTCCAGGCCGCCGACATCCTGCTGTACGACGCGGACGTGGTGCCCGTGGGCAGGGACCAGAAGCAGCACCTGGAGATGGCCCGCGACATCGCCGGCAAGGTCAACGAGACCTTCGGCGAGGGCACGCTCAAGCTCCCCGAGCCCGAGATCGCCGAGCAGGTGGCGGTGGTCCCCGGCACCGACGGGCAGAAGATGAGCAAGAGCTACGGCAACACCGTCAACATGTTCGCCCCGGAGAAGGCGCTGCGGAAGAGCGTGATGTCCGTGGTCACCGACTCCACCCCGCTGGAGGACCCCAAGCCCGTCGAGGGCTCCAACGTCCTCGCCCTCTACCGCCTCTTCGCCACCCCCGACGAGGTGCGCCGCATGGAGGACGAGTTCCGCGCCGGCGGCACCGGCTATGGCGACTTCAAGAAGCGCCTGTTCGAGGCGATCATGGACCACTTCGGCCCGATGCGCGCCCGCCGCGCCGAACTGGAGCGCAATCCCGACTACGTGGACGAGGTCCTGCGCAAGGGCGCGGAGCGCGCCCGCGAGGTGGCGACGACGACGATGGACCGGGTGCGGGTGGCGGTCGGGCTGCGGTAGGGAACAGGGAACAGCCTGCAACGGCGACCCCCTCCCCCGGCCCCTCCCCGCAAGGGGGAGGGGAGAACGGCGACGGCACCCCTTACCCCCCGGCTCCCGCTCCCGCAAGGGGAGAGGGGGAGCACGACGGTGCCGACGCCCGGACAGCCCTCCCCCAGGAGTGGGGGAGGGTGGCGAGCCTCAAGCGA
>JBFMFL010000274.1:0-9511 GCA_040752145.1 Gemmatimonadota bacterium
CCCCCCCCCCCCCCCCCCCCCCCCCCCCCCCCCCCCCCCCCCCCCCCCCCCGGCCGGTGGCGCGCACGTCGGAGTACGCGTCGTCGGAAAGGCGCACGCGGATGCGCAGGTCGGGCGAGGGGTGGGTGAGCACCACCCGCACGCGCCCCAGCTCGGGGAGCACCGAAACGCCGGCCGCCGACTCGGCGGCGGGCTGCGCCGCGGGGGCGGCCCCGCCGGGGGCGGCCGCGGAGTCCGCCGGTCCGGCGGCACCCGGGGTCGCGGCGCCGGCGGCCGGGTCGCCCGCGGGGGCGGAGGAGACCTGGACGCGGTCCAGCATCTGCGCGATCCAGCCGCGCACCGGCGACCCCGGCACCGTGGCGGAAGCGACGCCGGCGACCCCCAGCACCAGCACGGCGGCGCGGCGCAGCACCTGCCCGGCGTCCACCCCCACCCAGCGGCGCCAGCGCTGCCGGTTCACGGCGGCCAGGGCGCGCTCCGTAGGGGCGGGGCGGTCCAGCGGCCCCAGCGCGGCGGTGAGCCGCGCCGCGGCGCCGAGCAGCCGGTCCGCCTCGGCGCGGCAGGCGGCGCACGCCTGCAGGTGCCGCTCCACCTCGGCGCGCTCGGCCCGCGGCAGCTCGCCGTCCAGGAGCGCCTGGAGTGTCCCTTCGGCCGGGTGGCTCATCCCTCGTCTTCCCTCGGGTACGCCTGTGTGAACTTGCGCAGGGCGCGGGCGATCAGCGTCCCCACCGAGCCGGGCGCCACGCCGGCGGCCCGGGCGATCTCCGCGTACGAGAACCCTTCCTCGCGCATGAGCAGGAGCTCGCGGTCGCGCGCCGGGAGGTGCCCCAGCGCGTCCCGCACCGCGGCGATGCGGTCCTCCCGCTCCACCGCCTCGTCGGGGGCCGGGAAGGCGCCGGGGAGCACCGGCTCCGCTTCCAGGATGCGCGCCCGGCGCGCCCGCTTGCGCGCCCCGTCGCGCACCAGGTTGGTGGCGACGGTGAACAGCCAGACCCGCACCCCGTCGTCGGAGACGCGGCGCCCCAGGAGCCGCACGAACGACTCCTGCGCCAGGTCCTCCGCGACGTCCGCGTCCCCCGTCAGGCGGTGCAGGTACCGGTACAGGGACGGATAGAGGCTGCGAAACGTTTGCTCGAAATCCACGTGCGGCGGGCCGGGGTCCGGATCGTTCGGCTGGGAAGGGAACGCGCGGGGGGCAGGGATTGTGACAGGGAGTGCGAGAGTGCGGAAGTGCGGGAGTGCGAAAGTCAACGGCAGTACGAAGTACGGAGTACGCTGAACGGCGACGGCGGCCCTCACCCGGCTCGCTTGAGGCTCGCCACCCTCTCCTAATTCTGGGAGAGGGGGCAACTGCGGGAGCACCAAGCAGTTCTCCCCTCCCTCGCTTGCGGGGGAGGGGCCGGGGGTGGGGGGCCCCGGAGGACGCCAGCACCAGCCCCGCGTGAGGGATGCGAGCGCGAAGCGGCGAAACCCAACAGCAGTACCGTTGGGGTTCGCCTCCGTTGCAGACGGTCGTATCGTCTGCTACGGAGCCGCAGCCCGACCCGAGCGCCAGCGAGGGGCACGCCCAGACCCGTGTCGTCTACATACGCAGGCTCAGACCAACGGTAGTCTCGGCACCGAACTCCTGCCCGCTGAACTGCTGCTGGTCGTAGCGCAGGCGCACCTCGGCGCGGGCGCCCAGGCGACGGGTGAGCGGGACCCGCACGCCGGCCGGGAACTCGTGCGTGGTGGAAAGGAAGCGGTGCCCGCCCGGCTTGTCCAGGCGCAGATACAGTCCGGTGGCGATCCCCACGTAGGGTTGCACGTATGGGAGCGGGAGCTGCGCCTGCACGCCCACGGTGGCGGTCCCCAGGCCGGTGTTGTCCATGTAGAAGCTGGGCGTCCCGCCGCTGTGGCGGGTCATCTCGATCTCGCCGCGGGCGTACGACACCCCGGCCTCGGCCAGGAGCCAGCGGGACAGGCGCCAGTCGGCGCGGGCGGCGGCCATGCCGAAGGTCTTCCCCTCGGACACGTCGGTGCCCAGCCCGCCGAGCATCAGGGAGACGGAGGTGGGGCGCGCGGGGTCACCGGCGGCCTGCGCGGAGGCGGCGGGCGCGGCGCCGAGCAGCGCGGCGAGGGCGAACAGGGCGGTGCGGACGCGGGTGGTGGTCATTGCAGTCTCTCCGGTGGTGGTCGGGCGGCTCCGGCCGCCATCTGTTTACAGGTGAATGCGCGATGCCCCGGGCTTCTGACACGGTCCCGCTTCTTCGGGGCAGGCGGCGCATCGCGCTGTACGGCAAGGAAATGCACGGGCGGGCGGGGTTCTGACGGCGGGCGGCGGACGGGCTGCTTCCCCGCCCCGTCAGAAGCCGGCGAGCCCGCGCATTGCATGTGTGGAAGGCGGCGGGGCGCGCTCCGCCGGGCGACACGCACACGCGAGGGAAACGGTGAGGCACGGATCGGCGCGGCGCCGCGGATGGACCATGCTGCTCGCGGGGCTCCTGCTGCTGGCGGGGAGCCCGGCGCGGGCCGAGGCGGCGCGCGCGCAGACTCCGGAGCACGCCGCCGTGGAGGAGCGCGCGTCCGTGGCGGGGACGGTGGTGGACGCGTACAGCC
Organism: Gemmatimonadota bacterium; assembly: GCA_040752145.1. Classification (GTDB taxonomy): domain Bacteria; phylum Gemmatimonadota; class Gemmatimonadetes; order Longimicrobiales; family Longimicrobiaceae; genus JAFAYN01. The sequence continues at coordinate 2,599 of JBFMFL010000274.1, forward strand.
AGCGCCCGCTCCCGGACGCGACGGTGGTGCTGGAGCCGCGCGCGCCGGGGGCGCTCCCGGGGCCGGCGAGCCCGTTCGTGCAGGCCGCCCGCACGGCGCGCACGGACGCGGCCGGCCGCTACCGCTTCGCCGGGGTGCCGGCGGGAGAGTACCGGCTGCACGTGGAGCGGCTAGGCTACCGCTCGTCCACGGTGGAGGTGGACCTGCGCGGCGCGGCGGAGTCGCGGGTTTCGGTGGGGCTGGACGTGGAGCCGGTGGCGCTCCAGCCGGTGGAGGTGTCGGTGCCGGCGGTGGACCCGGCCGACCCGTACGGGCGGACGCGCACGGTGCCGGGCGCGGCGGAGGCGGGGCGGCGCCGGGTGGCGGTGGAGCGGGCGCGGCAGGAGGCGTACCTCCCCAGCGACGTGCGCGCGCTGACGCACTCGGACGTGGCGGAGGGGATCACGCTGGGGGAGACGGACCTGTTCCGCGCCCTGCAGCGGCTGCCGGGGGTGAGCGCGGGCGACGAGTACAGCGCCGAGCTGTGGACCCGCGGCGCGCCCTGGGACCAGACGCGCGTCCACCTGGACGGGATCCCCCTGTTCAACCCGGTGCACGGGCTGGGCGGCTTCTCCGGGGTCAACCCGGACGCGGTGGGCGCCGCGTTCCTGCACCCGGGGGTGCAGCCGGCGGCGCTGGGCGGCGGGGCCGCGGGGGTGCTGGACCTGCGCACCCGCACCGGCGGCGGCGAGGGGGGCGGGCTGAACGGGCTGGCGGAGCTGTCGGTGGTGAGCGCGCGGGCGGCGCTGGACCGCGGGGCGGAGGACGGGGCGTGGGCGTGGACGGTGGCGGGGCGCCGCACCTACGCGGACCTGCTCACCGGCGTGGCCGAGGGGGTGCTGGGGCGCGACCGGACGTACCGCCTCCCCTACGGCTTCAGCGACCTGGCCGGGCGCTGGGACCGGCGATTGGGGGAGCGGAGCGCGCTGGAGGTGAGCGGCATGGCGGCGTGGGACCGCATCTTCAGCCGCAACCAGAACCTGCTGGACCGCATCTCGGCGCGCTGGGGCGGGGGGATGGCGCGCGCCACCCTGGCGGCCGGCCTCGGCGGGGTGGAGGCGCGGCACACGCTGGGACTCAGCGGCTTCCGCTCGCGCGTGGCCGAGCAGAACGTGGACCCGACGGACGAGGGCTTCGACGTCCGCCCGGAGATCACCCCCTCCACCGGCGCGGTGACGTACGCCGTGCTGCGCGGCGAATGGGAGCCGGAGGCCGGGCCCTCCGGCGCGCCCTCGCCCTGGTCGGCCGGGTGGGAGGTGGCTCGCCACCGGGTGGGCTTCCGGGGGCCGCGTCCGCTCCCGCTGGCGGTGATCGACCCGGAGCCGGAGCTGCTGGACCGCGACGCCGCGCTCGTCGTCGGCGCGGCGTGGGCGAGCGCCCGCTGGCGGCCCGCGCCGGCGCTGCGGGTGAGCGCGGGGCTGCGCGCGGAGGCGGGCCCCCGGGTGGCGGGCGGCGGCCCGCTGCGGCTGGCGCCGCGGCTGAGCGCGCGGGTGCAGGCCGCCCCGGGGACGACGGTCTCCGCGGCGGCGGGGCGCGCCTACCAGTACGTGCAGGCGGCGGTCCCCGCCGGGGCGCCGGTGGACGAGTCGTTCCGCTCGGACTGGCTGTTCGTGCTTGCCGGCCGGGACGTCCCCGCGGCCCGCGCCGACGTGGCGACGCTGGGGGCGGAGCGCTGGCTGGGGGCGGGGTGGCTGGCCTCGGCCACCGGGTACCTGCGGCGCATCTCGGGGGCCGTGGTCCCCGACCCCACGCCGGGCACGCTGCGGGATCGGCCGCTGTTCGTGGCCGGCACCGCCACCGCGCACGGAGCGGAGGTGTCGCTGCGGCGGCTGACGGGGCGCTGGACGGGCTCGGCGGCGTACAGCTGGGGCGCGTCGGAGATGGAAGCGCGGGGGCGCAGCTTCCCCGCCCCGTGGGACCAGCGCCACGTGCTGGACCTGACCGGCCAGCTGCGCGCCGGGCGCTGGCAGCTGGGCGCCGCGTTCACGGCGGCCTCGGGGACGCCGTACACCACCACCTTCCAGGGCAAGGTGACGTGCGAGCGGCCGGGCGTCTGCGCCTGGGACCGGGAGCCCTGGGCGGCCGAGCCGGGCGCCCGCCGCCTCCCCGGCTACCGCAGCCTGGACCTGCTGGCGGAGTGGAACCGGCGCTACCGCGCGTGGACCATGAGCGTGTTCGTGCAGGTTCACAACGCCACCAACCACGCCAACCCGGGCCGCTACAACGGCTTCGGCGGGGAGTACTGCGGCGGCCGGTGCTGGGACTTCGCGACCGACGAGTTCACCGACGGGCTCCCCGCCTTCCCGGTGATCGGGCTGCGGGCCGTGTTCTGAGCCCATGGACGTCGCCCGGCTCTTCGCGGAGCACCACGCTTCGCTCTTCCGCTACCTGGCCCGCCTGACGGGCGACGCCGACGCGGCCGAGGACGCCGCGCAGGAGGCGTTCGTCCGCATGGTGGAGCGCCCGCCCGCCCCTGGGGAGACGCGCGCCTGGCTCTTCCGGGTGGGCACCAACGCGGCGCTGGAGTCGGCGCGGACGCGGACGCGGCGGGGGCGCCTGCTGGAGGCGAAGCCCGGACGGGCGCCCCTGGGGGACGCCCCGCCCACGCCGGACGAGGCGCTGGACCGGGCGGAGCGGCGGCGGACGGTGCAGACCGCGCTGGCGACGCTGGCGGAGCGGGACCGGCGGATCCTGCTGATGCGGGAGGAGGGATTCAGCCACCGCGAGATCGCGGAGGCGGTGGGGACCACCACCGGATCGGTGGGGACGATGATCGCGCGCGCGCTGGACCGGCTCGCGGCCGCGCTCCCCCTGGACGAGGACGACGACGATGCCGACTTCGCTGGCTGAAGAGCACCTCTCCGACGGCGACCTGGTCCGCCTGCTGGACGGCGAGCTGGACGCGGAGGAGCGCACGCGGGTGGAGGCGCACGCAGCGGGGTGCGACGCGTGCGGCGCCCGCCTGCGCCGGCTCCGCCGCCGCTCGGCGCGCCTTTCCGGGATCCTGCTGGCGAGCGACCCGGAAGCGCCCGCCGCCCCCGCGCAGGCCCCCGACGAGCTGGCGCTCCGCCGGGCGCGGCGGGAACGCGAGGCGCGCTCCGCCCCGGCGCCGCGCCCCTGGCTGCGCGTGGCGGCGGCCGTCGTCCTGCTGCTGGCGGCGGGCGTCGTGGCGAGCCCGCTGCGCGCCGTCGTCGCCGAGTGGCTGCGGACGCAGTGGGAGCGGATCGCCGCGCCGGACGCGGGGGCTCCGGCTCCCGTCGTGGAGGCGCCCGCCGCACCGGCGCCGGAGCGGTCCCCGGCGGGCGCGCGGGTGCAGTTCACGCCGCAGGGGACCTCGTTCACGCTGGACGTGGCCGCGCCCCAGGGCGCGGGGTCGGTGGAGATCCGCCGCGCGTCCGGCGCCGCCGCGACCGCCGAGCAGACCGGCGGCGGCGCGCAGGCGGAGCTGCTGGTGCTCCCCTCGGGGGTGAGGATCCGCAACGCGCCGGGCGCCACGGCGGACTACCGGGTCACCGTGCCGGCCTCGGTGCGGACGGTGCGGGTGCGCGTCGGGGAGGGGCGCGAGACCGTGCTGACGGCGGAGGAGGTGGCGGCGGGGGCGAGGGTGGAGCTGGGCGGCTGAGCGAAGTCCAGGTCTCACCACGGAGCAGCCGGCCCGGCGAGGGTGCCACGGTCCGGTGCCGCGACGATGCCGAGGCCATGGTTCGGCGGCAGCTCGGCGCGGAGGGTCTGCTCGACGGTGAAGCCGTGCTCCCGCAGGAACGCGGCGCACGCCTGCGCGGCCCGCTCCAGCTGCGCGGGCGAGGGCGGCTCGTAGAACAGGAAGAGCCGCCCGCCAGGCGCGAGGACGCGGCGGACGACGGCCAGTTCCTTCGCCGGGCCCAGCCAGAACACGTTGACGTTGACCGCGAACACCCGGTCGAACCGCTCGTCGAAGTCGGCCTCGGCGAGGGCGGCGTGCAGCAGCCGGGCCCTGCCCGCTGCAATGTGCTCGCTGTTGCGGGCCTCCGCCGCGGCGACCGCGGCCGGGGAGCGGTCGATGCCGACGACGAGGGCGGCATCGGATCGCTCGCACAGCAGCTCGATCGCCACGCCCCGGCCGCAGCCGACCTCCAGGACGCGCTCGCCCGGCCGGACGCCGAGGACGTCCACGGCCCATTGCAGGCGAGCCGGAACCCGCGCCGTCATCCCCTTCCGACCAGGTCGAGCGCCAGGTACTCGACCGTGTCCCGCACCCCGTCCTGGCGCAGGCTGTCGGGCTCCAGCCCGTAGGGCCGGAACCCGACGGCGCGGTAGAGCGCCCGCGCGGCCGTCGCGCGCTCCACGACGGTGAGCGTCAGCTTCTCCACCCCCTCCCAGCTCCGCGCCTCCGCGATCACCCGCTCCAGCAGCGCCCGGCCGATCCCCAGGCCGCGGGCCTCCGGCGCGACGAACATGCCCCCGACGGACGCCTTGTGCCGGGCCTTGGTCCTGCGCTCCCGGTGGCAGACGACCATTCCCACCAGCGCGTCCCCTCCCGGCCCCCCTTCCGAAAAGGCTCCCAGCACCACCTGCGGCGGGCCGTCCGCCGGTGCGAGGAGCCCGGCCACGGTCTCCAGCGGGAGTCCCACCTCCTCGTCGTACGTGGACCCGAACGCCTCCGGGGCCTCGCGCAGGGCGCGGAGCCGGAACGCCTGGAACGCCGCGGCGTCGGCCGGGCCGAGCGGGCGCACGTGGAAGCGGCTGGATGTCATCTCCCGGGAGGTGGGTGCGTGGCGCGCCGGGAGGCTGCGGACGCGTCCCCGGGGAGCGAGCGCGAAGCGCCGTCAGCTCCCCGGGTGGTACACGCGCTCCGTGTGCCCTACAAGCTGCGACGGGTAGAAGTACACCTCGCGCAGGTCGCCGCTGGCGTAGCGCTCCGCCTGGTCGTTGAAGTGGGGCGACTCCGGGTGGCCGCTCTCGCCGCCCGCGGTCACGGCCCGCGCCCGCACGCTGTCGCCGAACTCCACCACGGCCACGAAGCTGTTGCCGCTGGTGCCGTAGTACCGCTTGGTGCCCGGGTAGCGGCGCGCCCCGAAGGAGGCGAGCGATCCCCACTGCGCCGAGGTGAAGGGGACGGGGATGCTGGGCCCCGCGTCGCTGAACGGCTGCACGATGTCGCCGGTGAGCCGCTGGAAGCGGTTGATCTCCCCCCACGGCGTGCGCCACGTCCCGAAGTCGGCCTCCAGCCGGTCGGAGGCCGCGGCCAGCGCCTCCAGCTTCTGCTGCGGGGTGGTGCGCGCGAGCATGTAGTCGTAGTTGGTCATCCCCCGCCCGCGCGCCTCCGCGGGGATCCGGCTCCAGAGCTGCTCGCCCCAGAACACCGCCAGCGAGGTGGGCACCGAATTCGCCGCCCAGCGGTGGTCCCAGGCGCGCAGCGCGGCCACCTGCTCCCGCAGCTTGGCCTTGAGCGGGCTGGACGCGGGCGTGCGGTCGTACGCCTGCACCAGCGCGGGGACCAGCCGCGCGAAGGCGGGGAGCCAGGGGTCGTAGGCCGCCGCCCGCAGCGACTCCAGCGTGAAGTCGCTGCGATTCTCCAGCACCTCCACCGCGTGGATGCCGCGCGGGTTCTCGCCGGCCATGTCCATGTAGCGCGGGAAGCTGTCCCGCCTGGGGCTGTACTGCGCCGCCGCCGAGTACGGCCAGTTGTTGGTGTTCTGGATCCAGCCGTTGGGCGGGTTGAGCAGGTGCGGGGCCTCGTCCACCGGGTGCAGCCCCTTCCAGTCCGTCGCCGGGTCGCTCCCGTCCACCGGGCGGGTGTAGTCGAAGCGGTCGTCGCGCCGGGGGATGAAGTGCGGGTGGAAGTAGGCGATGTTCCCCTCGGCGTCGGCGAAGATGGTGTTGTTGGACGAGTTGGCCCGCAGCTCCTCCGCGACCCGCCGGAACGAGGCGTAGTCGCGCGCCTTGGTGCGCAGGAACGACTGGCTGAGCGCCTGCACCGGCCGCTGCATCAGCGCCACGCTCACCCAGCGGCCGCCCTCCTCGCGCACCACCGGCCCGTGGTGCGTCCTGTAGACCGCGAACTTCCTCTCCGCCATGCCGCCGCCCGCGGCGCGGTAGGGCACCGTCACCGTGTCCACGACCACCGGGCGCTCCTCCGCGCCGTAGCGGTAGAAGAGCCTCCCGTCCCGCTCCACGACCGTCTCCAGGAACTCGTCGATCACGTCCACGCCGCTGGAGGTGTGCATCCACCCCGCGCGCTCGTTGAACCCCTGGTACAGAAAGAACTGCCCCCAGGTCGCCGCGCCGTACGCGTTCAGCCCCTCGTCGCTGGTCATCTGCAGCTCGGAGCGGAAGAAGAACGAGGTGTGCGGGTTGATGAGCAGCAGCGCGTGCCCGCTGGCCGTGTTCTTGGGGGCGATGGCGAAGCCGTTGGAGCCGGAGGGCTCCCGGAACACCGCGGGGTCCTCCTCCGGCCGCAGCGCCACGGCGTGCTTTCCGTAGAACGCCTCCAGCGCGCTCAGCGACACCGACTCGATGTCGCCGCCGATGCTCCCCTCGCTGAAGGTGAGCGCCATCCACGGCTCGAAGCGGCGGATGACGCGTGGCGTCACCTCGGGGTGGGTGTGCAGGTAGTAGTTGAGCCCGTCGGCCCAGGCGTCCATCAGCCGCTTCAGCCAGTCCGGGCTCGTGGCGTAGTGGGCGCGCATGCTGTCGGGGTGGATGAACAGCTTCATGCGCAGGTCCTGCCAGACCGCCGCCTCTCCCTCGGCCTCCGCCAGCCGGCCCATGGAGTTGAGGTAGTTGGTCTCCACCCGGTTGAAGTCGTCCTCGGCCTGGGCGTAGATCATCCCGAACACCGCGTCGGCGTCGGTGCGGCCGCGGACGTGGGCGATCCCCCAGTCGTCGCGCGTGA
>JBFMFL010000275.1:0-9498 GCA_040752145.1 Gemmatimonadota bacterium
TTCTGAGCGTGACCGCGTTCGAGAAAACGCCCGTGGAACAAGCACTTTCAGCGGCAGGCTACACCTCTGCGGACGGAGGCTCTTCTAACCAGTTGCAGCTCTTCGACTTCTAACCGGACACTACTGGCACGGAGTAATTGGTATCCCGTGAGCTGTCTCTCGCAATCCTTCGAGCGAAGTTCAGATATGAAGACCAGCGCCTGTATCGGATCCCCCACCGCGTAGCTGTTTCCATGAGCGAGTGAGTTCCGAATTCCACGGAGAATCTGACGATGCTCGCCCAGCGGGCTAACGACCAAGTTCAGGCCCGTGCAGCCTGGCGATCCTTGGCTCAGAACTGATGCCCGGCCGCACGTCGCCTGCAACACCTTGTTCGGCGAGACGATGCCGCCGCGACGCCCGGTCCGCCTTGCCCTTCAGCGATTCGTTCGACGACAGGGGAGGTCACGCAGCGTGGGGCACATCCACGTACTCGACGTGCGCCGAGGGCGACGGGATCGCCTCACCGTCCTCGCGCAGCCCATCTAGATGGAACTCGATGGCCTCGCGAATCAACTCCCGCACCTCGGTCTCGCTCTCAGCGACAGCAACACAGCCAGGCAAATCCGGCACGTACGCGCCGAAGCCTGTCTCGCTCTTCTCAATGACGACGGCGTATCGCATCACTTCAGCCCTGCTTGTTTGTGGATGCTGTTGAGAGTGCCCGCGGGCACGTCCAGGCTCGGCTTCCCAGCCACCGTCACGGTGCCCGGCTTCGATGGGTGCTTGAACTGGCGGTGGCTCCCCGCGTGCGCGTGGGCTGCCAGCCGTCTGCCTCGATCCGGGCGATAACCTCGTGGACTTTCAAACCCGCAAGATACGGACAACCACGCGATCAGTGAAGCGAGCCGCCGAACGCCCTCAAGCTCAGGCGCGTGCGGCCTGACCGCAATTCCGGAGCGCGGCGACTGGCGTTCAGATCACCAGGCGAGAAAATATCGCTGGCCGCACGTCGCTTGCAGCGCAATCGTTAGGCAGCTTGGTACAGCACCACAGAGGACCGATGCCTGCGTCCGAGGAAGAGCCACGAGGCCTGCTCGACGCTCCAGGCCTACGCCGCCTGGCCGAGCAGCGTGCGGATGTTATGGATATGGGTCGAGATCATCAGCTTGGAGATCTCGTACACAGGAATCTGCTTCGGAAAGCGTCGGCGCGCCGCTTTCATCATGGGGAGGATCAGCTCCTCAGACTCGGCGATGTAGCGTGCGACCTTCTCCGGGGTGAAGACCCCGACCATCGAAACCACGTTGTGCACGCGGTCTATAGCCTTTCCGACACTTGCGATGGGACACTCGGCCATCGCGTGGAACCGCTCCGCCTTCTCTGCGTGTGTTTCTCCTTCGGGTGTGGTCATGAGGAAGACGGGGTGGGCAATCTGGTCACCAAACTCCGCTTGGATCTCCAGGATCGAGACGTTCTTGTCTTCAACCACATCGTGCAACGCGAGCACGCCCAAGGTGGTGTCGGGGTGGAGAAGCACGGCTTCAAAGCTGCGCGCGAAATTCATCATGAACACTTGGTGCGCAAACTCGGGCGTAACCCCGTCTTTCCGCAGCCCGTTGTGCAGGGGGCGCGCGAACTCCAGCGCACGCAGCGCCTCGTGCTTTCCGCTCCCGTGTAACCAGGCGCGAAGGCTGATCAGGTGCTTCTGGTATGCCTGCTGGAGCATGCACGCCTCCGGGACCAGGGGTTCGGAGCTACTCCGGCTCCGCTTTGTATCTGCACCGGCAAGTGACCGGGCGCAAGTGGGCGTGCGGTCAGGAGCCCTGACGGGCCGCTGCCTAACGACCAAGTTCAGGCGCGTGCGGCCTGACAGTTCTTGCCTCAGAAATAATGCCCGGCCGCACGTCGCCTGCAACGCCTTGTTCGGCGGTGGGGCTCACGCGACGACCCTTTCCTCACCCGCTACGCTCCAACTGATCCGCGAGTGCCTTCAACTCACTGCCGCGCTCTCGCGCAAGGTGAGCCAGTACCTTCTGCCAGTCAGCGGGTGGGGCGCGGTACCTCGCTGCATCCTGCGCGAGATCGGTCGCGCGGACGCTGGCGAGTTGCCGAGGACTGGGCCGATCGGTATTTGGCGATGCCCTCATGGACTCCCGCTCTTCTCGAAGAGCAGCTTCCCGATCCACCAAACTGATCGCCCGACGTTGTGAATGAGTTGCTCCCCCTGCCGCAAGTAAGAGTGACTCTCGTCGATTCCAGCGAGCTTGAGGGCCTCCCCGATTTTTGATCCAGTCGGGTGTGCGTCACCCACTCGTAAGTCATAAGCGCCGACGACGGGACCAAGTACATCGCGAGCTCTTTCTTCCCCAACCTCTTTGGCCAATACGTCCTGAAGGAGCTTGTTCGAGCCAAGCTTGTCCCTGTCCGCATGGGTTGAGACTCTGCGTAGCTCGCGAATGTTGAGACGATCCGAAAAGACGCGGATGATCTCCTTCGCGAGCCTCAGCAACGAAGCTTGATCTCTGCTCAGGAAGCGAGTCACGTGCTGCATAGCTGTTTCGTCATCGATATCGTGAGTGAACAAGGCAACCCCAAACCTATCGCTAAAGCCTTGCTCGAGCATTCGCATACTCACGAAGAGTAGCTCTTCAACGGCATGTGTAGACGCCGGTTGAGCCTTGACTTGCGCCGCTAGCAATTCAGCTGAAACCTTGCCGTCCGGGGCAACATTGTGAGCTGCCCAAATGTGCTGTTCCCAAGCCGCTAGGCGTGCAATATCGTAGGCGTAGACTGTTATCAAATCGGCGGAATTGATACCGAAGTGCGTGGCATAGCCGGAACTGGAGCGAATGCCGCCTGTTTCCGCCGTGTACCACTTCAGGGCGAAGCCGCGGTGTGCTAAGAGTTCATTCACCACGCTTGAACGGAACCAGAGCCAGCGACCAACATCTTCATCGTTCAGCTTTGAGGACGCCGCTCTTGTTCCATCTGTTTCAACAATGAACGGTGGCAATGTTTGATCAATGTCTCCCCGCACCCGTACGCTTTGCCCTTGGTGATTGATCCATTCGTCCCTCCAGAACTCGCCTTCTATACGCATTCCGCTGGGGCCGCTGCGAATTCCTTGTGACTCCTCAAATTCTGTGTTTTCGTCACTCTCTGGGCCCATGACGGGAGCGTCTTCCTCCTCATCAACATCAGTTCTCCAGACGCGGAATGACGCCCAACTTCCACCATAGACATCATCCAGGCTGCGAATACGTAGTTCGAGGCGACCGTGATCGCGCTGGTCTTGCTGGTTCTCCAATCCTTCGTACTCAGTGCCTTCGACTGTGGCAACATTCTCAACTCGTTGCCGATAGTACGAGAGGCGAAGTGTAAGACCTCTAGCCGCCAAATAGTCAATGAGAAACGCCCGCCTTATCTCAATTAGCCTGTACTTGCCATGCTCGTCAATAACCTCGCGAGCCACGACCACAAAATCCTCTTCGGGCCTGACCCAGTTGTTCCCCTCCTTGATTAGGCGGAGCGCAACAACCAAGTCTGGATTCAGTATCCATTTCGTTCCGCCGACAACAGGTTGGTCGTGTTCAAATACGAGTTCAACCCCAATGGGTTCCTTGTCGTTGTATTGGTACTGATCTATGGGCGAGTAGGAACCATCCTCGTAGGCGTACGGCCGCGCGCTATGGCGAATACCTATGTCGTTCCAGCTCAACTGCTCCGCGACTTCTCGGTGTTGTGGTGGAAATGCGACAGAGCCGCAGCCGAAGAACTCACTGACATATCCAACTTCAGTAACCCGTGCTTGCCCTCGTTCATCAGTCTGGCTTGCGCGCAGCGGCACCCATGTAGCGTTTGCGAAGGATCGTCGGGTTTCCTTTGTTTGGAGAATCCAGTCTCTTTTCATTGGAGGCACTCAAGAATGAGCGTTGAGGTCGCGCGTTGGGGGTCGGCCATTGCACTTCATCGTTTCGGATGCGCTTTTCGCACTGCGTTCGCCTCCCAATGCCGCATCACTTGGCGTTTATCGGCGAGGGGGCGTGTGCCGGCATCTGCGTTGGGACGGAATCATGCTCAGCCCCTCGTCCACGTGCAACGCCTTGTTCGGCAAGGAGTAGCCAGATTTCCATCTAACACACAACCCAGACTGCACCCAAGCCACCGAGCGCAACGCACTTCAGCGAAATCCCCAAGCTGCAAACCTGGCCCGATTTCCATCTAGCCCGCCATAGTTACGCGTTCTGGCGTCCGCCAACCACCCTGATGCCTGGCGCTTACCCTGCTGAAACTGGACAACTCGGATCCGATCGCAATCTGTATTCCGCCACACCCTCCCTGCAAGACGGATGAGCCCACCCAAGCTACTGAATCAGGTCACGAAGCAGCGCGCCTCCGGCACCTGAGCCTGAGGACCGAGCAGGCGTACGTCGGCTAGATCCACCGCTTCGTGCTCTTCCACGGCAAGCGCCATCCCCGCGAGGTCGGCGCGGAGGAGATCCGGGGCTTCCTGTCGGACCTCGCCAGCACCGCCGGCTCTCCGCTTCGACCCAGAACCAGGCGTTCTCCGCCCTGCTCTTCCTCTACCGGGGTTGCTCAGGCACCCGCTTCGACGGATCGAACAGGTCGAGCACGCGCAAAAGCCCCCAGCGCCTGCCCGTGGTGCTGACGCGCGCGGAGGCCACTGCGTTGATGGCCGAGCCCTCCGGCAACTCCTGGCTGGCGGCGGGTCTGCTCTACGGCTCCAGCCCACGGCTGCTCGGGCACAAGGACGTGCGTACCACCATGGCAGAGGTGTGCGGAGTCCGCTGGACGCTGCCTGATGCCGTCGCCGACGCGGAGACGGACCGTGCGCTGCCCGTGGGGTGACACGCCACGAAGGCGCAAAGGCCCCGACGGGATCCGGCGCCCGGGCCTTCGCTCGATCTCCACTGACGCGTGCCTCGGCCTCGTTGGCTCACGCAGAAAGGGCCGGCGCCGCTCGCGCGGCACCGGCCCCTCGTCCTGCGCTCCGGGAAGTCCGGAGGTCAGTCCCCGAACGTGGGCTCGGGCTGGCCCAGCCCCGCCCGCGACCGCTCGCGCGCGGCGGACTTGGCCGTCTTGGGGCCCCGCCGGAGGATGCGGACCACCCACCCGCCGAAGTCGTCGAAGTAGGTGTAGGCCACCGGCACCACCACCAGCGTGAGCAGCGTCGAGGTGATCAGCCCGCCGATCACCGCGCGCGCCATGGGGGCGCGGAACCCGCCGCCCTCGCCCATCCCGATGGCGATGGGGAGCATGCCGAAGATCATGGCCGCCGTGGTCATCACGATGGGGCGCAGGCGGACCCGCCCGGCCTCCACCAGCGCCGTCATGCGGTCCTCGCCCGAGTTGCGCCGCTCGTTGGCGTGGTCCACCAGCAGGATCGCGTTCTTGGTCACCAGCCCCATCAGCATGATGACGCCGATCATGCTCATCATGTTGAGCGTGTCGTCGGTGAGCAGCAGCGCCAGCAGCACGCCGATCAGCGACAGCGGCAGCGAGAGCATGATGGCGAACGGCTGCGTGAAGCTCTCGAACTGGCTCGCCAGGATCAGAAAGATCAGGATCACGGCCAGCAGGATGGACTCCACCACGTAGCCCATGGTCTCCTGCAGCTGCTCCGTCTCGCCGCCCAGGGTGACCGTGTAGCCCGCCGGCAGCTCCATCTCGGCCAGCGCCGCCGTGATCGCGGCCGACGCCTCGGAGATGCTGCTCTCCGGCCCGACGCCCGCGCCCACGCTCCCCACGCGCTCCAGGTCCTGCCGGTCGATCTGCGCGGGGGCCACGCCCTCCGCCACCCGCGCCACCTGGCCCAGCGGCACCGTGGCCGCCGCGCCGCCGTCCAGCCGCGTCGCCGTGGCGATGGGGAGCGAGGTGATGCTCTCCAGGCTGGTGCGCCGCTCCGGGGCGAGCTGCACCACCACGTCGCGCTCCTCGCCCGTGGGGTCCTCCCAGGTGGTCGCCGTCTGCCCGGCCAGCAGCGGGCGCACGGTGCCGGACACCTGCCCCACGTCCAGCCCCAGCTCGTTGGCCAGGTCGCGGTTCACGTCGATGCGGAACTCCGGCCGCGGCGCGCCCAGCGAGGTCTGCACGTCCACCACGCCGGGGAGCGTCCGCATCCGGGCCGCCACCTGCTCGGAGAGCTGCGCCAGCTGGGTGACGTCCGGCCCGCGCAGGTTGACCTGCAGGGGCTGCGTGGGGCCGCCCAGGCCGCCCGCCTCCACCACCGCGGTGGTGGCGCCGAACAGCGAGGCAAGCTTGGCGCGCGCCTCCACCATCAGCTCCTGCTGCGACTTCTCGCGCTCCGCGCCGGGGACCAGGTCCACGTACACGTTGCCGGCGGTGACCGTGCCGGTGACGCCCGCGCCCACGGTGGTGTAGGTGAACTCCACCCCGGGGAGCGTGCGAAGCGTGGCGCCGATCTCCTCCGCCTTCTGCGCCGAGTACGCCAGCGACGAGCCCTCCGGCGTCTCGAAGCTCACGTTGAACGAGCCCTGGTCCTGCTCCGGCATGAAGCCGCCGCCGATGAGCGGGAAGAGCAGGAAGCTCCCCACGAACGCCGCGGCCGCGATGCCGACGGTGCTCTTCCGGTGCCGCAGCGCCCAGCCGATGATGCCGCGGTAGCGGTCGGCGCTGCGGTCGAACCAGCGGTTGAAGCCGGCGATGCCGCGGGTGAGCGGGTTGCCGCCCGAGTGCGACGGGTCGTGCGGGTCCACGCCCCACCACGCCGAGAGCATGGGGGTGAGCGTGAACGACACGAAGAGCGACACCAGCACCGCGAACGCCACCGTCATGCCGAACTGGTAGAAGAACCGGCCGATGATGCCGCCCATGAAGGCAACCGGGACGAACACCGCCACGATCGCCAGCGTGGTCGCCATCACCGCCAGGAAGATCTCCGCCGTGCCGCGGCGCGCCGCGGCGAAGTAGCCCTCGCCGTGCTCGCGGTGCCGCACGATGTTCTCGATGACGACGATGGCGTCGTCCACCAGGATGCCGATGGAGAGCGAGAGCCCCATCAGCGTCAGCACGTTGAGGGTGAAGCCCAGCGCGTCCATCAGCATGAACGCCGAGATCACCGACACCGGCAGCGCCAGCGAGGTGATGGCGGTGGCCTTCCAGTCGTTCAGGAAGAGCATCACCACGATCACGGTGAGGATGGCGCCCAGGATGAGCTCGTGGATCACGTCGTCCACGGACTGCCGGATGTTGATGGAGTTGTCGCGCACCATGGTCAGCTGCGCGCCGGCCGGGAGCGTGCCCTCCAGCTCGGCCACCGCCGCCTTGACCCCGTCGGCCACCTCCACCGTGTTGGCGCCGGACACCTTGAGCACGTCCAGCGACACGGCGCGGCGGTCGTCCACCAGCGCGATGGAGCGCTCCTCCTCGGTGGCGTCCTCCACGCGCGCCACGTCGCCCAGGCGCACGTTCATCCCGCCGCGGCTGGCCACGATCACGTCGTTGAACTGCGCGGGATCGGTGATGCGGCCGACCACGCGCACCAGCTGCTCGCCCGTCCCCCGCTCCACGCGGCCGGCCGGCACCTCCAGGTTCTGCCGCTGCAGCGCGCCCATGACGTCCATGGCCGACACGCCCACGGCCTGCATCCGCTCGGGGAGCAGGTTGACGCGGATCTCGCGCTCCAGCCCGCCGGCGATCTGCACCTGGCCCACGCCGCTCACCGACTCCAGCCGGCGGCGGATGGTCTCGTCGGCCAGCGTGGTGAGCTCCGGCACGCCCAGCGTCCCGGACGACAGCGCCAGCGACAGGATGGGCTGCGCCGCGGGGTCGAACTTCTGCACCACCGGCGCCTCGATGTCGGTGGGCAGGTTGCGCCGCACCTGGTCGATGCGGGCGCGGACGTCCTGCGCCGCCAGGTCGCCGTCGCGGCCCAGGTCGAACTCCACCACCACCGAGGACACGCCCTCCAGCGAGTTGCTGGTGATGCGGTCCACGCCCTCCACGGTGTTGAAGGCCTCCTCCAGCCGCCGCGTCACCTCGCGCTCGATGGTCTCCGGCGAGGCGCCGGGGTAGACCGTCTGCACGGCCACGACGGGGATGTCCACGTCGGGGAACTCGTCGATGGGCAGCCGGCGGAAGCCGAAGATGCCCAGCACGATGAGCCCCAGCATCATCATGGTGGTGAACACGGGGCGGCGCACCGCCACCCCGCTCAGTCCCCCGCCGGGCGCATTGCGCGCTTCCTCTTCGGACCCGGGCTCCGGGCCGCGTACCTGTACGTCCGCCATGTCAGTCTTCCTTTCCGGGGGCGGCGGCCGGCGCAGCCGCGCCCGCCGCCTGTACCCGCACCTTCGCCCCCGAGGGCACGTTGCCCGGGGTCACGATCACCCGCTCGCCCGCGTTCAGCCCGCTCTGCACCGCCACCACGCCGCGGGCGTCGTCGCGCTCGCCCACGGTCACCGGGCGCCGCACCACGGAGTCGCCCACCACCGTCAGCACGTGCTGGTCGGCGCCCTGGCCGCGCACGGCCGCCGCGGGCACCACCAGCGCCTGCCGGCCGCCGCCCGTGACCACGCGCCCCGTGGCGAACATCCCCGCGATCAGCTGCCCGTCGTTGCGCAGGCGCAGCGTCACGCCCACCTGCCGCGTGGCCGCGTCGGCCACCGGGTCCACGCGCGCCACCGTGCCGCTGAAGGTGCGGCCGGGGAACGCCGTGAGCGTGAACTCCGCCGGCTGCCCGGGGCGGACCTGGTTGGCCTGGTCCACCGGCACCTGCCCGCGCAGCTCCAGGAACTCGGAGCTGACCACCTTGACGATGGTCTGGCCGGGGTTCACCGCCTCGCCCTCGTTGACGGTGCGCTCGCTCACCTGCCCGGCGAACGGCGCGCGGACCGCGGTGCGCCCCGCCTGCTCCGACGCCCCGGTGGCGCTGGAGCGCGCCGCGGCGAGCTGCGCCTGCGCGGCCTGGAACTGCGCCTCGGCGGCGCGGAAGTCCAGTTCGCTCAGGGCGCCCGCCTGGTACAGCGTGCGTGCGCTCTCCAGCTGACGCCGGGCCAGGGAGACCTGCGCCTGGGCCGCGGCCACGCCGCTCCGGGCGCCAGCGGCCTGGCTCTGGATCCCCTGCGCCTCGATGCGCGCCAGCACCTGCCCGTTCCCCACCCCGCTGCCGCGGTCCACCTCCAGGCCCCGGACCACGCCCGGCACCTGCGCCTTGACCTCCGCCACGCGGAAGGGCTCCAGGCTGCCGGTGAGCGCCACGCCCGAGGCCAGCGACGTGGACTGCACCGGCGCCACGTCGCGCGGGCCCAGCACCACCACGTTCTCCGGCTCCGCGGCGCCCCTGGCCTCCGCGGCCTCGCCCTCGCCGCCGCCGCAGGCGGCCAGGACCAGCGCGGCCGCCGCGGCCAGCCCGGCGGAGCGGGATGCACTCCTGTATCGCATCATTTTCGTTCTGTCTCCGTCGGTCCGGTTCAGGGCCGCGCCGGCTGCGTGCCGGCCGGCGGGGTGGTGGTCGGGGCCGGGGCAGCCGGGGCC
>JBFMFL010000276.1:0-2629 GCA_040752145.1 Gemmatimonadota bacterium
AAGCAGGGGAGGGGAGAACTGCTTGCCGTACCTGTGGTTGCCCCCTCTCCCAGAATTGGGAGAGGGTGGCGAGCCTCAAGCGAGCCGGGTGAGGGCCCGCCGGGGGCGGCGCACGCCTCTGCAGCCCGGCTCAGGCGGCCAGGCGCTCCGCGGCGGCGGCCCCGGTCGGGGAGGCGGCCCCCGCGCGCCGCTTCCGCCAGCGCGCCGGCCAGGCCAGCTCGCTCACCAGCACGCCCAGCACGATCAGCGCGGAGCCGCCCACCGTGCCCGCCGACATCGCTTCGCCGGCCAGCGCGCCCACCGCCCCGCCCCACACCGGCTCCATGGCGTAGATCACCGTGGCGCGGGTGGCGGGGACGGTCTGCTGTGCCCAGTTCATGGCCGCCATCACGAACGCCGTCGCCACCAGGCCCAGGCCCACCGAGGCGCCCACCACCAGCGGCGTGAGCGGAGGCAGGCCCTCGCCGGAGAGCGGGAGGGCGAGCAGGGAGAGCGCGGCCACGGCGGCGAGCTGCACCAGGGCCAGGCGGACGGGGTCGGCGCCGGGGGCCCAGCGGCTCACCAGCACGATCTGCAGCGCGGAGGCCAGCGCGCCGCCCAGCGTCAGCCAGTCGCCGCGGCCCAGCTCCGGGCTCAGCCCCTCCCCCGCGGAGAGCAGCAGCAGCCCGGCGAAGGACAGCGCGATCCCCGCCCAGGAGGCCGCGCGCGGCGAGCGGCGCAGCAGGGCCAGCTGCAGCAGCGGCACCAGCGGCACGTACATCGCCACCAGGAAGGCCGAGCGGCTGCTGGGAATGTGCTGCAGGCCGGCGGTCTGCAGCGCGTAGGCGGCGAAGGTCACCACCCCGATCCCGGCGCCCGTGCGCAGCTCCGCGCGGGTGAGGCCGCGGACCCGGCGGAAAAAGAACAGAAAGAGCGCGGCCGCGGCCACGCTGAAGCGCAGCGACAGGAGCCCGAAGGGCCCGGTCTCGCGCAGCGCCAGCTGGGCCACCAGGAAGGTGCCGCCCCACACCAGGGTGACGAGCACCAGCACGAGCTCGGGGAGCCGCCCGCGGAGGCCCGGGGCGGCGGGGTTCTGGACGGCGACGGGACCGACGGACATCACGTACCTGCCTGACGAAAGCTGGACCTGGCGAAGCGGAGTGCTGCGCAGTATAATGCACAGGCAGCTCCTGCGCAACATATTGCACATACACCCCGTGTCCTCCACGGATCCACCTCTCCTGCGGCACGTCGCCGCCAACCTGCGCTCCGCGCGCCAGGGGCGCGGCTGGACCCAGCAGGCCCTCGCCGAGCGGGCCGACGTCAGCCGCCGCATGGTGGTCGCCATCGAGGCCGGCGAGAGCAACGTCAGCCTGGCGACGCTGGACCGCCTCGCCGACGCGCTCGGCGTCCCCTTCTCGGAGCTGGTGCGCGCCCCGGACGCCGAGGTCCCCCCGCCGGAGGTGGTGTGGCGCGGCGGAGACCCGGGGAGCCGCGCGCGCTTCCTGGCCGGCGTCCCGGGCGGCGGCACCGTGGAGCTGTGGGAGTGGAGCCTGGCCCCCGGCGAGCGCTACGACGCCGAGCCGGACCGCGCCGGCACCCGCGTGCTCCTGTACGTCGCCGCCGGCACCCTCACGGTGCAGGCCGGGGGCGGCGCGCAGACCGTCGCGGAGGGCGAGTCGGCCCGGTTCGCCTCCGACCGCCCGTACTCCTTCGCCAACCGGGGCGCCGTGCCCCTCCGCTTCGTCGTCACCGCCGTCGTCTGACCCCTCCCGCCCGGCTCACCCCAGCCGGTAGAACGCCCGCGCGTTCCTGGCCGCCGCCGCCGCGAACTCCGCCGGGTCCTCGCCGCGGATCTCCGCGGCTTTCCGCGCCGTGTGAACCACCAGGGCCGGCTCGTTGGTCCTGCCGCGGAAGGGGATCGGGGCCAGGTAGGGCGCGTCCGTCTCCACCAGGATGCGGTCGGCGGGGACCGCGCGGACCAGCTCCGCGTCCTCGTACTTCCTGAAGGTGATCATCCCCGCGAACGACACGTACCACCCCGCCTCCAGCGCCGTCTCCAGCAGGCGCCGCCCCCCGCTGAAGCAGTGGAGCACCCCCACGACCCCCGGCGCGTCCGCGATGACGGCCGCCGTGTCCTCGTCGGCGCTGCGGGTGTGCACCACCACCGGCAGCCCCGTCTCGCGCGCCAGCTCCAGGTGGCCCAGGAACGACGCGCGCTGCGCCCCGCGCGGGGCGTTGTCGTAGAAGTAGTCCAGCCCCGTCTCCCCCAGCGCCACGATCCGGCGCGCCAGCGCCAGCTCCCGCAGCTCCGCCAGCGCCTCGTCGGTGGCCTCGTCCGCCGTGTGCGGGTGCACCCCGGCCACCGCGTGCACCTCCGGGAAGCGCCCGGCCAGCTCCACCACGCGGCCCCAGTCCTCCCGGTGCGTGCCGATGGTGGCCACCGCCTCCACCCCGGCGGCGCGGGCGCGCTCCAGGACCCCCTCCACGTCGGGGAGCAGGCGCTCGTCGGTGAGGTGGCAGTGCGAGTCGATCAAGGTCGTCGGGCTCATCGCGGAATCTGCTCGTGTGGATGGAACCGGAACGCAGCGAGGGGCCCCGGGGAAGACCCGGGGGGGGGCCCGCACGGCCCGGCGGGCCCCGCAGACCC
>JBFMFL010000276.1:2639-9369 GCA_040752145.1 Gemmatimonadota bacterium
CCGCCGCGGAGACTCCGCGGCGGCTCGCGCTCTCGGCCGGCAGGCCGCGTCAGACCAGCGCGGAGCTGCTCGCGCTGCGGCTCGTCCGGGAGGACGTGGACGAGCGGGCCGGGCCCTTGGCGTTGTACTTGGGCCAGCGCTTCTCGATCTCGTACAGCGCCGGCGAGGCCACGAAGATCGAGGAGAAGGTCCCGATCACGATGCCCAGGAGCAGCACCATGGCGAAGTCGCGGATCACGCCGCCGCCGAAGAAGTACAGCGCCAGCAGCGTCGCCAGCGTGGAGCCGCCGGTGAGCACCGTCCGCGAGAGCGTCTCGTTGATGGAGGTGTTCAGCAGCTGCATGTAGCCGACCCCCGCCCGGCGCGGCTTCGCCAGGTTCTCGCGGATGCGGTCGAACACCACGATGGTGTCGTTCAGCGAGTAGCCCACGATGGTGAGCAGCGCCGCCACGGTGGTCAGCGAGATCTCCGTCCGGGTCACCGCCAGGAAGCCCAGGGTGATCAGGATGTCGTGCGCGGTGGCGATCACCGCCGCCAGCCCGAAGCGCCACTCGAAGCGGATGCCCAGGTACGCCAGGGTGGCCGCGAACGAGATCAGGATCGCCCAGAGCGCCTTGAGCTGCAGCTCGTCGCCCACCTTGGCGCCCAGCGCTTCGGTGCGCACCACGTCGAAGTCGGCGGGCTGGTAGCTGGACGACAGCCCCTGCGTCACGCGGGCCGCCGCGTCGCTCCCCGCCTGCTGCTCGAAGGAGGGCATGCGGATCACGAACTCGTCGCTCCCCCCGAAGCGGGCGATCTCCCAGTCGTCGTGGCCGCCGCGGGCCGCGGCCGCGCGGATCTGCTCCACCGTGGTGGGGCGCTTGAACTCCACCTGGACCATGCTGCCGCCGGTGAAGTCCACGCCGTAGTTCAGCCACGAGCCGGTGGAGGCGACGTTGTAGATCATCGCGCCGATCCCCACCACCAGGAGCACGGCGGTGATCAGGTAGGCGCGGGTGCGCCACTCCATGAACGGGTACCTGGCGTTCTCGAAGAGTCTCATGCGGGGTGTCCTCGGTGCCCGTTCAGATGGAGATGCCCTGCGCGGCCGTCCGGCGCTCTGCGTAGAGCATGAACAGCGTGCGGGTGACGAAGATGGCGGTGAACATGGAGGCGATGATGCCGATGGCCAGCGTCACCGCGAAGCCGCGGACCGGGCCCGTCCCCACGTAGTACAGGATCCCCGCCGTGATCAGCGTGGTCAGGTTGGAGTCCACGATCGCCGAGAGGGCGTTGGCGAACCCCTCGGTGATGGCCGTGCGGACGCTCCGCCCCAGGGCCAGCTCCTCGCGGATGCGCTCGAAGATGAGCACGTTGGCGTCCACCGCCATCCCCACCGACAGGATCAGCCCCGCGATCCCGGGGAAGGTCAGCGTCGCGTCCAGCGCGGCCATCGCCCCCAGGATGAGCAGCACGTACAGCGACAGCGCGAGCACCGCCAGCACCCCGGAGAAGTGGTAGTACCCGATCACCATCACGATCACCGCCGCGATGCCGATCATCCCCGCCAGCTGCCCCTTGTCGATGGAGTCCTGCCCCAGCGACGGGCCCACGGTGCGCTCCTCCACGATGCGGAGCGGCGCAGGGAGGGCGCCGGCGCGGAGCACCAGCGCCAGGTCGCTCGCCTCCTCCAGCGTGGCGCCGCCCAGGTCGATCTGCCCGCGGTTGGCGATCTGCGACTGGATGACGGGGGCGCTGTGCACCCGGTCGTCCAGTACGATCGCCATCTGCCGGCCGACGTTCTCGCCCGTGGCCTTCTCGAAGATGCGGCCGCCGCGGCGGCTCAGCTCGAAGGTCACGATGGGGCGCATGGTCTGCTGGTCCGTCTGCGCCTGGGCCTGCTCCAGGTACTCGCCCGTCATCATGGGGCGCGAGTCCACCAGGAAGAGGCGGCGCACCTGCTGCTCCCGCTGCGGCACGCCGGGCTCCGGGGTCCCCCACAGGAACTCGGTGCCGCGGGGGAGGAGGCGCTGCACCGCGGGGAGCGCCAGGTAGCGCTCCACGGCGGGCACGTCGGCGGCCTGCACCAGGAACTCGCTCTCGCTCGCCGGGGCCACCTTGCTGGAGAACGGCGCGCCGGTGCCGGCGGTGTCCTGCCCCGCCCCGCCCTTGAACAGCCCGCCCACCGGGTTGCTCGCCTGCGGCGCCGCGCCCCGGGTCCCCTGCGCCTCGGCCACCGCGCGGTCGATGCGCGGGAGCACCGGCTGCAGCTCCGTGACCGGCCGCACCATCTGGAACTGGAGGAAGGCGGTCCGCTGCAGGACCTCCTTGGCGCGCCCGTCGCTCCGGAGACCGGCGAGCTCCACCAGGATGCGGCCCTCGCCCACCTTCTGCACCACCGGCTCGGAGACGCCCAGCTCGTCCACGCGGGTGCGGACGATCTTGAGCGCCCGGTCGATGGCGTCGGCGCGCTGCTCGGGGGCGAGGCGGGCCTTGCTCTCGTCGATCTCGAGCGCGAAGTGGCTCCCGCCCTGCAGGTCGAGCCCCAGGGTGACGGCCTGCCGGCTGGGCTTCCCGTCGGGGCCCGGCGCCGAGTAGTTCCTGTACAAGAAGAACAGGCTGGCGACGAGGGCGACCGCGATGATCGCGAAACGGACTTTCAGGTTTTGAAGCATTGGAGAGTGCGGACTCCAACGAGTGTGGGGAGGTGGGATGGACGGACCGCCGTGAGGCGGCGGCGTGGCGGCGAAACGGAATCTGCAAAACTACTTGCGCCGCCCGGCAGTGTCAACCGTGCGGCCGGCCTTTCCGCCCGTGCCGCCGCCATCCCGCCCGGCGGCACAAGCGCAAGCATCACAGACGGTTACCCCGCACGCCCCGTATTGATCACGTTGACCTGGCGGTGGCGCGTGGGGACGCACCCGTGCGACACGGCGTTGGACTGCGAGGGCTGCCCCTTGCCGTCGTTGAACGTGCCGCCCAGCTGGTAGGTGCTCTCGCCCCCGATGAGGTCCATGGCGTTCCAGAACTCGGGGGTGCGGATCTGGTAGGCCACGTCCTTGAGCATCCCCACCACCTTTCCGTTGCGGATCTCGTGGAACACCTGCCCGCCGAACTGGGCGTTGTAGCGCTGCTGGTCGATGGAGTACGAGCCCCGCCCCTCGATCATGATCCCGTTCCGGACGCCGTCCACCAGTTCCTCCAGCGGCACGTCGCGCTCCGGGTGGGGGAGCAGGTTGACGTTGGGCATGCGCTGGAACTGCACGTCCGCCCAGCTCTCCGCGTACGAGTTGCCGTGCGAGCGCACCGGCCTGCCGGTCTGCCGGTACCAGTCGGCCAGCATGGGCGCCTGCTCGCGGGTGGTCTGCAGGTCGTGGAGGACGCCGTCCTTCACGATCAGGTACTCGTCCGGCTTCACCCCCTCGTCGTCCCACCCCACCGTCGCCAGCCCGCCGGGGGCGGAGCGCTCCCCCTGGACGTTCATGATCTCCGGGCCGTACCGGAACTTGCCCAGGAACCCGTCCAGGGGCGAGATGAACGAGGTGCCGGCGAAGTTGGCCTCGTACCCCAGGATGCGGTCCAGCTCGGTGGGGTGCGCGATGGACTCGTGGATGGTCAGGAACAGGTGCGAGGGGAGCAGCACCAGGTCGTAGCGCCCCGGCTGCACCGGCCTGGCGGAGAGCTTCTTCACCGCGTCCTCCGCCCACGCCACGGCGTTCTCCTCCAGCCGGGCGTTCCGCACGTGCTCGTACCCCAGCCCCATGGGCTGCACCGGGGTGGAGTTGCGCGACTGGAAGTCGCGCCCGTCCGCCGAGACCGCGGTCACGCTCATCTGCGGGTACGAGCGGTAGACGGTCTGCTGCGCGAAGGTGCCCTCGGTGGACGCGAAGGTCTTCTCCTCGCGCACGAAGAACATGGACGAGGTCACGTAGCGCGCCCCCCGCACCCCCAGCGCCGCCCGGTTGGCCGCCAGCAGCAGCGCCACCTTGTCCTCGATGGGCACCGCAAACGGGTCGGTCTCGATGGGCGAGCGCCAGGCGGCGTCCGGCCAGCTCTCGACCGGGGCCAGCGTCACGGGCCGGGCGGCCGCTCGCGCGTTTGCCCTGGCCTGGGCGACCGCCTGCCGCGCCACCCGCTCCACCTCCGGCAGCGTCAGTTCGCGGCTGGCGGCGAAGCCCCAGGCACCGCCGGCCAGCACCCGCACCCCGAACCCGAAGGTCTCGCCGTCCTCCAGCCCGGTGACGCGGCTCTCGCGGGTGGACACCGACTGGTTGCGGTTGCGGGTGACGCGCACGTCCGCGTAGCCGGCGCCGGCCAGCTTGGCGGCGTCCAGGGCGCGCATGGCGAGCTCGCGCACCGCCGGGTCCGCGGCGAAGCGGGCCGGGTAGGCTTCGGCGAGCGAGGGGAGGCCGGTGAAGGCCGCGCCGGCCGCGAGGGCGGCGCCGCGTGCGAGGAACTGTCGGCGGTCCATCGGGTGGATCTCCGGCGGCGGTTTTTGGATGGGGTGGTCAAGCTATCCTGTGCCGCGTATTACGGCAACTGCTTTGGACTGCGGGTTCGGGCGTGCCCCCGCTGGCGCGGGGTCGGGCTGCGGCTCCGTAGGCGAGCAAACAACGCTCGCCGCTTCGCGCTCGCATCCCTGAATAGAAACAACCCCCTGTTCAGGACGCCCTCCGGAGTCGCATCTGATTAAGCCGTCGCCTCTTAGTCGAACGACAAGCGTTTCATTCGACAGGGTCGGCGGCAGACGGTGGAAGACTCACGCGGGGCTCGCGCTGGCGTCCGCGGGGGCCCCCACCCGGCTCGCTTGAGGCTCGCCACCCTCCCCCAATTCTGGGGGAGGGCTTCCTGTCGTTCAGGGATCTGCGCAGGGAGGTCGGGGGAGGCTGCGCAGGCGTTGCGTTTGTTCGAAGCCAGCGTGATCTGGCCCCCACTCCAGCGGTGGGCGAGTTTCGCAACGCCGGAGCAGACTCCCCCGGCCGACCACCAACACCGGAGCCCGGTCGGAGCGGCCGGTTTTCTTCCCTTGTCGGCGGCGCGCAGCAAAGCGATATTTCCGTTTCCGCACGTCCGAAGTGCGCCCGCCGCAACGCCCTGCGCGGGGCGCCCTCCGTTTCCGCCCTCCCCTGCCGCACTACTCCCATGGCCATACGTGAAGGACGCTGGGACTGCGATTCCTGTGGCACCGCCGGCGTGCGCGGGCGCGACGTCGCCTGCCCCCACTGCGGGCTGCCGCGGCCGGACGGCGTGAGGTTCTACCTGCCGGAGGACGCGCCGGAGGTGACCGACGCGGAGATGCTCCGGCAGGCGGCGGCGGGCGCGGACTGGGTGTGCGAGCACTGCGGCGCCAGCAACCGCGCGCTCGCCGCCGACTGCACCGGGTGCGGCGCGCCGGTGGGCGACAGCGTGCGCCAGGAGACCATCGACTACGAGGAGGGCGAGGCGCCCCGCTCCGGGCGCCGGGCTCCGCGGGCCGCCCCGGCTCCCCCGCCCTCGACCAAAAAGGGCGGCGGGTTCCGGCGGGTGGTGAGGTGGGGCGTGGGGCTGGGGCTGGTGGGCGGCGCGTGGGCCGTGTTCAGCCCCAGGGAGGTGCCGGCCACGGTGAGCGGCCGCTCCTGGGAGCGCACGGTGCAGGTGGAGAGGTTCCGCACCGTCACCGAGGAGGAGTGGGAGCTCCCCGAGGGCGGCCGGGAGCTGAGCCGCGAGCGGGCCATCCGCCGCTACGACCGGGTGCTGGACCGCTACGAGACGCGCACCCGCCAGGTCTCCGAGCGCGTGCAGACCGGCACCGAGACGTACAGCTGCGGCACCACGGACAACGGCAACGGCTACTTCACGGACAAGACCTGCACCCGGCCCACCTACAGCACGCAGTACCGCACCGAGGAGTACCAGGAACCCGTCTACCGGCAGGTGCCGGTGTGGGGGACGCGCTTCCGCTACGAGATCGAGCGCTGGAAGCCGGAGCGCGTGGCCCGCGCCGCCGGCGGCGCCGACGGCACGCCGGAGTGGCCGGACACGAAGCTGTCCGGGAGCAGGGAGCGCGAGGGGGAGCGCAAGGAGGCCTACACCCTGTTTTTCCGGGACGCGGAGGGCAAGGAGTACACGAAGGTGCTCCCCCAGGCGGAGTGGGAGCGGTACCGACCCGGCGAGCCGGTCACCCTCCGCGTCTCGGTGGACGGGAGCGTGGAGATCGAGGCGCCGGAGGCCGCGGAGACCGCCGCCCCGTAGCACGCCGCCGCCGCCCCGGCGGGCAAACTCTGCCTGCCCGGGCAAGCTTTTGCGGCGGACGCGGGGCGGAGCGCGCCCTCGAAGCCTCTAGAAACGGCGCGATGCATCCCCTCTCGCCGCAATCGTTTGGGCCGCAGCTCCTCACGTCGTTTCCGGAGCTGGATCCGGCCTCGCGGAGCGCCCGGGTGCGCCTCACGCTCCCCTACCCCGCCGCCCGCTTCGCCGTGATCCGCGACTCCGACGCCGCCCGCCCCCTCGCCGCCGCCGCGAGCCTCGCCGAGCTGGAAGCGAGCCCCGGCGACCGCTACTTCCACGACGCCGCCAGGGGCACCCTCCACCTCAAGGCCATGCCGAGGCCGGGGCGGGACGCCGTGACGCTGGCAGTGGAGCCGAGGTGAACGGCAGTGCGAAAGTGCGGGAGTGCGGGAGTGAACGGCAGTACAGAGTACGAAGTACGCTACATACGGCGGGGCGGCCGTGCAGTGCTCCCCTCCCCTGCCTGCGGGGGAGGGGCCGGGGG
>JBFMFL010000277.1:0-9351 GCA_040752145.1 Gemmatimonadota bacterium
GACATCCCGGCGGGGGCGCCGTTCCGCACTTTCGCACTTTCGCACTTCCGTTCCCCGTCCGTGGGGAAATCCCCCGCCGCACGTTCCGCCATCCCCCCACCCGTTTCTCGAACCCGGCCCGACAGAGTCCGCCCCACGCCTGGCATAGCTTTGTCGGCATCGCTGCCGGGCCAGGTCCCATCCCGGAGTACGCCGGCAGCCGGTCCCGAGAACAGACACAGCCGACGATGAGCAACACTGCCGATCAGGATACGCCGACCCCCAGCCGGTCTTCCCGCCGCGACTTCCTGCGCGTCTCCGCACTGGGGCTCGCCGTTCCGGCTCTGGCCGCCTGCAGCACGGGCGAGGCCGAGCAGGCGCCCGGCGACGCGGCCAAGACCGCCCCCCGCGGCGCCGGGGCCCACGCCGACAGCAACCACAGCGGCGGCACCACCGCGTCCCATCCCAGGACGCCCGCGGAGATCCGCAAGGCCGCCGACGAGATGGACCGCCACCACGAGGAGGGGATCAAGTCGTTCCCCGCCAAGACGGCGAAGATGGGCAACCAGCTCATGCAGCCCCGCATGGAGAACGGGGTCAAGGTCTACGAGCTGACCGCCAGCAAGATGCAGTGGGAGACCAAGCCCGGCACGTTCGTGGAGGGCTGGGCGTACAACGAGCAGGTGCCGGGGCCGCAGATCCGCGTCCGCGAGGGCGACCGGGTGCGCGTGGTCCTGCACAACCGGCTGGAGCAGTCCACCTCCATCCACTTCCACGGGCTGGAGATCCCCATCGACCAGGACGGCGTGCCGTTCATCACCCAGCCGCCCGTGAAGCCCGGGGAGAGCTACACGTACGAGTTCACCGTGCCCAACTCCGGCTCGCACATGTACCACTCGCACCACAACGCGGCGGAGCAGGTGGGGAAGGGGCTGCTGGGCGCCTTCGTGGTGGAGCCGAAGAGCCCGCGCGCCATCGAAAAGGTGGACGTGGACTACGTCATGATCATCAACGACGGCTTCCACGGCTACACCCTCAACGGCAAGGACTTCCCGGCCACGGAGCCCATCGTGGCCAAGCTGGGGCAGAAGGTACGCATCCGCTTCATGAACGAGGGGATGATGATCCACCCCATGCACCTCCACGGGATGCACATGACGGTGATCGACAAGGACGGGTGGCCGCAGCCGCAGCCGTGGAAGTGCGACACCCTGAACGTGGCCCCCGGCGAGCGCTGGGACGTGATCGTCGACTGCAACAACCCCGGGGTGTGGGCCTTCCACTGCCACATCCTGACCCACGCCGAGTCGGCGAACGGGATGTTCGGCATGGTCACCGCGCTGATCGTGGAGAAGTAAACGTTCAGCCGGTCTCGTAGACAAAGCCCCGGGCGCCGCGAGGTGCCCGGGGCCTTTCCTTGTCGGTCCCGGCCCGCACTGCCCGCGCAGCCAAGGTCCTGTCCGTCCGGTCCGATGGGCGGCAAGGATCTTGACCCGGCGAACTCGGCAGAGCTATGGTGTACTTGGGGCCGAATTTCTATTTCGAGCGCGGCCCCTTCCTGCCCCGGTCGTCGTCGTCCCACAAACCATGGATTGCTGCGTGCAAACACGCGTGCATGCGGTCGGCGCGAACCGGCACGGCCGTCTCCGCAGAGCGGCCGTGCTGCTCCTGGTCGTGGCGGGCTGTGGGCCGGTTCGTGTGCGACAGGGCGCAGACCGGTCGGGTGGGATCGGGACCGGTGGAGTCGCCGCGCCCTGTCATGTCGATGAAATCTCCCGGCAGCCGCTGATTCTGGAAGGCGGTCAGGTGGCGTACGTGGAGCCCACGGTGCTGCGGGCCTCGGCGAGCGGCGACGTCCTGCTCGCGGGCCGGCACAACTACCGGTTCGAGAAGAGCGGTGAGGGTACCTGGAGCCGCGTGCGCGGCGACAGCCTGCTGGGAGCCGTCGTGACGCGCGCGGGCCCGGTACGCCCCATCTTCGCCCCGTTTCCGACCGGACAGCTGAACGGCGTGCGCGCCGTGGGCCTCGGCGCCGGCCGGTGGGCGGTCGTCTTCGCCGAGGTGCCGCCGGTGGGCCCGGGGTCGCCGTCCGGGGGAGAGATGCGCCCCGACTCCGCCCTCCGCCTGTGGTACGGGGTGGTCGACGGCGGAAAGTGGACGACCCTGGAGCCGATGCCCATGCCGGCCGGAGGAAAGCTCGAGCCGGCGAGTGCGTCCTCCCTGGTGCGGTACGGCGAAACCCTCGCCTGGGCGATGGTGCTGGCACCTCCGATGGAAAGATCGCGGATCATCCTCTACGAGTTCGAGAACGGCCGCTGGTCGTACGAGGAGGTGCCTGCGGCCGGTACGGAAGTGGAGCTGGCCCACTCGGATTCGTCGGATCTCCTGCTCGCCGTCGTCCAGCCCGATCCCCGCTTGCGCAGCGACTCCAACTCGCTCCTGCTCTGGGCGCGGCAGCCCGCCTGGCGGATCCTGCGGAGCGTGGTGCCCGGCAGCCGCGAGCGGGTCTTTCACCCGTCGCTTCGCTTCACGCCCGCCGGCGCGGTGCTCGGCTGGATCGCGTCCGTGCCCCGGCCGGACGGCAGCGAGACCATGGAGATGCACGCCATGGTGGGGAACATCACGGAGCGCGACGAGCCGGTGATGGTGCTCGACACGGACGTCGGGCCGTTCGACTCGCCCATCGCCTTGGACATGCCTGGAACCTCGCCGCTCTGGATCGTCGATCACCGGGGGGAGGGCTCCGGGGCACGAGAGATCCGATTTCTCCGTACGGACGGAGCTGTTCCAGTCGTGGTCGGCTCGATCCCCAACCCGTACATCACGCACTTTGCGGCACAGTCGCTTTCCGGCTCGGAATTATTGATATCGGGAGGCGTTCTCGATTCGGCCGAAGAGTTCGTCGGCTCGCTGCTGATCCGCGCGCGCGTGGTCTGCGGTTCGGAATGAACGAGGTCTACACGGACGGAGGAGCCGAGAACTTCGACGATTCGAGCCTGATCCCTCCCGAGTGGTGGCTGCCGCAGATCGAACAGAACAGCCCGCGGGTCGGGTGGTCCGGCAACACGGCCGACGGGTATACCTGGGTAAAGGCTTGGTCGAATCGGGGCCTGGTGACCGGTTCGATACTGGTCACGAACTCAACGCAGACGGTCGCTCAGCAGAGCCATCCTCTTGGTGAGCACTCCAGCCTGTTGCCTCAGACCTGGTTGTTGGGCCTACCGTACGATCTGCCCACCCACATGAGCTGCGGGCAGACGGCGGATTTCAAATCGACCGTCGCCGTGAGCAATGTCGTACTCGTGAAATGGGAACTGATGACTCTCGGCTCCAAAACCGGAACGACCAGCGCATCGGCCTCTCAAGACGAATGCTTGCCTTATCCGGGCGGAGGTGGTGGAAGTACCGGAAGCGGATTCGACAAAAGTACATGCTGGTTGTGGGGCACTCTTGTTAATGGTGTTCTCGTACGGACGTACATCGTGTGCTGATTCCTTGATAACTTTCAACTTGATGTACAGGAGCCCCATGATTGCCCAGCTTCTCGCATTCAGTATGGCAACCGCGGTTCTTCACCTCGCGCAGGGCGGCGATGAACCTCCCGCCCTTACGCTGTCGGCTGGGCTGGAGCTTGTTGCAGCCGCGCCTGCGCAGGAGATCGCAGCGTACCTGCTGACGGTGCTCGTTCCGTCCCTCCCCGACTCCGGCGCACGTGCGATGGTCATACGCCGCCCGGAGGGGACGGGCACGCTCAACGTCATCATGGTCACCGAGGAGACCACGTCCAGGGATCTTCTCAGGGCCCTTGCCGCCCTCAACCAGTCGCGCCGGCGCCTCGGTGAGAAGGTTCCGCAGGGGGAGGAGCAGCGGGCGCTCATCATGCCAGCCAAAGGCGCCGGAGCGGAGTCTGGCAACGGTCCCCCGGACGTCGAGGCGTTTCTCGCCCGCCTGCGCGCCACTCCGCCGGCGGTGTTGCCCGGGATCGGCCGGTATCCGTCCGTGACGACTTCCCTGCCAGCTCTGCGGTAGACTGGCTCGGATGGCAAGCTGCTGGCCCGTTGGTGTGCGATGTCTGACTGTACGGTCAGGGTGAGCCGAGCCGGGAGGCTAAAGGAGCGGTCGAGCCGAGGACGGCGGGGTTCCTCCCGCGGGGGTCCTGCCGTTGCGGTCGCAGGCCGCTCATCGATCTCGACTGTTCCGCACTTTCGCGCTCCCTCCGCGCGCCCCATGTTCCCCGCCCGGAGATCATCCACCCGCGGGGAACCGAGCATGAGCCACGCATCCGACACCTGGGCCGCCCTCGCCGCCGTGCGCGCGGGCTCGCCGCTGGTGCACAGCATCACCAACTACGTGTCCATGGACGTCACCGCCAACGCGCTGCTGGCGCTGGGCGCGTCGCCTGCCATGGTGCACGCCGTGGAGGAGGTGGAGGACTTCGTGTCCATCGCCTCCGCGCTGGTGGTGAACATCGGCACGCTGTCGCCGGCGTGGGTAACGGCCATGGAGCGCGCGGCGGACCGGGCGCGCGAGCGGGGCAAGCCCTGGGTGCTGGACCCGGTGGGCGCCGGGGCCACGCCGTACCGCACCGGCGTCGCGCGCGCGCTGGCGCGGCGCGGGCCCGCCGTGATCCGCGGCAACGCGTCCGAGATCCTGGCGCTGGTGGAGGAGGGGAGGGCGGGGAAGGGCGTGGACGCCGCCCACGGCTCCGATGAGGCGCGGGAGGTGGCGGCCGGGCTGGCGCGCGAGCTGGGGTGCGTGGTCGCCGTCACCGGCGCCGTCGACTACGTCACCGACGGCAGCGCCGTGCTCGCCGTCGCCAACGGCCACCCCCTGATGACCCGGGTCACCGCGCTGGGGTGCACCGCCAGCGCGTTCGCCGCCGCGTTCGCCGCCGCCATCCCCGACCCGCTCCGCGCCACCGCCCACGCCCTCGCCGTGCTGGGCCTGTGCGGCGAGATCGCCGCCCGCGAGTCCCCCGGCCCCGGCACCCTCCGCTGGCGCCTCCTGGACGCCCTCCACCAGCTGGACGAGCCCGCCGTCCTGCAAGGCGTCCGCATCACCTGAAGGCGGCACTGCCCGTTCCCACGCACGAAAAAAGCAGGAGGGGCCACCCGAGCGGCCCCTCCTCCGTGGTTCCCTGCCGGGTCCGCCGGGCCGGCGCCGCCCGGGAGCGGAGTGCCGGCCCGCGAACGGACGCTACTGCGCCGCCGGCGCCAGGGTGTACGTGACCGTGGCGTTGTTGCCGTCGCCGCCCGTGTGCGTGAGCGTGAAGCCCTTGGGGCACGACGACTGGTAGCTGTTGGAGCCGGAGAACGGGTTGTCCCACCCGATCGTCACGCTGCCGGCGCCCTGGAGGAAGTAGGTGACGCTTCCCTCCGTGCCGGTCATGAAGCCGTTGGACTCCGACTCCCACTTGCCGCTCCCCTTGGCCGGCGCGTCGGCCGGCGGGTACATGTCGGTGGTCCACACGCCGCCGGAAAGCTCCGCGTGGGTGAGCTGAAGGTCGCTGCCGGTCTGGTTCTGGAGGATCACGAGGGTGCTGCGAGAAGCCATGTCCGCCTTCCTGTGGGGGTCCGTTCCGGGTGCCGATTTGCACCTGCACAGAGAATCGGCCCCCTCGTCGCGGAACTTTAGCGCCGCTCCGAGGGCGCCAGCCCGCACCCGCACCCCGCCCCCGCGGTTCCTGCCGTTGCAGGCTGTCCCCTGTCCCCTGTAATCTGTCCCCTGCCGTCCCCCTATCCCTCCTCCATCTCCGATGCGATCTCCCCGCCCAGCAGGATCACCAGGGAGGTCACGTACATCCACAGCAGCAGCACGATCACCGCGCCGATGAAGCCGTAGGTGGCGCTGTACGAGCTGAAGTTGGCCACGTACAGGCGGAACGCGAAGGTCGCCAGCAGCCACAGCCCCGCCGCGACCGCCGACGCCTTGAACAGCGTCTTCCTGCAGCCCGACTGGTCCTTGTTGGGGAGCACGTAGTAGATGATCCAGAACGCCGAGGCGATCAGCAGGAACGCCAGCGGCCACTGCGCGATCCCCCACGCCACGCGGCCCACCCCCCCGAGCCCCAGCGCGTCCGAGATGGCCGGTCCGGCGACCAGCGCCGTGGTGCCGGACAGGAACAGGACGGCCACCGCGACCATGGTCCCCAGCGCCACCAGCTTCTTCTTCACCCACGAGCGATCCTCCTCCACGTCGTACGCGACGTTGAGGGTGTCGCCCATGGCGTTGAACACGTTGGACGCGGACCAGAGCGCGAGCAGCAGACCGATCGAGAGGAGGCCTGGCTTCTTGTCCATCACCACCTGGCTGACGAAGTCGTCCACCAGGCCCGACGCCTCCGCCGGGAGCGCGGCGCCCAGCTCGCTCGAGATCCGCCCCGCCACCTCCGGCCCGCCGAAGACGCCGGTCAGGGCGAACACCGCCATCAGTGCCGGCGGAAGCGACAGGAAGAAGTAGTACGCCACCTTGGCGGCCTGCCCGGAGATGTCGTCCGTCTTGAACTCCGCCCACACCCGCTTGGGCAGGCTCCCCTCGGACTTCGCCGGGGCGGCGGCGCGGGTGGTCGTCCCCCGCGCGCCCGCGTGGGCGGCGGACGCTCCCCCGGGAGCCGTGCCCATGGCCCCCGCGTGCGGGGCGATGCGGTTCACCAGCGGCGGAGCGGCCACGGAGCCGTTGGCGCCGTCGCCCGCCGGGCCGCCGTCCCCGCGGCCGCCGAGGGCGGCGCGCAGCTCCGCGGCCTCGCCCTGCGCCCAGACCTGCGTGTCGCGCAGCGTCGCCACGGTCTCCTGCGGCCTCATCTGGACGGTGCGCAGGTGGCGGAGCGACCGCAGCGCCATGAACGCCCCCACGGCGATGAACAGCAGCCCCACGATCAGCGCCGCCAGCCAGTAGTTGTCCAGCAGGTCGCCGAGCCCGGCCACCAGGAACGCCACCATCACCAGCCCGCCCAGCGCGGCCACCACCCCCCACATCGCCATGCTCCCCACGTC
The DNA here is from genome assembly GCA_040752145.1 of Gemmatimonadota bacterium. Lineage (GTDB taxonomy): Bacteria > Gemmatimonadota > Gemmatimonadetes > Longimicrobiales > Longimicrobiaceae > JAFAYN01. The sequence goes on from JBFMFL010000277.1 coordinate 6,972, forward strand.
GCGGGCGAGCGCCTTGACGTTGCGGCGCATCTCCGTCTTGGCGAGCGCCACCTCCTGCCGGATCAGCACCGACGCGTCGGCGCTCAAATCGCGGAAAAGCGAGCCGAGCGAGCGGCCTTCGCCGCCGTCCGGCGAGGCGTCGTCTACGTCGAAGCGGCGCATGTGCCCATGGGTGCGCGGGTGGTTGTGCAAACAATGGATTCCGAAGGCGAATTTTGCAAAAAGCTTGCCCCGCCCGTCGCGCCGCGCCTACCTTGCGCCCGGAAACGGGTTTGGACGGACTGCGACGGGGGAGCCATGCGGAGGGAATCTCACCAGGCGGCGGGCGTGGTCGTGTACCGGGAGGGCGAGGGCGGACGGAGCTACCTCCTCCTCCGCTCGCGGGTCACGCGGACGCCCATGTGGGAGTTCCCCAAGGGCGGCGTGGAGGAGGGGGAGACGGAGCGGGAGGCCGCCGTGCGGGAGCTGCACGAGGAGACCGGGCTGGCCGCCGACGAGGTGGAGGTGAGCGAGGGCTTCGTGGCCGAGGAGCGGTACTTCTTCACGCTGGGCCAGGCCGGCGCGCGCCGCCTGGTGATGAAGCGCGTCACCTACTTCCTGGCCCGCGCGCTCGTGGACCGCGTCCGCATCTCCCACGAGGCGAGCGACTTCCGCTGGCTCCCCTACGCCGAGACCCGCCGCCTGGTGCGCTTTCGCGCCAAGCAGGAAGTGCTGGACCGCGCCGAGGCGTGGCTGGCGGCGCGGGAGAGCGTCGCGAACGGCGCGTAAGGGGAGTGCGAAAGTGCGGAAGTGCGAAAGTGCGGAAGTGCGAAAGTGCGGAAGTGCGGAAGTGCGGAAGTGCGGAAGTGCGGAAGTGCGGAAGTGCGGAAGTGCGGAAGTGCGAGAGTATACGGCAGTACGGAGTACGCTGAAAAGCCCCTCCAGGCCAGTGCGGCCGGAGGGGCTTTTTCGTCGGGCGGGGGGGGCTGGCCTATTCGTCCGGGACGAGGGCGGACGCGGCGGCGGGGAGGCGGACGGTGAAGGTGCTGCCGCGGCCGGGCTCGCTCTCGGCGCGGATGGCGCCGCCGTGGCGCTCGGCCACCATGCGGGCGATGGCGAGGCCCAGTCCGGTGCCGCCGGCGCGGGTGCGCGCCTCGTCGCCGCGGTAGAAGCGGTCGAAGACGCGGGGCAGCTCCTCCGGGGCGATGCCGGTGCCGGTGTCCTGGACCGCCACCTCCACCCGGCGCTCGCCGTCCTCGTCCTCCTGCGGGGGGCCGACCCGCAGCGTGACCGTGCCGGCGTCGGTGAACTTGACGGCGTTGGACACCAGGTTGAGGAAGAGCTGCCGCAGGGGGCGCTCCTCGCCGCGGACGGCCACCGGGCCCGCGGCATCCAGCCGCACCTCCACCGGCTTGCCCGCCGCCAGCGCCGCGCCGATCTCGCGCACGTCCTCCAGCAGCGGCAGCAGCTCCACCGGGCGGACGCCCGCCCCCTCCGCCGACTCCTCGCCGCGCGCCAGCGTCAGCAGCCCCTCCACCAGCCCCAGCATCCAGCGCGTCTCGTCCAGCACCTCGCCCAGCGTCTCGCGCAGCTCCTCGGGCGGGCGCTCCCGCGCCAGCGCCACCTGCGCGGAGCCCTGGATGGCGGTGAGTGGGGTGCGCAGCTCGTGGCTGGCGTCGGCGGTGAAGCGGCGCAGCGCGTCCACCGCCCGCTCCAGGCGCTCCAGCATCCCGTTGACCGCCAGCGACAGTTCCTGGAGCTCCGCCGGGCGCTCCGGCACCTCCACCCGCCGCGACAGCCCGCCGATGCCGATCTCGCGCGTGGCCCCCACCAGCCGGTCCAGCGGGCGCAGGATGCGGTCGGCCAGCGAGCGCCCGCCGATGGCGGCGGCGGCGGCGGTGACGGGGATCAGGATGAGCGAGATCACCAGAAAGGTGCGCAGCGCGCGCCCCTCCACGTCGCCGGTGCGCGCCACGTAGATGTCCAGCACGTCGCCGTTGGGGAGCCGCGAGCGCCGCAGCAGCGCTTCCACGTCGCCCTTGCCGGGCGGCACCCGGCGCTCCTCCATGGTCACCCGCGGCACGTGCGGCGGGATGATGAGCTGCTCCGCCGTGAGCGCCGACTGGCGCAGCGACGCCGTCCCCGCCCGCGCCAGCGTCCGCGCCAGGATGGCGTAGGTGAGCCCCGCGAACAGCAGCAGCGCCACCAGCAGCACCACGGAGTACCACAGCACGATCTCCCGGCGCAGCGACGGCGGGCGGAGGCGGTGGGTCATGAGGAACTGCAGGGAACAGGGAACAGGGAACAGGGAACAGCCTGCAACGGCAACGGCGAACCCCCTCCCCCGGCCCCTCCCCGCAAGGGGGAGGGGAGAACGGCGACGGCACCCCTCACCCCCCGG
>JBFMFL010000278.1:0-9341 GCA_040752145.1 Gemmatimonadota bacterium
TCTCCCACAAGGGGAGAGGGGGAGCACGACAGCGCGTCGGTCTAGCTCAATGCCGAGGGTCAGGAAGCCCTCCCCCAGAATTGGGGGAGGGTGGCGAGCCTCAAGCGAGCCGGGTGGGGGCCCTCGCAGACGCCAGCGTGATGCCCGGCCCACACGCCCGAACCCGCCGTTCACAGCCCTCACCAGCGCGTCGCCAGCGCCTCCCGGAAGTGCCGGTCGTACACCTCCCGCACCCGCCGCATGGTCTCGTCGGAAAGGGGAGCGAGTTCGGCGGCGCGCACGTTGTCCTCCGCCTGGCGCGCGTTGCGGGCGCCGGGGATGGCCGCGGTCACCTCGGGGAACATCAGGATCCAGCGGAGCGCCAGCTGCGCCATGCTCGCGCCCGGCGGCACCAGGGCGCGCAGCTCCTCCACGGCGCGGAGGCCGGCCTCGTAGTCCACGCCGCTGAAGGTCTCGCCCTGGTCGAACGCCTCGCCGTGGCGGTTGAAGCTGCGGTGGTCGCCCTCGTCGAAGCGGGTGTCGGGGCGCAGCTTGCCGGTGAGCAGCCCGCTCGCCAGCGGCACCCGCGCCAGGATCCCCACCCGGCGCTCCCGGGCGACGGCGAAGAACTCCTCGGCGGGGCGCAGGCGGAACAGGTTGAAGATGATCTGCACCGACTGCACGGCCGGGTACTCCACCGCGCGCAGCGCCTCGTCGATCCGCTCCACGCTCACGCCGTAGTGGCGCACCTTGCCCGCGGCCACCAGGTCGTCCAGGATGCCGAACACCTCGGGCATGTGGTACACCTCCGAGGGCGGGCAGTGGAGCTGGAGCAGGTCCAGCGCCTCCATCCCCAGGTTGGCGAGGCTGCGCTCCACGAACGCCGTCAGGTTGGCGCGGTCGTAGCCGCCGGCCACGTGCGGGCTCAGCCGGCGGCCCGCCTTGGTGGCGACCACCAGCTCCTCGCCGCGCTCGCGCCGCAGGCGGCCGATGAGCCGCTCGGAGTGGCCGTCGCCGTACACGTCGGCGGTGTCGACGAAGTTGACGCCCAGGTCCACGGCGCGGTGGAGCGAGGCCAGCGATTCGCGGTCGTCGGCGCCGCCCCACGCGTCGCCGCCGACGGCCCAGGCGCCGAAGCCGATCTCCGAGATGCGCCGCCCGGTGCGGCCGAGTTCCCTGTATTGCAACGCTGTCTCCTCCGGTCTTGCGACTGAACTGAAAACGACTGCGGGTTCGGGCGTGCCCCCGCTGGCGCGGGGTCGGGCTTCGGCTCCGTAACGCACGATACGACCGTGCGTAACGGAGTCGAGCCCCGCGAAACTGCCCGCGGGTCTCGCCCCTTCGGGCCGAAATCCCTCACGCAACTCCGGAGCCGCTTCCGCGTCCCGCCGTGTCGTGCTCCCCCTCTCCCCACGAGGGGAGAGGGGGCCGGGGGTGAGGGGTGGCCCCACGAGACGGAGCCCGACCGGCGCCTACTCCTCCCGCAGCGCCTCGGAGGGCTGCACGGCGAGCGCCCGCCGCGCGGGGCCGAGCGCCGCGAGCAGCCCGATGCCGGTGGCGAGCGCCGCGACCATCGCCAGCAGGACCATCCCCCGGCCCGTGGTCAGCCCGCCGCCCACGGCCTGGTCCACCAGGACCGCCAGCACCAGCCCGGCGGCCATCCCCGAGGCGAGCTGGGCGCCCGCGCGGGCGAAGATGCCTGCCAGGAGCCGGTGCGGCAGGGCGCCCAGCGCCGTGCGGATGCCGATCTCCCGCCGGCGCCGGGCGACCACGAACGACATCATCGCGTAGATCCCGGCCGCGGAGAGCAGGAGCACGCTCCCGGTGACGGCCACGATCCCCAGGGCCACGAAGAGGAGGCCCTGCCGCCGCTCCCGCTCCGCGGCGGCCGCGGTCCGCAGCTCCCCCACCCGGAGGCCGGGGTCCGCGGAGATGGCGAGCTCACGGAAGCGCTCCACGAACGCCGCCGGCGCGGCGCCGCTCCGCGTCCGGACCGCCAGCTCCACCGCTCCCCCCGCGTCGGCGAGGGCCAGCGGCCGGTACAGCTTGGGGTTCGGCCGGTCCTCCGCCGGGGGCGGAACGGTGAACTCCGGCACCACCCCCACGATCTCCAGCCAGGGCCCGGGCTCCAGCTCGCCCGCCTCGCCGCCCTCCTTCTCGGCGAGCCGGCGCACGCGGCGGCCCACCGCGTCCCGGCCCCCCAGCACCCGCTCCACGAAGACCCGGTCCACCACGACGGCGCTGGAGCCCGGCGCGGCGTCCGCCTCCACGAACCCGCGCCCGGCCACGACGGGCACGTCGAGGACCGGGAAGAGGTCCACGCCGACGTCGTTGGTCCAGGCCCAGACCCGGGTTCCGGCGCTCTCCACCTCGACCCGGGCGGGCGCCTCCTCGCCGGGGAAGCGGCTCGCGAAGGCGACCCCTGCGACCGCGGGCTCCGCCTCCAGCCGGCGGAGCAGTTCGGCGGCGCTGCTCCGGAAGCGCGCCGCCGCCTCCTCCGCGGCGGCCAGGTCCCCGCCCGCGGGCGTCCCCGCCCCGTCGGTCGAGATCCGGGCGCGGAGCAGCTCGTCCACCGGGTAGGCCGGCTCGGCCGTCCCGCGCTGGAGCGCCCGCCCCGCGACGGAGGAGGCGTAGGGGAGCACGGCCACGGCGACGGCGACCTGCACCACGATCATGGCGGTCCAGGTGCGGCCCAGCTGCATCCGCGAGCCCCGCGAGGAGAGCTGCTGGAGCCCCGCCTGCACGTCGCGCCCGGTGGCCCTGAGCGCGGGGAGGACGCCCACGATCACCGCGGCGATCACCGCGAGCCCCGTGACGTACGCCACGAGCGCGGGGGAAAGGCCCACGTCCAGCCAGGAGGGGAAGTGGTCGGGGTTGGCCCGGCGCTGGTGCTCCACCACCCGGCTCATCCCCAGCCCCGCGACCCCGAGCCCCACGGCCGCCGACAGCAGGGAGAGCACCAGCGCCTCCGCGAAGAGCTGGGTCACCACCCGCCGCCGGCTGGCGCCCAGCGCGGTGCGCACGGCGATCTCGCCGGTGCGCGTCGCCGTGCGGGCGTACACCAGCACCGCCACGTTCACCGACACCAGCACCAGCAGCAGGCCCAGGGCGAGCTGCACCGAGCGGAGCAGCCACTGCAGCGCCGGGCCGTCGATGCCGATCAGCGCGTGGGCGAAGGGCAGGACGCGGGGGCGGAGGTGCCGGTGCGTCTCCGGGTGGGCGGCGGCCGTCCGCAGGCCGACCGCGGCGAGCTCCGCCCGCGCCCGCTCGGGCGTGGCGCCGTCGGCGAGGCGGCCGAACACCGTGATCTCCGGTCCGCCCCCCACCTCGTGGGCCGCCGGGTCCAGCCGCAGCGGCACCCAGTAGCCGTGGTTGACCGGGAAGCGGAAGCCCTCCGGCATCACCCCCACCACGGTGTGCACCGTGCCGTCCAGCCGCACCGCGCGGCCGACGACCCCCGGGTCTCCCGCGAAGCGGCGCCGCCACTCCCGGTGGCCGATCACCACCACGGGCGGCGCCCCCGCCCGCTCGTCGTCGTCCAGGAGCGGGCGGCCCAGGAGCGGCGCCACCCGCGCCACCCGGAAGCCCGACGCCGTCATCTCGGCGAGGTGGACCGTCGCGGCGCCCGCGCCAGGGACGGCGAGGACCCGGTCGTCGCCGGCGAACGCGGCCAGCTCCCGCACGGAGCCCAGCGCTTCGCGCCACAGGAGGAAGTCGTGCGTCGAGCGCAGGTGGGGGCTCCCCGGCTCCCGGACGTCCGAGTTCTGGAGGGCCACCACGCGCTCGCCCTCGGGCAGCGGCAGCGTGGCGTCCAGCACCCCGCCGACGAACCCGAACCCGCCCGCGCCGATGGCGATGGCCACCGACATCCCGACCACCGACACCAGCGAGAGCCCCGGGTACTTCAGCGCCATGCGCAGCCCCAGCCGGAAGTCCAGCGCCATGCCGGCCAGCGCCGTGAGGCCCCGCGCGTCGCGCCCCGCCTCCTTGTGCTTCTCCACGCCGCCGAACGCGATCGCCGCCCGCCGCCGCGCCTCCTCCGGGGGCAGCCCCCGCTCCCGCGCGATCCGCTCCGCCTCCATCTCGATGTGGAACTCCATCTCCTCGTCCATCTCCGCCGCGAGCCGGCCGGGGCGCCGGAGCCCGTGCAGGAGGGACCGCGCCCGCGCGAACAGACCGTTCATCCGAAGCTCTCCAGGGGACGGACCGGAAGGAGCGGGGAGAGGATGCCTCTCCTCAGCAGCATAGGAGAGAATGTCGCGCGGCTCTCCTAAGCTGTCAAGGAGAACGCGCGGCGTGGCCGGCGAGCAGCTCGCGCACGCGGGGGACCACCTCGCGCCCGTACAGCTCGATGCAGCGCATCAGGTGCCCGTGCGCCAGGGGCCCCGCGCTGTACTTCATGTCGAAGCGCGCGATCCCCAGCGCCCGGGCCGTCGCGGCGATCTTGCGCGCCACCGTCTCCGGCGAGCCCACGTACAGCGACCCCGCCTCCACCTCGCGCTCGAACTCGGCCTCGCCGCTCGGCGGCCAGCCGCGCTCCGCCCCGATGCGGTCGCGCATCTCGCGGTACGGGGGCCAGAACTCCGCGCGCGCCCGGGCGTCGGTCTCTGCCACGTAGCCGGGGGAGTGTACCCCCACGGGGAGGACCGGCGCGCCCCGCTCCTCCAGCGAGCGGTGGAAGAGCTCCACGTACGGCGCGAAGCGGCGCGGGCTTCCGCCGATGATGGCGAGCATCAGCGGCAGGCGGTAGCGCGCCGCGCGCACCACCGACTCCGGGCTCCCGCCCACCCCGATCCAGCTCTTGAGCGAGCCGTGCTCCGTCCGCGGGAAGACGCGCTGCCGGGCGAGCGGCGGGCGCGTCCTGCCGCTCCACGTCACCGGCTCGCCGGTGCGGTCGTGCTCCAGCAGGGCGGCGAACAGCTCCAGCCTCTCCTCGAACAGCGTGGAGTACTGGTCCAGCGGGAGCCCGAAGAGCGGGAACGACTCGGTGAAGGAGCCGCGCCCCAGGATGACCTCCGCCCGGCCCCCGGAGGCGGCGTCCAGCGTGGAGAAGCGCTGGAACACGCGCACCGGGTCGTCCGAGCCGAGCACGGTGACGGCGGAGCCCAGCCGGATCCGCTCCGTCCGCCCGGCGATGGCGGCCAGCACCACGTCGGGCGCCGAGACGGCGAAGTCCTCGCGGTGGTGCTCCCCGATGCCGATGAAGTCGATCCCCACCCGGTCGGCGAGCACGGCCTCCTCCACCACGTCGCGGATCACCTGCGCGTGCGGCAGGGCGCGGCCGTCCGCCGTGCGCGTGACGTCGCCGAAGGTGTCGAGGCCCAGCTCCAGGCGGGGGCTGGTGTCTTTGTCGAAGCCGGACGGTGAAGACATGGGTGAGTTCTCCTTCGTGGGTTCCCGGGACCCCCCCGGCGCGTCGCCGGACGGGCATCGTGCTCCCGGCCGAAAGAATCTAAGCACTGAGGCAAGTGGGCGGGCGGGATCGTCCCCGGCCGGTCGTGGGCCGCCCCGGCGGCCGGACCGCTCACGGGCCGGCGGGGAGCGCGGCGACCTCCCACAGGCCCAGACGCTTGTCGCGGAAGGTCCCGCCGGTGTGGGTGCAGCGCTCGTCCACCAGCTCCAGCGGGGCGGGGAAGCGGAAGGGCGCCGCCTGCAGGTTGAGCGGCTGCCACTGGCCCGTGCGGATGTCCCCGCTGGCGCCCCGCTCCACGAAGGTGGTGGTGAGCAGCCAGCGCGAGCCGCTGCGGCGGAAGTTGGCGAGCGCGGCCCACACGTCGCGGTCGGAGAAGTGCACCAGGCAGTCGCGGCAGAGGACCACGTCCGCGGCGGGGAGCGGGTCGCGCGAGATGTCCGCCTGCGCGAAGCTGCGGCGCTCCGTCGCGTGGCGCCGCCGGTTGCGCTCCACCAGCTCCGGCACCACGTCCAGCCCCACGTAGCGCTCCACGCCGTCCGCCACCTCCGCGATCCAGTTGAAGTCGCCGCACGGCGCGTCCAGCAGCGTGCGGGCCTCCAGCCGGCGCAGCAGCGCGGCCAGGTCGGCGGCGAAGTCGGCGCCGCGGGCGCGGGTGGAGCCGGGGCCCGACACGGACTCGGCGTCGCCCCAGGCGTTGCGCCGGTAGATGCCGCCGAAGACGGCGCGGTGGTCGGCGGCGGGCCGGAGCCGGGCGCGCAGCATCCGCGCGAGCTGCCGGAGTGTCGTCATGCGAGGCTCCTGGTGAGGGGCGGGAGCGGTGCGGGAAGCCGCCGCGGCGCTTACATTGGCGGTCCCGCGCCGGGCGGCCGCGCGGCGCGAACCCTCCAGCGGATGCGGCGGAAGACCAAGGTGCTTCGATTCTGGCGCAGCAACCCGGGCGCGGCCGGCGCGCAGGCGCCCCCCATGCCGGTCGTCGTCGGCTCGCCCCGCTCGGGGACCACCCTGCTGCGGCTGATGCTGGACGCGCACCCGGAGCTGGCGATCCCGCCCGAGACCGGCTTCCTGGCGCTCGCCCCCAGGCTGCGCGGGAGCGGCGACCGGCTCCGCGAGAGGTTCTTCCGCGCGGTCACCACGTTCGGGGAGCCGGCGCCGGCGTGGCCCGACTTCGAGATCCCCGCCGACGAGTTCCGCGCCGCCCTCCGGGAGATCGAGCCCTTCACCGCCGCCGACGGGTTCCGCGCCTTCTACCGGCTGTACGCGCGGCGCTTCGGCAAGGCGCGCTGGGGCGACAAGACCCCGCTGTACTGCACGCAGGTGGACGCCATCCGGCGCGTGCTCCCCGAGGCCCGCTTCGTCCACCTGATCCGCGACGGGCGCGACGCGGCGCTCTCGCTCCGCAGGATGTGGTTCTCGCCCGGCCACGACGTCGAGACGCAGGCCGCGTACTGGCGCCGCTGCGTCCTCGCCGCGAGGCGCGCGGGCCTGGGGCGGCCGGACTACCTGGAGGTCCGCTACGAGGAGCTGGTCCTCGACACCCGGCGCACGCTGGAGCGGGTCCTCGCCTTCGTCGGCCTGCCGTACCACGAGGCGGTGGAGAGCTACCACCTGCGGGCCCCGGAGCGGCTCCGGGAGCACAAGGGTCGCGCCGCGCCGGACGGCACCCCGGTGCTGAGCCGCGAGCAGCGCCTCGCCCAGCAGGAGCGGACCACGCGCGCTCCCGACCCGGGGCTGGTGTCCGGCTGGAAGCAGGCGATGAGCCCGGAGGAGCAGGCCAGGTTCCGGGCGGTGGCCGGGGACCTGCTGCGGGAGCTGGGCTACGAGGTGTGATCCCGGCGGGGGCTGGCTCAGCTTTTCGTCGCGGCATCCCGGTACACGCGCACCATCCCCTCCACGAACGCCCGCGTGGAGAAGAGGGCTTCCACCCGGGCGGCTCCGGCCCTCCCCATCGCGGCGGCGGCGGCGGGGTCGGCGAGCAGGCGCTCCAGGGCGTCGGCGAGGGCCGTGGCGTCGCCGGGGGGGACGAGCAGGCCGGTGGCGCCGTGCTCCACCTGCTCGGGCACCCCGGAGATGCGCGTCGCCACCACGGGCACGCCGAACGACATCGCCTCCAGGTTGGTGATGGGAAAGCCCTCGCTCCCCACCACCCGGTGCTCCCGCCCGTCGAAGCGCAGGGTCTCCCCGCTGACCGAGGGGAGCACCGTGGCGTCGGCGTAGCGGTAGAACGAGAAGGGGGAGTCGCGCCAGCCGGTGAAGGTGAAGTTGTCGATGCCGTGCTCGGCGATGGTGCGCTCCAGCCAGGCCCGGTAGTCCGCGTGCACGGGGATCAGGTCGCCGATCCAGAACACCGCCAGCCGCTCCCGCCACCCCCGCGCGTTCAGCTCCGCCAGCGCGGCCACCAGGTGGTGGCACCCCTTGAACGGGGTGAGCGAGGCGAAGCAGCAGACCACCCGCACCCCGCGGGCGCGCAGCGACTCCAGGAAGGGGACGGGGTGCGTGGGCAGGGCGGCGGCGGTCATCCCGTTGTAGACCGTCACCGCCTTGCGCCGGGCCCGCGGCGACAGCGTCCGGCGCGCCCCCTCGGACACCGCGGCGATCCGCGCGGGGACGCGCTCCATCACCCAGCGGCCGAGCCCGGAGAAGAGCAGCTCGCCGTGCAGGTGCCCCACCACGGGCACCCGCGCCAGCCGCGCCGCGGCGGCGGCCAGCAGCGCCCCGCGGCCGTCGTTGACGTGTACCAGCCGGATCCGGCGGCGGCGGAGCACGCGGCCCAGGCGCACCGTGAACGGCAGCAGCTCGCGCACCACGATCCCCAGCCGCGCCGCGGCGGAGGTGCCCATGATCCACCCCCCGAAGGTGTTCATCGCCGGCCCCGGCTCGATCACCTCGCACGGCACGCCGGCCGAGCGGAACGCCTCCGCCACGGTGCCCGGGGCCGTGACCACCACGTGGGCCTCCACCCCCGCGGGGAGGTTGCGGACCAGCTCCAGGAGGCTGCGGTTCGCCCCCGCCATGCGGGTGTGGTCGGCGACCAGGTACAGGACGCGGAGGGGCTCGGCGGCGGCGGGCGGGGGCACGCGGGTCAGGCGGCGGCGGCGACGACCGCCCGGTAGGCGGCGAGCGTCTCGCGGGTGGTGCGCTCCCAGCTGAACCCGGCGGCGCGGCGGAGGGCGAGGGCGCCCAGCCGCTCGCGGAGCGCGGCGTCGCGGTACACCCGGAGCACGGCCTCGCCGAGCGCGTCCGGGTCGCCCGGGTCCACCAGAATCCCCGCGTCGCCCACCACCTCGGGCACCGAGGCGGCGCGGCCGGCGATCACCGGCGCGCCGCACTGCATCGCCTCCAGCACCGGCAGCCCGAAGCCCTCGTAGAGAGAGGGGTACACGAACGCCAGCGCGCCTCCGTACAGCGCCGCCAGCTCCGCGTCCGGGACGTAGCCGGCGAGGGCCACGCGCGCCCCGGCGCGCTCCGCCTCCGCCAGCGCCTCGCGCGCGGCCCGGCCCGCGGGGGGCGGGCCGGCGATCACCAGCGCCAGGCCGCGCGCTCCGCCGTCGCGCACCGCGCGCGTGAACGCGCGCACCGCGGCGTCCACGTTCTTGCGCAGGTCGGACGCGCTCAGGGCGAGCAGGTACGGCGCGCCCCCGATCCCCAGGCGCTGCCGGAGCGCGGCGGCCGGGCCGGCGTCCGCGGGCGGGTAAAAGGTGCGCGGGTCCGCGGCGAGCGGCACCACGAACACCCGCTCCGGGTCCACCCCGCCCAGCTCCGCCAGGTCCCTGCGGCTCGCCTCGGAGGTGGTGATCACCCGGTCGCCCGGCTGCAGGCCGGCGAGCCTCGCCTCCGCCAGGTGGCGCTGGTCGGCGCCGTACAGGTGCGGCAGCCGCACGGGCGCCAGGTCGTAGATGTTCACCAGGCGCCGCGGCGGGCGCCCGCCGTGCGGTCGGGGGGGGAGGCGCGC
>JBFMFL010000279.1:0-9256 GCA_040752145.1 Gemmatimonadota bacterium
CACCGTCTGGGTGCCTATGGTTGGGTGGAATACTTCTGCCAGGAAGTTCCCTCAACCTATGGCTCCAGGCGGTGTTCTGCATCCTGCCCCTGCCTCAGCCGACCTCAACCCGTGCAGGATCCGGGTTCAAGTCGGTGACAGCTCAGAAATCTCGCATCCTGTTGTGGATGAGAGAATTACAGCAGTATCTACTTACGTTAACCGGACACTACTGGGCCAATACGGTATCCTAACCGAATGATGGAAGCGGACAGCCCGCCCAAGTCGATGAGAACGAAGGCGGGCTGCCGCGTAGATTAGGAGTGTATCTAGAGGGCTAGCACAGCAAGCTGATGGGTGTGGCCTGGATTTCGGAGCAGCTTAAGTGAACCGCCCCCGTTTTGTCGGAGAGATTGAACCGTGAGTTCCACCACGAGTGCTGACTTTCCTAGCGGCGGTAGAATGCCTCCTCGTGCCCGACCGGGGGAAACATCGCCGAGCGGTGTTGAGGAGGCGACGGGGTGAATCACCAGACCTTAGCAGACTCCCGGGGCCGAAATTACGGGGACAAACGGATGTGCGCCAACGTCCGACCTCCTTCCATTCAGTAGTCCCGCGACAGATTTACCCCGCCGCTAACACGCCGGTATCCAGCACCTCCTGCGACGTCCGCGGGGGCGGATATTCGCAAGGAGATTACGCTATCTCTCCACACCGGTTGTGATCCGGCACGAGGCTTCCAATCCCGGTGCGTAGTCGCGGACCCCGCCGGTGCCGAACTGGCCGCCGTCCGGGGTCGGCCCGGATCGTCACCCGCCCAGGGGTGGCGTCAGCCCTCGTCCGCTCCGACCGCGAGTCGGGACGTAGCCTGAGCCCGGGCCGGTCCATCCGGCAGGCTGCTCGTCCGCGGGCCGCCGGTCTGGCGCGGCGCTCGGTCCGGGCACCACGACAGGCTCCCCGACCCTCTCCATCCAGGGAACGCCCGGGTGCTCGCACGGGTGGCTCACCGAAGTGAGGTACTCGGCTTCGACCCCGGTCCGGTGACCCTCGACGAAGACGATGGGCTCGTCGCCGGGGGAGAGCGGCGGGACGTAGCGGGTGACGACGTACTCCCCCTCGTCCAGCGGGCAGCGGCGCGACGTGGGCCGCACGACCTCGCCGGGGGTGAAGACCTTGGACCTCACGAGGTACGTGGCCTGGACGTATTCCATTCGATCCGGTCCTGGTCGGGGCGCATGCGCCCTGGTGGTCGTGTGGCGGATGCCGCGGGGTGGGTGCTGTCCTCCCGCGGGAGCCCTGGTTTGATGCTCCTCCGTGTGGGGGTGCGGCCGGCCGGGCGGCGGAAAACGCGGTGGAGTGCCGGGACACCGGGAGGTCAGATGGGGCGCCTCTCCTGGACCGCGGTCCGGGGGTCCACGACCGCGAGCTCCCCCTCCCGCAGCGCGGCGCAGGCCTCCGCGTGCGTGAACGCGCACCCGCAGCGCAGGCAGGTCCGGCTGCTCGGCCCGCCGTGCCATTCCTGGAGCACCCCGCCACAGCCGACGTGCTCGATCCAGGGAATACCGTACTCCGTGCGGGCCCGGCGGATGCTCTCCGCGGTGGCCTCCCGCGCCGCCCGCAGTTCGGAGACCCGCTCGGGGGTGGGCGCCCGGCGGTCCAGGAACGTCAGCAGGTAGACGGGATCCGCGGGGACCCTGGAGGCGTTCCACTCCTCGGCGATGGCGCGCTGCAGGTCCCGGGGAAGCTCCCGGAGCCGCCGGCGCGCCCTGCGCCAGCCGTCCGCGTGGTCGTCCCGCCTGCGTCTCGACGCCGACACGTGCTGCGCGTGGATGCGCGCCTCCCGGTCCTCGTAGGACTCGACCCGGAGCGGCTCCAGGTCGCCCAGGAAGCCGTGGTCGCGGCGGTGCCGCTCCTCCGCCGCCTTCAGCGACCGGCGGTAGCCGCGCTCGCGCGTGGCGGTGCGCTCCCGGGGGGCGGGGGCCTTGCGCCAGGGCGCCTTCCTCCAGCGGAGTACGAGCGGCTCCCGGGTGACGGCGCCCCGGAGCCCCCGGGCGGCTAGCCACTGCGCCAGGGGAGGACGGCCGGCCGCCGACGTCGGTCGTCTCTGCGCATGAGGCGCCCCCGCGTCCCCCGCAGGGGTCGCGTGGGGGCGGCCGGGGAGGGTCACGGTGCCGCAGCAGCCGGGAGGTCGGTCGGGAACTGGTCGTTGGGCAGCGGCCCACCGAGGAACCCGGGCAGCCTCGCCAGGAGCGCCGTCGCCGATTCGGTGAGCGGCGCCGGGCGCCCGACGACGGTGAAGGGCGGGTCATAGCTCCAGACGAAGCCGGCGAGCGGGTACTCGCCGGTCAGGGCTCGCACGTGGTCCAGCCACTGCTGCGGGAGCGCCGTGTCGAAGGTCCGGATCCCGGCTGCGGCGGCGAGCTCGTGCTTGTTCGCCAGCGGGTTGGTTTCGGGCATGGATCGAGTTTATTCGAGGGGTGGGTCGGCCTCCCCCGGGCCTATCGCCGCCGCCGGCGCGGGCGGGGTTCCGGCTTCATCGGGATGTCCGGCTCGCCGAGGAACTGGCGGCTCGCCCCGGTGAGGAGCGACACGGGCACGATCCGGGTCTCGCCGTCCTCGAGGCGGAGGGTGGCGCCCGGCTCGCCCCGCTTCGGGCCGGACCTCAGGCGCTGCCAGCAGGTGAACCTTCCGGTGACCTCCTGGACCTCGCCGGTCCGGACGTGGTGGTAGGTGACGGTGACGGCTTCCGCCGCGGCGGCGGGCGCGGGGTCGGTGCACCCGGCCGGGGCCGGCGGGTCTGGGGGCGCGCTGTCGGGCATCTGGCTACGAGGTGGAGGTGGAGCCCGCGGTCTCCTCACCCGAGGAGGGCGAGGAGGTCGGTCTGGTCGCCCCGGGCCGGCCTTCGTGGGGGGGCGGGGACGGCGAGGACCGGCGGGGGCGCGGGGACCGCGGGAGCTGCGGGGACGATCCAGTCGCCGGCGCGGCCTGCCGGCTCCGGCGGGGGCGAGTACTCGGGGAGGCTCCAGTCGCCCAGCGCCTCGGCCACGGCGCCCCGGACGCGCTCGAAGTGGTCCAGGTCGAAGCACCTCCGGACGACGCAGTCGTCGACGGGACGCCACCCGATCCCGCGAGCACGGAGGGCCTCGCGGACCGCGGCCTGGCAGCGCCCGTCCGCCACGTGGAGAGTCCACCTCCCCAGGTGCCCGTTGGGCTGCACTTCCTCCGGGAAGCCGGCGCGGGCGGCCGCTTCGAGGTAGTCCCGCCAGGCCGGCTCCTGTCCCGGGTGGACGCTGTGGAACCCCGCGAAGCCCCGCGGCTCCCAGCTCAGGGAGAGCGAGGGCGGCGACAGGCGGACGTGGTTGTCCGGGTCCCAGTAGGCGGCGAAGCGGGCCACCTGGGAGGCGCGCCAGGCGAGGGAGTCGAAGAAGGCCCGCGCACGGTAGCCGTGCGCCAGGGGGTGTCCCCGCCCGGCGAGGAAGGCGCAGTCCGCCGGCTCCTCCTGGCGGCAGCCCGCGAATAGCAGGTGGTGCGCGTCCAGGTCGGGGACCCGCGTCACGGGACCTGCCCCGGGGGGGCGGCGCCGCCAGCCGCGACGTCACGCCGCCGTGCCGCGCCCGCGAACGGCACCGACCTCGTGGTGACGTGCACCCACGCCTGCCATAGGCGGGCGCGCCACTCCTGCATCTCGGCGAGGGCTCGCTCCACGTCCCAGTCCGCGTACGCCTCGGCGTCCGGGTGCTCCGCGAGGACCTGCCTCGCACGCTCCACGGCGTCCGGGTGCGGAGGGGTCCGGCCCGGCTCCGGGGGCGCCTCCGCGGCGGCCAGCAGGGCGCGGTCGTGCGCGTGGTCGTCGAGGGCCTGGCGGCGGACCTGCGCCGCGTACGTGTCCAGGTCGACGGCGGCGAGCCGGGCGGCGAACCGCCGTGCTTCGGCGACCGCCGACGGCGTGGTGAGCGCGACCTCGACGCGGCGCCCGGTGGTGCCGGTGACCACCGATACGCGCAGGTGGCGGTGGTGGTGCACGGCCACCAGCGAGCCGACCGGGAAGTCCTCGGCCCGGGCATTGGGATCGGTGGCCCACGCGGGGTCGCCGGTCACGACGCCGGCGGCGGCGACCGCCTGGTCGCGCAGCTCGGGAGAGAGCTCCATGGCGGGCCCCGGGCTAGTACTTGCGGACGATCCCGACCACGATCCCCTCGATCCGGATCTGGTCGGCCGGGAGGATCATCGCGGGCAGCGACCGGTCCGAGGGCCGCAGCTGGACGCGCCCGTCCGCCTGGGAGTAGAACTGCCGCACGATGGTGTCGCCGCCGACGCTCGCCACCACCATCTCGCCGCGCTCCGGGGTCGTGCGCGCGTTGACGATGATGTAGTCGCCGTCCCGGATCTGCTCGTCCTCGAGCGAGGTGCCGCTGACCCGGAGGACGTAGTTCGACCCGGCGCGGAGCATGTCCTCCGGGACCTGGATGGCGCCGGCCTGCCGGGGATCGACGGGGGCGAGCGGGGTGCGGGGGTGCGACATGGCTCTGGCCTCGGTGCGGGAGGGAGAAAGAAAAGACGCACGCGCCGTTTTCTTTCGCCCTCGCCTCGAATTCAGGGAGGCCGGAGCGGGTGGAGGTCAGGACCATCGGGGGGGAGGAGGGCGGAACGTATGTACGGGCTGGAGGTGCCGCCGCTGGTGAGGCAGGCTGCCGCTTGGGGGACGGAGCGGACCGTCTCAGGGAGGAACCACGGAAGTCGTGATTCGGGTGGGGGAATCACGGTCTTGTTTGGCCATTCCAGGGCAGCAGAGTACTGTGGGCGGAGTAGCCTCTGCTCCTCTGCGCGCCGGGATCCGGACGAGCAAAACGCGCGGGGCCACGGTTCGATGCCGTGGCCCCGCTGTCTCTCCAGTCGCGCCCGCGCGTCCCCGCGCGGCTATCCCGTGGTAGCCACCGCCAGCCGGGCGCGTGCGCGGCCCTTGGGCTTCTTCTTCACCCGGATCTCGACGTCCCGGCCGAGCGCGCGCAGGAAGGAGAACAGGCGGTCCATCGAAAAGTCCTCGATGTGCCCGTTCAGGAGCCTGGAGACGTGCGGCTGTCTGACCCCGAGGATCTCCGCCGCCGCCGATTGCGTGAGGTGCCGGTGCTCGATGATGCTGGCGATCTGCCGGACGATCTCCGCCTTCGCGAGCAGCTCGTCCGCGTCCTCCAGTTCCAGGTCCGCGAAGACGTTGCCGCTGCTCTCGGTGTAATCCAGTTCGGGGCTCATTTCTTTCGTCCGAGTTCCGCGTGAATCCTTTTCGCTTCCTCGTAGCGCGCCTTGATGAGCTCGATCTCGTGCTTCGGGGTGGCGATTCCGCGCTTCGACTTCTTCTGGAAGGCATGAAGCACGTATACGGCCCCGGCAGTTTCACCGTGTATACTGCCCGGTAGGTGTCCCCGTCGTGGTCCTCGACGATCTCCAGCACGCCGGCACCCTTCACGATCCCGGTCAGCGGCTTGGCGTCCAGTGCCTTGCCGCCCGACTGGGCCAGGTACAGGGCCGTACCGATCGAATGCTTCGCCTCCTTCGGGAACTCCTTCAGATCGTCTCGGGAGGTTCCCACCCACCGAAGCGGCTTCACGTTCGACGGATCCATGGTCCTGAATCTATACGAATTTTGGTATACGTCAAGCAAGCGGTCAGGCGCGCGACCAGGCCGCGCGCCTGACCGCCGGGGGGCACGGGAACTGGCCTGCGGCGGGGTGACGCGCGAACGTCTCGCGGACCGCCTCCGCCTTTCGCGGCGCGGTTTGGAGCCGCTCCACGTATGCGTACCACGCCTCGTCCAGGCTCGCCTGTACCACCGGGTTCTCCCAGCGGCGGGTCCTGTCCTCCTCCCACGGTTGGACCTGCTCCTGGAGGAACCCGTCGGGGTCGAGCACGAACCTGCGCGCTTCGGCCGGAGAGAGGGCGGCCTCGTCCGCGACGCGCCGGCGCGCGGACGGCGGGAGCCAGGTGGACGGGGAGCCGATGCAGTCGGTGTAGTCGACGTGGAGGTCCCACTCCTCGTCGATGGTGGCAGCGTACGCGGTGTCGATGCCGCGTGCCCGGATCCGGTCGTACGCCGCCGTAAGCGGCCGGGACGCGCTCCCGTCGGGCGCGCGCCCCACCGTGGCCGTCAGGAGGTTGGAGTCCATCGAGACCTCCAGCTCCGGGGCGACGTGCGCGAGGGTGCGCAGCAGCGGGGCGGCGCGGTGGTTCTTGAGCCCCAGCCCGAGGAGGTGCAGGCGGGGAGGGCGGACCTCCCGGACGAAGGCGACGACGTCCGTGGGGAGGGTCGCCCCTTTCCGCGCGTGCATCGGGAACGCCGGGACGGGCGCGAAGCCGAGCAGCCGGGTGGCCTCCCGGTATAAGGTCGCCAGGGACATCTCCCCTCGCTGGAGGGGGAGAAGGACCCGGGCGCCGGCCGCCCGGACCTCCCGCAGCCTGGGCGCGTGCGCGCCGAGCCGCGCCAGCGTGACGCACTGGCTCCCCACCCGGTCCGGGGCCACGGCGTGGAGCTGCGGGCCGAGCGCCCGCGCGAGGACGTCGTAGGAGTCGAGGCGGACGTCCCACTCCTCGGGCAGGATCTCCTTCACCACGAGCAGCGCACCCGGCCGGGGCACGTGCCCGGCGGCGGCCTGCTTCGTTGGATCCGCGGACACCTCCGAGACGGCGCCGTTGTCGAGGAAGACCGGGATGCCGGTCCCGGCGATGCGCAGCACCTCGTCGAGGCTGGCCGCGTCCAGGTGGCTCGCGCTGACGCCGACCGGGATCCCCACGGACAGGAACCCGCGGATCTCCCCGGGCTCGTTGGCCCCGCTCGCGAACACGAGCGGCCTTCCGGCGCCGGATCGGTGCGCGCCGGCGGGCTCGTCGAGCCCGAGGAGCATCTGGGCCATGCTGGAGCGGTGCGTGGGGAGTGGAGCGGGGCCTGCCGCTGCGCGCCCGGAGGGCCGGTCGGGAAGGTTCGCTGGAGCCGTGGCACTCCGGGCGCGCACCCGGGCCCTCCCGCGCTACGCCGGAACGGGCCGGCGCGCGGCGTCCAGGATCGCCGCGTACTCCTCCGGGCACGCATACCGGAGGAAGAGCAGGGCCCGGGCGGCGAGGGGATCGCCGGTGGAGGCGCGTCCCTGGACGAAGCGCCAGGCGACATCGTCGTCCGAGAAGATGCCGGCCGCGTCGTCGCGCTGGAGCTGCCAGTGCCCCGCGCCGTCGCTCCAGAAGATGTTCCAACCCTGCGCGTCGGCCGCGGCCGCGTCCTCCAGGCTCCACGTCGGGGGCGCGAACTCCCGGCAGAGGCAGAAGTGCAGGTGGGCGATCGCCTTCTGCATCGCGGACAGGTGCCGCAGGGCGAGGGCGAGCACCGGCTCCGCCGGCTCTGGCTGGGTATCCGCGGCCGCCACCAGGTGCTCGAGGAGGGCGTCGCGCATCTGCCGGAACGCCTCGGGGTGCAGCTCCTCGATCCCGGCCGCGATGCGCTCGGGACAGGTGGGAGAGTCGCTGAGGCCGGCGAGGAACTCGCGGATCCTGGCGTGGGCCATGGCGGTGGCCGCAGGGGAGGTGGCGGGAGCACCCGGCTCCCGCGGGGCGCCCGGCCCGTCGTCGCCGCCGGCGCTGAGGGAGGTGGTCATGCCGGCTCGACGGCGAACCCGTCGGTGGTGCGGGTGAGGGTGGCGCTCCAGCGGGCGGCCCCCCCGGCCGAAGCCGGAGAGCCGCAGCCGGGTCCCGTGGGCGACCTCGCTGGCGCGGCCATCGTCGGGGAGTGCCGGCGCTCCCGGCCGCTCGGTGAAGAACACGCTCCGGCTGTCGCGGCGCAGCAGCCGGTCGACGTCCTCCGGCCCGGTGGCGTTCCGGCCGCCTTCCAGGGTCGTCCAGACGCCGTAGCGGGCTGGTTCGTCTGCCAAGGGTACCGTCAGTGGAAAGGGGGGATGGAAGGCGGGGGAGATCGGGGCCCGCACCTCCTCGATCAGGATGGAGACGGGTCACCAGCCGCGACGGCCCTGAGGGGGTCGGGAGCCGGGGCCGCCGAGCCGCGCCGGCCCCGGTTGGTCGCGGTCTCCTGCCAGACCCCCGCCCGCTCCCCGAAGTGCTCCCGGAAGGCGATGCACCAGGTCACCTCGGTGCCCTCCGCGTCGGCGCACTGGTTGTCCGCGTAGAGGGCTTCCACGACCATGTCCGGCTTGACGGCGAGCTTCAGCCAGTGGACCATGTGGGCCTCCGACCCCGGCTGCACGGGGAGCTCACCGGAGGCCTCCCCCGCCTCCAGCAGGCGCCATCCCAGGTCCTCCGCGATCATCCGGATGGCGAACCCCTGCACGAAGGGCATCCGCGACAGCTCCCACCGCCGGATCGTCAGACCCGGCTCGCCGGCCGACGACGCCTCGCTCACGGTACGTTCCTCCTGCCGCGCGAGGCGCAGCGGTCGTTGCTGCACACCAGCAGCGCGCCCTCGCTCTCCAGCCGGGTGCCGCACGTCGGGCATCCCACGTTCCCCCGGTACGGGGGGATATCCAGCCCCTCCGGGCGGTCCGTGGTCGGCCAGACGAACCGGCCCCGGCCGTCGAAGGTGAACGCGTGACCGACCGGGGAGAGGTCGACGGACTCCCCGTCGTAGAGCGTGACCAGCCCCAGGTCCTGCAGGCGGACGTCGCCCAGCCGGAGCATCCTGGGGCCGCACGCCGCGAGGAGCCGCAGCCGGTCCTCCTCTTCGCGCGTGAGGGGCGAGGCCAGCAGCGCGGCGCGGATCCACTCCGCCGTGCGCGGCCCGGGCTCGCCGACCAGCGCCCCGCGCCGCGCTTCGGCCTCGTCCCACCCGTCGCGCGCCCGCTCGGTCAGGTGCGGAGGGGACTGGATGGCCTCCACCCTCTCCCTGGGGTCGCCGAGGAGCGCGTGCATGTAGCCGAAGCCGTACGCCGCCGCCTCCCCGCGTGCCAGCCCCGCTTCGCGGGAGGAACGGTCGGCCGCGTCCGCGAACGACTCCCCCTCGGCGACCAGCGGCTTCGCGGGCCGGTCCTGCTGGTCGGGCACGTTGGTCCTCACATGGCTCACGGCACGTACCTCCCGCTGTAGCCGAACCCCTCAGCGAACCACCGGAACTCGGTCTCGCCGCCGTCCACGGGGTAGATGCGGACCAGGAACCCGTCGGCTAGGGTGTGTCTGACGGACGGGTTGTGGTGTATGCAAGCGCATGGCACGCACTGACCTGACCGAAGCACAGTGGCGCGCGCTCGCGCCGCATCTGCCGTCCGACGCCCCAAAGGGGCAGTCGTGG
>JBFMFL010000028.1:0-38457 GCA_040752145.1 Gemmatimonadota bacterium
TGCCCCCACAGTGCACGCACGGAGCCGTCCCACTTGCCTTCGCTCTTGCCATAGCTTCCTCCAGAGACGCTTTGCCACCGGTTCACTGGCCTGCCTGCAACTTCAGCACCCGGCCGAGTGTCTACCGCAGGATGCTCGTGCCTTGTTATTCCGCAACACAGGCGTAAATTAGCGCATTGGCGCGGCCGGAGCGGAAATCTCGTGCGCCGGGTAGTGCCGACGTGGTGGGGCCAGCAGCTGCGTGTACTCGGCCCCGCCGAAGAGGCGGCTCTCCGTGGCGGTGGTGAGCTGTAGCACTGAGTCGGGCCGGAGAGCTGTGAGCACGTTCTCGGGGTTGGCGGTCGCGACGATGAGTGCAGCGCTGAGGCGGCGCGCGAGGTGCTGGGCCCGGTCGGCGACGAGACTAGCCGTAATCGGGTCCAAGTTGGCGCAGAACTCGTCGGCGATCCAGACGTTTGCGCCCTGCGCGAGAAGATCGGCCAGCATGGCACGATATTGCTGCCCAGCGGAGAGCTCAGCGAAGCGCTTCAGGTACACGAAGGCATCCGAGAGCCCAACCCAGCCGAGGAGTTCTAGGGCGGCGGCTACCCCCACACCGGGCGCGCTGAAATGCTCGATCAGAGGCTGCTGCGAGGCAAGCGGCCCTAGCACGGCGACCTTGACGCTGCGTGGGAACTTGAGCTTTCCCCCATTCGGGACAACCTGGGCACGGAGGGTCTCAATAAGTGTCGACTTGCCGGAGCCGGAAGCCCCAGTGATCAGCAGCACCTCTCCAGGGCCCACAGCAAAGCCTACGTTGCTGAGCACTGGCTGCTCGATCGGACCCTCCGTGAGCCCGAACGCCCGCTGGACTTCGATGGTGCGTTCGGTTCGGCCTGGGTCGCTGCGGCGGATAACGCTGAGTCCCTCTGCCACGACGGGCTCCGTGAGCGGCGTCGTCCCTGGCCGCCAGCGCTCCCGTGGCACTGAAAGTCCTAAGTCCTGGGCGCGGCGCCGCACCCAGCTGTCCACCTCCGGCGTGAGCCCCATCAGGTAGGTGGGCTTTGGGAGGCTGAGCAGAGTGCGGAAGACGTCGAGGTCGCCTGGCTTGCCGCCGTTCGCGAGGCTTGAGAGACGCTCCACCAGCTCGTCTGAGGTGATTCCAAGCTGGTCTAAGAGCTCGGCCGCGCGGTTCATCCGATTGACCTGGATCTGCACGATCCCGTGCGTCTCGGGATCGAGGATGGACTTCTCGTTGACGCGCTCGCGGTTGCGGAGCAGATAGCCCATGTCCTTCGCAACACGGGCAAGGTTACCCTCCGTCTCCCCGATCCAGGTCATGCCGGCGGCTTCGGCAAAGGGTACGAACCGCAGCATGTCCGCGGAGATCTCAAGGAAGAGAGGTTTGAGTTGGCCCGACTGCCAGCGGGTTCGCGCAAACTCGGTCGCGTGCGCTACTAGGCGACGGCCCAGTCCAAGCCCGCGGAACTCCGGGTAGACCACGCAGCGAGCGATCCGCACCACGCGGTGCACGTGCCGCTTCTGCGCGGCGAGATCCCACATGTCCCACCGAACCCCGTGATGGTCGAACGGCGCGTCAAGGAAGCGGCTCCTCGCCTTGTTCATGTAAAACGGCGAGGTTAGTTCCACATACCCGATGATCGAGGGATAGAGCGGGTGGAAGGCGCGCACCACCAAGCGGGCTGTTCGGCCAAAAAGCGTCTCGTCCCGGTAGTGGAATCGTGTCAACGCCTGGTAGGAGCGGAACTCGTCCAACTCGGTAATCTCCTTAACCACCAGCGAGAGGTCGAGGTCACCCATCTGGACTTGGTCTTCCCGAGAGTACGAGGGGGCAAGCTGGACTAGGTCTCCTCCATCGGCCACGAGCCAGGCATGGCCTTCCGTGTCCACGCGCACAATATTCCCCTCGGTCACACACGCCGAGCGTGGGAGGAGCAGCGAGGGGCCACCACGGAGTCGAACCCGCTTCAGGTGCTCGCCCACCCAGTGGATCGGGCCCACTGTGCCCTCGAAGGGCATGGGGGCAACTGCTGCAGGCGTGTCCATCGAAGTAGTGGGAACGGTACGGGGCACGGGCTTGTCTGTTGGGAGAGCAGGATTGTCGGTCAAAGGTAAGGTAGCACTCCTGAAGGGGAAGGACCAGGTGAGTCCTCCGGGTGTACGGCATGAACCAAGGGCATGGACCCCGGGAGCACCGCGAACCGTTCCGCACTGGCCAGATGAGCCGATCGCCGGGCATTGAGCCGTCTCGCTTCTCGACGCTGCCGGGCAGCGATGATCCACTGTTCGCACGGCTGTGGGTGGAGGACCGGCTGCGCTTCGGGACCGACGCTGCACCGGGGGATGCCTTCGATGAGGCGACTGCGCGCTTGGTGTGCGCCGCAGTCCGCGCACGTGGCCGGCTCGTCGTGATCCTCCCCGACGCCCTGGAGCAGCGCGCTCCTTTCCTCTTAGCCAGCGCACTCCGCCGGGACTGGTACGACCGTCATCGCGCTGGGCGGCACGCGTCTGCCCGCGAGCGCGTGCTCTACTTCGGTACGTCGGTCGGTATCCGGGACCAGCTGGCCCAGATCCGGGTCGCAGGGACGGGCACGGAGATCCAGCTCGCGGATGTCTTCCGCCAGCGGCACCTCGCGCGAACGGGTGGGAGTGCCGGTGCACGAGGTGCTGCGGCCGCGACGTCGGCCGTACCACTCCCGGAGGTCGTCACCGCGTACGCTCCCGCCGATGTGGCCGGGGTCTTCGACCGCGAAGCGCCCCAATGGGTCTTCCTCGACCTGACCACCGGACGGGCGCCCTGGGCCTTAGGCGTCCTGGCCGAGGCGGAGCGAAGGGGGCTGCCGGTCCTCGCCTGGACCTGCGACCGAATGGCGGAGTGGATCTCCTCCCTGGGCACCGAGATGTCGGTGTTCCGCTGGGCGCGCCGCCGCGGCAGCGAATCCGTACCCGACCGGCAGGCCACACGCCGCGACCCGTCCCTCCTCTTGAGCGTGAGGACAGCGGTCCTCACGCCCTGCGTATTGGCCGGGGAGGCCGCGCAGCAGATCGGCGAGCACCTCGGCCGGGCCACGGCCTCGCTCGTGCGAGCGGCCGCCGAGGCACCGTCCAGCTTCTACCGGGACGCGGTAGGCGTCCACTGGCAGTACCTCAGGGCGCTGGAGACGCTCTGTATCCCGCAGCTTCTCTACGAGTCCGAGGCGGCGCTTCTGTGGGGTGTCAAGCGGCTCCGGGATCTCAGCGCGGCGTGTGAGCGGTTCCGCGACTCTGCCCGGACGAGCCGACCTGGCCTCGTCCAACTGCTCGACGCGGCATCCTCCGCCCTCGAAGAGGCTCGCTCACTACTCTCCGAGCCCCCGCTCTGGCGCGCCGCGCGCGACACCGCGCTCTCTGCGCCGGCCGTCGACCGGCTCGTCATAGCCTTCGGGAACCCGGCAAGGAAGCGCCTCTTCAGCTATGCGCTACTCGCCGGCGCGAACGTGAGCGAGAGCGAGCTAGAAATGCGGGGCACGCGGCTGGCCACATTCTCCGAGCTGGATGGGCTCGACCCGCCGCCCGGCCGTGTTCTCTGCGTCGGATTGCCGCCGACCTCGGCGGGTAACCGAGCGCTGAGCTTGTTCTCAGCCGACTCGGTAGAGGTGCTCGTCCTCCCCCACCAGAGCGCCGCCCTTGGCGCGCGCGCGCGACACTGGGCCGACGTGCTCGGACCTGATCCTGCCCACAACGTGGCCACGGTGGCTGCCTTGGGCGGGGGGGTCGAGCTTGCGCTCGCGGATGCGAAGCCTGCGCTCCACATCGCGCCGGTCCGCTTTATAGAGGGCGGGGACGGAGGCTCGGCACGGACGACGGCGCCTACGGCCTCCTTTTCGCTGCCGACGCTGGACCCGGCCGCAGAGCTTGCCCGTCTCTTCGGTAACGGCGAAGACGAGGAATCGCCTGCCGTCGGCTCCGGGGCGGAGGACTCCGCGTCGCAGGAAGCGGGTAGTGGGGGGGGCGAGGTATGGAGCGACACTGCCGTGTCGCTCCGGTTCGAGGGCGGATGGTGGGCCGAGTTCGCCCCCGACGACCGCATCACCGTAGTTTTAGGTGGGGGACGAAGGGAGCTGGAGGAGCGGTTCGTCCGCGCGGTCCGGCCAGGGGATGCGGTGCTCGCCATGCCTGGCCAGCGGCGGCAGAGCCTCTATGACCTCCTCGTCTCGCGCGTCCACCGGCACCCCGCGATCCAGCTGCACCTCACGCTGGTGGAGCGTTGGCATGCCGAGCTCTCCGAGGCATACTCCCGTGCTGCGCGGCAGTGGGTCGGCCCCGCAGACCTCTTGCTGCGCGAAATTCAGGCGCGCGGCAGCACGATCACGTCGACCATCACCATCCAGGCGTGGATCCGAGGCGCGATCCTCTGCCCACAGGACCCGAAGGATCTCTACCGCGTCTCGGAGGCGCTGGAGATGCCTTTCACCAATGAGCATCACCGCCAAATTTACGCCGCGGCTACCCGCCTGCGCGGCCTGCACCGGAGCCTTTCGCAGCGCATCGGACGCTGGCTCGATCAGCAGCTCTCAGGTGGCTACGCGGCCGACGACGCCGGCGACGACATTGATGCCGAATGGGGGGTGCGCTTCTCCGACTTTCGGGATTCACTTCTGCTCCTGCGCGCTGAGCAGACAGAGATCATCCCTGGACCCTTTTTGCGCGCCCGCCTCGGGGAATTCAACCGGGAGACCACACTGTGAGCAGCCGTTCCCCCTGGGGGCCGGCGGACGAGCAGACTCTGCTCGCCCGCTACCTAGCACGCCGCGTCGCCGAGAACCTCTCCGGCCGAGCACAGGCCGAGTGCCTCGGCAACGCGCCACACGACGTCTATTTCGTGGGCAACCTACGTCCGCTCACGCACCCGGATCCGAACTCCCCGGGCGGCGCCGCGCGCGACGAGCTGCGGAGCAAGCTCGCGCCGATGGCGTTCGGAATGGACTTCGCGGTGCACCCAGACGACACTGATCGGCTTGAGACGGAGGTCCGCGTGGGGTGGTCGGTCTACTACCGCGTCTTCCCGGGCCGCGAGCAGCAGCGCCGCTACCAGATCGAGCGCTCCACGCTCGGTGGCTCGCCTGAGGCGCGGATCGGGAGGAGCCAGGACGCCAGCGAGGAGAGCGCTGGGCGCGCCTACAGAGAAACCGTGCCCGCAGGCGCGCAAGCGGCCGAGGGCGGTGACCTCCCTTCGGGTGGGGTCCAAGCGGATGACGAGGATGAGGAAACCGCTGAGACCGTACCTGAGGCGGTCGAATCTCCGATTGACCGCCGCGCAAGCCGGCGTTCCAGCGACTCTCTCTTCAGCCGATGGCGCAAGATTGAGTGCGCGACTTCGGCCCTCGTGCGCGTTTACCGGGAGGGAGAGGTCTGGCGCGTCGATGCGGCGGTGCTTGAGGCCGCACTCGGGGCCGAGCTCCGGCGCGCCGAGGAGGCGGTGAAAGCCGATCCGGATGCGCTGCGCGCGCGGACGGTGGCCGCCCGCGTACAGGTGCCGGAGGACGTACTCTCCAGCGATGCGGCCTACCAAGCCTTCCTGACCACGCTGCGCACGCCGGTCGAGCCCCGCTGGGCGTGGAACCTTGAGACGAGCATCGGACCGAGCGCAGACGCGTGCAGTGGTCTCGTCCTCTCCGTGGTGCTCGCCAACGCGTCACCCGAGGAGCAGCAGAACGATTCCAACATCGAGCCCTTCTTCTTCGACGTCCACGCGCGGGCTGAGTTCCGCCAGGGCATGTCCGTCCCCTTCCGCCTCGACATGGCCCAGCGGGACTTCCGATACGACCCGCACCTCCCCGCACGCGGCTTCAACTGCGCGGTCGAGCCGGTTCAGGGCCGCGCCGGTGTGTTCCAGACCACGATGTGGCCCGTTTACTCGCAGCTGCGCTATGAGACTCGCACGCAGCCTACGGCCCGCTTTGCCGACTTGGAGCAGAACCCGGTGCCTGTTCTCGAGTCGATCACCACGTCGATGCGCGCCTCACTCCGCGACTGGGCGGACGCCGAGGCAGCGTACAGAAGGGACCCGACCTGGGCCGGAAGGCACGGCGCTGCATTCGAGGCCGACCGAGCAGCCTTCGAGGACGAGATCCGTAGGTTCGAGGCAGGCCTGGAGCTGATCCGCACCCAGGCCGACATCGCCGAGGCGTTCCGGCTCACCAACTCCGTCTTCCACCGCCTCGGTGACCATCCGGTGCCGGAGAAGCGGAAAGAGAGCTGGCGCCTATTCCAGATCGTGTTCCTCGTCTCGCAGCTGCCGGGGATGGCTGCCCTGCTGCCGGGTGCGGGTCCGGCCGCGCTCCTCGAGCGTGAGAGCGTCGACATCGTCTACTTCCCCACTGGCGGCGGGAAGACCGAGGCCTACCTCGGCGTCATCGTGTTCCACTGCTTCTTTGACCGCTTCCGCGGCAAGCGCGCGGGGGTGACCGCCTGGACCCGCTTTCCGCTGCGGTTGCTCACCCTGCAGCAGACGCAGCGCATGGCCGACGTCATCGGCATCGCAGAACTGGTGCGCCGGGGTCATCAAGACGCTCGCCTCTCGGGAGCGGATATCGATCCTTTCGCAGTCGGCTACTTCGTTGGAAAGACCGGCTCACCTAACGAGCTGGTCTCGCCCACCTCTCTGAACGCCAAAGCGGAGGATCAAGTCACGTGGGCAAAGGCCTCCGACCCGATTGCCCGACAGGACTGGAAGCGCGTCGCCCGCTGCCCTGCGTGCCGCACCACAAGCGTGGAGGTCGACTTCGATGCACAGGCGATCCGTATCCTCCACCGGTGCACGAACCAGGGGTGCCCCTTTCCGGGCGGCGTCCTCCCCGTGTACGTGGTCGACAACGATGCCTTCCGCTACTTGCCCGCGGTCATGGTCGGGACCATCGACAAGCTGGCCGGGCTCGGCAACCAGCGGCGAATTTCCCAACTCTTCGGATTCGTGACGGGACGGTGCCCTGATCACGGATATCTCTCGGGCAACTGCTGTCAGAAAGGGTGCACCCAGCGGAGGCGTCTGCCGGCGCCCCAAGGGCTCTCGGGCCCAACGCTCTTCGTTCAAGACGAGCTCCACCTCCTCAAGGAGGGGCTTGGCACCTTCGACGCTCACTACGAGACTTTCGCGCAGCGGCTCCTCGCCCGCTTCGGCCAGGATCGGCCGCTCAAGATCATCGCGTCCTCAGCGACGATTGAGGCGTTCGACCGGCAGGTGGAGCACCTCTACGGCCGGCCGCGCGACCGGGCGCGCATCTTCCCGGGGCCGGGGCCGGAGGCCGGCCACTCGTTCTATGCCGGCACTCAGGACTTCCCGCAGCGGCTGTACGTGGGACTGATCCCCCACAACAAAACCATCTTCAACGCCGTACTTGAGCTGCTCGAGCGATATCATCGGGAGGTCTCCCACCTCCAGCGCCTGCCTGCCGGCTCGCCTAACCCGTACGGAGGCCAATACCCGCCCGGGACGCTGCAGTGGGCCGCGCTGCTTGACCTCTATCAGACGTCGCTCACCTACTTCAATGCCACGCGGGAGCTGAACTCCTTCCGCACCGACGTGGAGGGTGACGTGAACCCGACGCTGGAGGGCGACGGCATAGGCCGGGTTGGGCTGTACGAGATGACGGGGTCGACGCCAACCGACGAAGTCTCCTCCACGCTTCAGCACCTCGAGACGGCTCAGCCCGGCGGCCAAGACGCCGTGCTCGCCACCAATATGGTGAGCCACGGCGTCGATGTGGACCGACTGAACGCAATGATCTTCTACGGGATGCCCCGTCAGAATGCGGAGTACATCCAGGCATCCAGCCGCGTGGGCCGCTCGCACGTTGGCATCGTCTTCGTCTGTCTCCATCCGGCGCGCGAGCGGGACCGGAGCCACTTCGCCTACTTCACGAAGTACCACGAGTTTGTGGGCAAGCTGATCGAGCCGGTAGCGATCAACCGCTGGGCGAAGTTCAGCGTCGAGCGCACGCTGCCGGGCCTCTTTATGGCCACACTGCTCCAGGACATCGCCAACCACTCGGGCGAAGCCAACCCGAACGTCTTTTACATGCTGAACGCGCTCCGCCAGCGGATCACCGATGGGCGGCTACGTGCGGAGCAGTTCCTCCATCTGCTTGAGGACGCCTACCTCGTTTCCGCCCCCGCGAACCCGACCGAGGAGGCCGTGCGCACCGAGATCCAGCGCCGGGTCCGGCTGTTCCTCGATCAGATCGTGACGGCCGACCCCGCCAAGCTGTTCGTCTCCGATGCCCTGCGTCCCGGCGCGCTGATCAGCCTCCGGGATGTCGACGAAACCGTCCCCATTGAGCTCGACACAGATGGCGCCGTCTGGGCCCGCGCCGCCGCCCGGGTTTGACCGACCGCCACCCCCGATCCGGACCTGCTATGGCACTCAGCATGGCGCGCGGCAAGCGCCAAATCCTCTTTGACTTCCTCCCGGGCCGCACGTTCGACTTTGAGCGTGTCGCCACGATCGCACGCGTCACCGAGGTGCGCGGGACACCGCGCACGGACGTCAACCCGCAGTTGCTGCTCCGCCGCGTGGCTGAGGCCGCAGGCGCATGGGACCCGGCCTTCAGACCAGGGCTCACCGACCAGGCACTCGCGGACGCCAGCCGATTCGTGTTCCTCGATCCCACGGAAGTGCGCTCGGAGCTGTACCCGAGGGTCTTCTGGTGCCAGAACCGATCCTGCGGCCGGGTCGTGGATGCGACGAACAGCACACACGCTTTGCCCACGCGCTGCTCCGCATGCCGGAGTCGGCTCGCCCAGGTGCGCTGGGTCCGGGTGCACCGCTGCGGGACGGTCGAGCCGCTTCGGCCGCCCTCGTGCCCCAACTGTCACAGCGCCAGCCGGATCTTCTTCGACACGCGCGGCAGCGAGCGTATCTCTGAATTCATCTGGGGATGCCGGCAGTGTCGGTGGACCCAGAAGGTCATCGACCGGGTCGGGAACTGCCCATCTTGCACCTGGCCCAACCCCGACTTCCGCCGGATGCGCATCGACGTGCACCGCGCAGGGACGACGTTCTATGCTCAGCGGACTGTCGTGGTGAACGTGCCGCATCGCGACTACGATGTCCTGCTCGCCACGCCCGGCTGGTGGGCCTTCGCGGCCGCGCGCTTCCTCGGCGTTCCGCCCTTCGATGCGCGCCGCCTGGCAGACCTCCCACGCCAGAGCGCGGCCGACCCGGCGGACCAGCGCGCCAACGTCTCGAACCGGGAACTGAGCGAGCTTCTCCGGCAGTTCGAGGCCGGTCTCATGGACCCGGCCGTTGCCATGGCGCGTCTGCGCGAAGCCCAACAAGCCGGGGCCGCCGCCGCCGCCCAGGCGACCCCGCAGGCGGTCGCCTCTCAGGTGGTCGAGGCGAGCGGGGTGGGGGCGTCCGTGTGGGAGGAAAGCGCTCAGGAACTCCTTGAATTTGTGGCACCGCATGAGACCGGCCGGCCCCGGGACCTCCGCGACCCGACCATCGACGATGCAACACGTACAACGGCCGCATCCCTCGGCCTCGCTGGGATCGACTTGATTGCGGACTACCCGATCTTAACGGCAGTCTTCGGTTTTAGTCGGTCGGAGTATGCACCCAACGAGTGCTACCTCCTGCCCTTCGCCGGGGGCAGGGAACATGGCGGACGCTTTCCGATCTTCGTCGACGAGGTGCAGGCCGACGCGCTGCTGCTGCGCCTCGATCCGGCCCGGGTGCTCCGATGGATGGCTGCCAACCACCGCGCCCCCACGCTCCCGGGAGGAACGAATCCAGCGGTTGCCGCGCGCGGGTACTTCGCGCAGGTGTTCTCCGGCATGCGGACGAACCAAACGCTCAGTGGCGTGACGCAAGCTGAGGCGAGGATGGTGTTTGGACTTCTCCACACGTTCTCCCACCTCGCCATCCGGCACGCCGCACTGCTATGTGGGCTGGATCGCACCAGCCTATCGGAGTACATGCTGCCGCGCACGCTCACCGCAGGGATCTACTGCAATCACCGCTTTGGTGCGACGATCGGAGCGCTCACGGCGCTCTTCGAGCAGTCGATGGCCGAGTGGCTCGGCCAGATCGCGTCGGAGCGGCGCTGTGCCTATGACCCGGTGTGCTCAGCCACAACGGGCAGTTGCCACGCCTGCTCCCACCTGGCCGAGACGAGCTGCCGCGCGTTCAACCTCAACCTCAACCGCGCGTTTCTCTTCGGAGGAACGGATCCCCAGCTGGGCGAGATCCCGGTGGGCTACCTCGATCCTTCGCTCGGATGACCCTGTCGGGCATCCGGCCGCCCGAACTGGTCATCACGACTCCGGAGGCCTACGGCGTGGACCTCGCGACCCGCACGGGATGTCGGCTCACCCTGGGGGTCCTAGTCGAGTTGGTCGCCGGCGCGCAGCACGAGGTGATCCTCGGTGCACCCTATGCCCAATCGGGTGCCCTCAGTGCAGGCCCACTCGCAAACGCGCTGGATGCAGCGCTTCGCCGGGGCGTGCGCGTGGACTGGGTGAGCACTCCCGCGGCGCTGCCGGCGCTCCGGATCCGCGCGGGGAGTGCCGGCGTGCTCCGCTTCTATCAGCCCGAGGGGCGCCTCCTCGCCGAGCCCGGAACGCTCGGATCTCACGCCAAGTTCCTAGTGGTGGACGAGGCCCACGCCTACGTGGGTAGCGCGAACTTCACCGGGCGGGGTTTTCGTGACCAGCTCGAGATGGGGTTGCTCGTTCATGGGGAGCCCGCACGCGAGATTGCGCGCTTCTGGCGCTACGCGATCGAGATCGGACTCCTCGTTGAAGTTCGAACCTAATTTGGTAAGTAAGCGTGTCTAGGCCATAGGGCAGCGCGCCGAGGAACGCCGCCTTAATGAGACACACGTCTGGATGGAAGGCGGCGTTAGGCCGAGCCGCCGAACTGGCGAGATGCGAGCAGGGCTGAGAGCGCCCGGTCCAGCCAGAGGCTCTCCGGGACGGTTTCGAAATGCGCGATCCGGTTGCGAATGTCGACCAGCACAGAGAGCGCCTCCATCATCCAGGAGGGCAGCCCGGTTGGGCGCTGGCGCACCTGTCGCAGCACATGGCTGAGTTCCAGATCGCGCCGATCACGGATCTCCTCTGCCGCTGGGTGTGGGCGATAGGGCACGATGAGACGATCCCCCAGCGCATCAATCAGCGAGCGCCGCCGCTCCTCGACGAAAGGGAAGAGCACTCCCACCTGACCTGCCCAAACGCGGTGGCCCACTTCCTCGCCGCAACCCAGGGGAGCCAGCGCCGCGGAGTGGATCCGCTTCTGACCCTCAATCTCGCACAAGGCGCCCGAGCACCAGCGGGCGGTATCACACACGTCCAGACCCTGCGACCAGCCGCGCTCTCGGGCAACCTCGGCCAGGATGGGCTCCGGGGCCAAGACACGCTCGTTCGGCTCATCAGCAAGTCGGAGGGCTAGTTCCGGGTCCCACAAAGCAAGACGCGCGATGACGGAAGCCATTACGCGCCTGGGTATTGGGCCTTCCCCGCGATCTCTCAGTAGGTAGGAGGCCCAGAGGACCATGTCCGTCTCGCCGACGACGCCGTCCCAGGACCGAACGCCCAAGGCAACGCCGCCGGCTAGGGTCTCCCGCGCGGCGGCGCCGCGCAGGAGCAGGCAGATGCGCGAGCGCGCGAACGGCGCCAGGGCGCGAACCCGCTCGTCGTACTCAATCAGAAAGCCGCACCAGTCTCCTGCGGCCTCGGGGGATGTGGTCTCGATCATCACCCCGTGGCCACGGAACCGAGACGACTCCACGAGTGTCCGGCATGTGCGCGGCGCCTCGGGCGGGAGGTCTGGATCGAAGTACTCGAGCAGGGCGGCCGCGGGCTCACCCGGCAGGTCGCGAGGCACGACGAAACGGCGCCAGTCGAGGTCGACCAAGCGCCGAATCTCACCGTCCACCCCGTTAGGGGTGTGCTCCGGGAGGCGGAGCACCAGGCTCATTCCCTCCCGGAGGTCGTCACCGGCCGTGTCCAGGAAGGTGCTAGGCCCGGGCAGGCTCCACCAGAAGTCCGGCATCCAGGCCGCTCACCTTTAAAAGGAGATTGACGGTTTCGTCCAGCTGCCAGGTCTCGCCAGCCACCGGCCAGGCCAGGCTCAACGAGTCCAGCCAGGCCAGCACCTGCTGGACTGCAGGGAGTGGCATCTCCGCCACCAGCGCGAGGTCCTCCGCAGTCGACGGCCCCGCAGCAAGTAGTGAGAGCACCGATGCGGCTTCTGGCCGCTCCAGGCCGAACGCAGCCTTCCGGGCTGCGACGGTCCGCGCGTCGTTCCATGTGGCCTCGAACGAAAGCATCTCGCGGTCCCAGCGACCAGGCGCGTTCGGCGAGAGCATGCCCATCAACTCATAGTTGAGGTATGGCCATCCGCCAGTGTGGCTGAGGAACGTTCGGAGATAGTCGTGCGCCAGCTTTGCCGGTACCTGGAGGTCGTCGAGCCAGGCCCGGAGTGCGCTCTCAAGCCAGGGGCGAAGACTAATCGAGACGATCTTCCGCTGTCGGCAGAGCGACGCCCACCCAGCCGAATCCGGGCCCAGGAGCTGCCACGCGTGTTGCGGGTCGGCGACGAAGAGCACACGTACGAAGTTGGTCTTGGACTTGAGCGCCGCTACCTTCTGCGCCGCGTCACGTACCCACTGCTCCGTCCACGGACAATCCGCGCCTACCATGAGCAGCGTGACCCCATGGGGTGCTCGGTTGTTCAGCCCGTCCAGTTCGCGGCGGAACGCGGCGCGGTCAAAGATGCCGGTGAGTGGCACGAAGAACCGCTCTCCCATAACCTGGGGCAGCCCCGCTCCGAGGTCCGACAGCCCCGCAGCCTCGGTACCGAAGGCGACCACCACCCCGTTTTCCCGGCGCTGCACCTCCGACTCCTGTAGCGCTGTGAGCGGACTCCGCAGGTAGTCTGGCCGCCTGGGCGCCTGGATCGGGCGGCGGAAGGACTGCGCCTCATAGGCGGCAGGAGCCTCCTGCTCCGCAAGCGTGACCAGCGCCGCATCGATGTCCTCCGGGGTGCCGAGCAGGAGCCCGACGTTCCCTGTGCGCATTCGGTAGCGGCCCGCGTCGGTCTGCCGCAGGATACCAAGACCCACCATTTCGTCCAGCAGTGCCCGGAACGTGTCCTCCGAGCGATCCTCGGCAAAGCCCTGGTCCCACCACTCAAGCGCCAGCGTGCGGAGCTTCGAGGGCAAGAAGCCCTGGCGCAACATGTCCGGGCCTGCCGCGTGCCCGTAGTGTGCGATGAGAAGCGCCAGCAGACGGTAGCGCGGGTCCAGATCCAGCGTCCAGTGGAAGCGCTCACGGATCCGCTGCCAGAGTTCTTGGCTCTGGTACGCATCCTCGACATGCTTGGCCGTGATCACGTACGGGGGCCCAGCCCGGCTGTCGAAGAGCTCGAGGTTGGGCCGATTCACGTGCTTGAGCAGCTGCTGGCAGTAGAGCTGAAGTAGGCTCGGGTAGTAGTTGGTCTGGCTGAGGATCCGCACCACGAGGTCTTCGGACTCGAAGCGGTAGCCGACGGCCGCGAGAGGCTCGCGGACTAGATCGCGCGCTTGGCGCCACTCCAGATTCTCGAAGAGCGGCCCGATGCAGCGCGGCTCGCCGAGGTGTGCAAGCGGGTTGTTCCCGATCCGGGTAGTGCGCTGCACGTTGTGTAGACCAGCAAGAACCACCTTGAAGCGCCGGTCCGTCTGCTCCATCAGCTTCTTCAGGCCCAGCACGAAGACAAAGTCCTGGTCGCCTTCTAAAAAGCGGTCGGACTCGTCGAGCAGGATGAGCACGCGGCGATTGGCCTGGTCGGAGATCCATGTGCGGATCTCGGAGTAGACCCGATCCGGGTTCACGTGGTTGGAAAGAGAGGTGGGGAAAACCCCGAACTCCTTCAGCTTCTCGGCTAGCAGCGGGAGCAGGTCCTCCAGCGGCCGGTTGAACCCGATCCCCTCGGCCTTGAGGTCCAGGTAGAGCGCCACGCGACCCACCGCCGGGTCGTGGAAGCGGCGTTCCACGTCCCGGAGCAGCGCCGTCTTGCCGAGCTGTCGCCCACCGTATATGAAGCAGGAGCCGTATGGGTCGACGATCTTCTCGCGGTCTTCCTCGCGCCCGTAGAAGACCTCCGGCGGGACGAGGCTCGCGGTCGATACGTACGGATCGAGGTAAGTAAAAGGCAACGCACAGCGGAAGAGCACAGGCATGCGCGCATCCGGCTCACCGCAGAGGTAGAGGAGGAGGACCTCGTCTACCACGAGAAAAGTCCTGCGATCCTTGCGCGAGAGGCGGGCGAGGCTCCTCCTCCGATCTTCGTTCAGTTTACCGAGGTAGAACACAAAGGTCGGGCCCTCGTGCGCCGTATCTCCCACCGCGCTGATCAGGTCCTCCGCCGAGGGCTCATCCCAGATCCACAGCACGCGGTACCGTGCCCGGTCGCTCGTGAATGAGCCCGCGGCCCGGGAGCCGTAGTGCGCCACGGGGCACTGCGCCCGGTCACGCACGGGCTGCGTGATCACGTCTTGCCACACGCGGCTCCCTCGGCTGATCCCCTTCGACTCCATCGTGCTCACGTTGAGCACGTTGAAGCCGAGGAAGGTGAACACGGCGCGCGTCACGTTGTTCTCGGCGGACCCCCGCTGGCCCTTCACCTTGTACCAGCCCGTCACCGCATCCGCTGCGATCCGGGCCTGCGGCTCCGGAACGCGGCTCATGTCGATCGAGGCGAACGGCTGGCTCGCCCGGATATCGTCGATGAGCTGGATCGGATTCACCACTCGGAACCGGTCGAGCTCCTGGACCATACCCGGGAAGAAAGATCTGAAGACATCTGCCGGCTCACTCTCCGGCTCGATCGGGTGCCCACGCTCAACGTGGTGGATGTATTCCCGCGCGGTGAGCACGTCACCGCGGGCGAGGACCGCGTTGATTCGGGCACGCCCCGGATGGTCCGGGCCGATGTTGTGCCGGCCCAGGTCGGCCTCCAATTCGCGTACCATCTCTTGCTGGCGCTCGTCGATCACGCGGTCTACGCTGGCCAGCTCGGCGCGCATCCGCCCGAGCGCCTCTGAGGGGCCTCCCGCCGCGGTGATGACCGCCCGCACGCTGTCCAGCAACGAGTCGCGCTCGCTGTCGCTCAGGACCCCGAACATCACGGCCTGGTCGACGCGGCGCTCAGCCGCGTCGGTCAAGCGCCAGAGCGTTCCCTGCGCCTCGGTCAGCCGACGTCGGCGCTCTCCCTCCAGCCGCGTGATCTCCTCCTCGGTCTCGCTGCGGAGCACACTCATGCGCTGCAGGATCAGGCGCGCACCCACGAAGTCCCATGTCGCGACACGTCCCTCGAAGGCTTGGCTCCAACTGACCAGTGGGCCCTGTGCGAGGGCGCGCATCAGCGGCGTGACGATGTCCACACTTTCCGGACAGGTCCAATCCGGCTCCAGCTCGATCTCGGGGATCCGCAGCAGCCCCGCGTTCAGGACCTGCCCAGGCGGAACCTCGCGGACCACCCGTGGGCTACCCCCGTCGAGCAGCACGTTCATCGACTCGATCGCCTCCCCCATGGCTGCCACCGAGGCGCGCTGCAGGACCGAGCCGGCCTGCGCGGCCAGCGCAGCGAGTTCTTCGAGTACAGCGCGGCTACGCGTGGCCAGCTCGCTGCTGACCTGCGCTGCCTGCTGAATCCGGTAGTTGCTCGCCTGGCCCGGAGCATTGTCGTGGAGCTCGACCCACTCCCTCGCCAAGCTGACCGCCTCCCGCACCCGCGCCAGCAGCTGCGTGTACGCCTTGAAGTCGATCGTGGCGCTCGCCTTCCGGCTTGAGAGCTCGCGGTCCGCACGGTCCACCAGGCGCCGGAGCTCGGAGGTGTCACTCAGCCGCTCGATTTCAGCCCGCACTACCTCCAGCGCGCCGCGGTCGTTCGTTCGCACTGGCTGGAGGAGGGCATGGATGATGTCACCCTTCTCCTGCCACTTGATCCAGATCCGGGTGGCTGGAGGGTACAGGATGGTCATGTGCGGCGCGTGTGCCGCCCACTGAGCCGTTCGCTCAGCGAGTTCGCCAAGGGCGGCCTCCCAGGCCGCCCTTGACTGCACGCGCTTGAGCAGGATCGGATCGAGGCCAGTCCCCTTCGAGGAGAAATCGGCCACACTCTGGCAGTACGCCCACAGGCTGTTAAGCCCAGCACCGAGATGAACCCGCGCGCGGCCGAGCGGGGCGGCCGCGAGCGAGGCCGGAGCGAGCAGCGCCGGACGCAGCGCGGCCGCAGCCACCAGCAACGCCAGACCTTGCCGGTTCTCGGGCGGTGCATCCTCGAACAGGTCCTCCGTGAACGCGGCGAAGTCATCCCGCAGCAGGTCCTCCAGCGGACCGGAGGGCTGAGAGAGTAGCGAGGAGACAACCAGCGACCGCAGTAGCCAGATCGGAACAGCCTCCGGGTCAGAGCTCGCCACCTGGCCCACGTGGTAGGCCAGACCCCGGCGGCCTTCGGCCAGAAGGCTAAGGGAGATAACCCGCGCGATTCCCGGCTGGGACTCCGGCGCAGTCTTGAGGTAACGAGCCGCCATCTCGTGCAGGCTGAGCCCGGAGAGGTCGTCCCGGTCCTGTTCCGCCTCGGGCGTGTGCACCGGCGCGGCGACGGGCGTGGTGGGCGCTGCCGCAGAGGCCGGGTCAAGCAGGGGCTCTGACTCCTCGGGGACGGGAGAGGCTACCCCCGCTAGTGGTGCCGCGGACGGCTGTGCCTCTACAGGCGTGGGAGGGAGCGGGGCGGTCTCGGCCGGCGAAGGCGCATCCTCCTGCACTTCCAGTGCGGGCGCGCCCAGGCCTATCGGAGCGCCGACTGGTGTCTTCGACGCTTCAGCCACCTCCAATCCCCGGGCCCCTATCTTGGGCGCTAAATCCTCGGGCGCCCCTTCCGTCGCAGTCTCCGAGGATGCGGTTGGGGGCTCCCGCACCTCTGGGCCGGGCTCAACGAGACGTAGCCGGCCGAGTGCTGCCACCATAGCGAGCTGAATGCTGTACGCCTCGCCTATGCGCGTTCCAAGGGCCATCTTCTGGTCATCAGGAAGCTCCCCAGGCCGTACCACCAAGTCGTGAAGCGCGGAGAGCACGTGCACGCCGCCCACGAGCGACTCGGCTAGGGCGTCGCGGTCAGGGCCATCCGACTCCAGCTGGTCTGTTAGCAGCCTGGCATCTTCGTGTGCCGGCGCGATCGCCTCGGGAGGCGTGCTCTCGATGCGCTGCACCACGGCGAGAATGCGGAGTGCTTCCCTGCGAAGGCTCTCGCTCTGTCTCCCGGCTTCGAGCGCCTCGATGCGGCCAAGCCAGTCCTCAAGCGTGGTGACGCTCTCTTCCAACCCCGCTTCTTCGTCTTCCAAGCCACCCAGCCGGGCGCGAAGTCGCTCAGAGATCGACGCGTAGGCGGCACGAACGCGTACGATGGCTGCGAGCGTTCCGGTCCCCGGCACCCGGCCTGCCTCGGCCGCGTCGGCAGCGGCGCGCAGAGCATCGGCCAGGGTACGCAGCTCTCCGGCGAGACCCGCGATCTCCTCGGGATCCGAACTCCCTTCGTCATGGCGCTCGCCCTCTGGATCTGATCCCGCGTAAGCTGACTGGAGTCCCTCGCCCGCGGCGCTCTCCTGCAGCACCGGAGCCGCCTGCGTCACGTCTGACTCGCTCAATACATCCTCCACTGGAGCCTCAATCTCCGCCTGCGACCCCGCTTGCTCCTGCGCCACTACGGACTCCTGGGGATTGGTTTCCCCTGGCACCTCGCCCTCTTGCTGCGCAACAGGCTGCTGGGGCTGTGGTTCAGGCGTCACCTCCATTCCTACCTCCGGTCCGGCGACCATCTCGGCAGGCTGCTCGTTCTCCAACTCTACCTCAGGCTCATCCCCCACCTCAATCTCCACTTCCAACTCCTGGCTGGCCGCGTTGGTCTCCTCAGCCGCGATGGCATTGCGGAGTTGCTCGAATCGCTTGTCCTCGGGCCGCTCCGCGATTGCGCGGATCGCGGATCCAAGCTCGTCCTGAATCTGCCGTTCTATCAGGTATAGAGTGAGGAGGATGGGGAGCGCGCGCCCTCCATGGCGCGCCCACATCCGATCTGCCGCGTGACGCACACGATCGAGTTCGATCTCGATCCCGCCCCCGATGCGCACCACGCGAGTGGAACCCTCGCCCGGCTTGGCGTCTGTCAGAAACGGCCCGACCACGTCCCATCGCGTTATCATCGCGTAATGCGCAAGGAAGGTCCGGAGTACACCCAGCGGGATGTCTCTTCCCTCCATCTCGGCGGCCGTCTGAACGGCTGAACGGGACAGTAGTGTCTGAAGACGGATGTGAAGCGTGTCCGCCACCGTGCGGAGGAGGTCCGCGTGGTTGAGGCTGCAGTCGCAGTCCAGCATGGCCGCAATCGCCTCCCCACGGGCCTCGCGGCCCACCGCACTCCAGAGCTTTTTCGGAGTCAAGCTGTCCGGATTCCGCGCGAGTTGGAAGAGCGGAAAATCTGGAGCAGCGTCCAGGGTGGACAGAGTAGACTGCGTCATTGCTGAGGGCTTGTGAGGCGGGGAAGCACCGACGGAAGAGGGCTGTATGAACATAAAACCCGGTGGTACCCCCGGCAACTTTGACTTGAGTTCCTGGGCACGGATACTCCATAAGCCATTTCGGCATGAGATGGATCTTGAGCCCCAACGCCGCACTTCATCCGTTCCAAGGGTGTGAAAAAGGTGTGAAAAAAATCGGCGGCCAGGTTGGCCGCCGATTTTCGCGAGCTAGCATCTATGCGGGTTTTCGCGACCCGCCGCGGTCACGTTGACCGCGAAAACGGCCTCAGTACCGGTAGTGCTCCGGCTTGTACGGCCCCTCCACCGGGACGCCGATGTACGCCGCCTGGTCCGTGCTCAGCCTGGTCAGCTTCACCCCCAGCTTGTCCAGGTGCAGGCGCGCCACCTTCTCGTCCAGGTGCTTGGGAAGCACGTACACCTTCTTCTCGTAGCTCCCCGCGTTGCCGAACAGCTCGATCTGCGCCATGACCTGGTTGGTGAACGACGCCGACATCACGAAGCTCGGGTGCCCGGTCGCGCAGCCCAGGTTGAGCAGCCGCCCCTCGGCCAGGATCATCACGCTGTGCCCATCGGGGAAGACGAACTCGTCGTACTGCGGCTTGATGTTGATCCGCTCGATCCCCCGCTTCTTGAGCCCGGCCATGTCGATCTCGTTGTCGAAGTGGCCGATGTTGCCCACGATGGCCTTGTCCTTCATGCGGGCCATGTGGTCGACGGTGATGATGTCCTTGTTGCCGGTGGCGGTGATGAAGATGTCCGCCGTCTCCAGCACGTCCTCCAGCACGGTGACCTGGTACCCCTCCATCGCGGCCTGCAGGGCGCAGATGGGATCGATCTCGGTGATCACCACGCGCGCGCCCTGGCCCTTGAGCGCCTGCGCGCACCCCTTGCCCACGTCGCCGTAGCCGCAGATCACGGCCACCTTGCCGGCCAGCATCACGTCCGAGGCGCGGAGGATGCCGTCGGTGAGCGAGTGGCGGCAGCCGTACAGGTTGTCGAACTTGGACTTGGTGACCGAGTCGTTGACGTTGATCGCCGGGAAGAGCAGCGTCCCCGCGTTCATCATCTCGTACAGGCGGTGCACGCCGGTGGTGGTCTCCTCGGAGACGCCCTTGATGGCGGCGGCGATCTCGGTCCAGCGGCCCGGGTTCTCGGAGATGGTGCGGCGCAGCACGTCCAGGATCACGCCCCACTCCTCGGGGTCGGCGGCCTCGTCGAACTGCGGCACCACGCCGCTCTTCTCGAACTCCACGCCCTTGTGCACCAGCAGGGTGGCGTCGCCGCCGTCGTCCAGGAGCATGTTGGGGCCCGAGCCGTCCGGCCAGATCAGCGCCTGCTCGGTGCACCACCAGTACTCCTCCAGCGTCTCGCCCTTCCAGGCGAAGACGGGGACGCCTTGCGGGTCCTCCACCGTGCCCTGCTTGCCCACCACCACGGCGGCGGCGGCGTGGTCCTGCGTGCTGAAGATGTTGCAGGAGACCCAGCGCACGTCCGCGCCCAGCTCCACCAGCGTCTCGATGAGCACGGCGGTCTGCACGGTCATGTGCAGCGAGCCCATGATCTTGGCGCCCGCGAGCGGGCTCCGGCCGGCGTACTCGGCGCGGATCGCCATCAGGCCGGGCATCTCGTGCTCGGCCAGGCGGATCTCCTTGCGGCCGAACTCGGCCTCGGACAGGTCACGGACCTTGAAGGGAACGCGCCCCGCCTCGGCGGCGGCGGCGAAGGGGCTGGCAAGCTCGGCGACTGCGCTCATGATGTAGACTCCTCGGGAGTGCGGGTGGAAACGGGCTTCAGAACGTCTGCTTGGCGGCGCCGGAGCGCCGGCCGGAAGCGGCGAACAGCACGGGGCCGGTGGCATCGGGATCCGCGGGGAGGGGGTGGTAGCGGAACGCCCAGAACCCGGCGTCCTCGAACCACTCGGCCATCTGCTCGCGCGGGAACCCCTGCCAGAGGTGCCCCATCTGGTGGCGGAACTCCTCGCGGTGGTGGGGCATCATGTCCACCACCAGGAGCCGGCCGCCGGGGCGGAGGGCGCGGGCGGCCTCCCTGACCGCGGCCCGCGGCTCGGCCAGGTACGGGAAGACCAGGAAGAGGATGGCGGCGTCCAGCTCGCCGTCGTCCAGCGGGAGGCTCTCCACCGCGCCGCGGCGCACCTCCACGTTGTCCGTCCCCTCCAGCCGCTTGCGCGCGGCCGCGAGCATGGCGACCGACTCGTCCACGGCGACCACGCGGCGGACGAAGGGGGCCAGCGACTCGGACATCTGCCCGGTGCCGCACCCCAGGTCGCCCACCGTCCAGTCCGGGTCCAC
Organism: Gemmatimonadota bacterium; assembly: GCA_040752145.1. Taxonomy (GTDB): domain Bacteria; phylum Gemmatimonadota; class Gemmatimonadetes; order Longimicrobiales; family Longimicrobiaceae; genus JAFAYN01. Next base: position 20,867 of record JBFMFL010000028.1, read on the forward strand.
CAGCGCGAGCAGCGCCAGCAGGTCCATCCGCCGGCCGAACAATTCGGCGCGGAGGCGATCCCACTCGCCCGCGGCGCTGGTGAAGAACTCCTGCGAGCGGGTGCGCCGCCGGGCGAGCACGCCCTGCACGCGCTGCGCGTCCTGCTCGGCGAAGGCGCTGGCCGACACCTGCTCGCGCACCAGGTTCCAGAGCCGGCGGGCCGCGGCGTCCAGCCGGTCGGGGAGCATGCGGTAGCGGCGGCTGGTGCCGTCCGCGTGCGACACGACCCAGCCCTCGTCGGCGAGCACCTTGAGGTGCCGGCTGACGGTGGACTGGGGGAGCTGGAGGACCGCGCACAGCTCCGACACCGTGAGCTCGTGCTCCTCCAGAACCAGGAGGAGCCGGCTGCGCGTGGTGTCGGACAGCGCCGACATGCGGTCGAAGATGGTCGGTGAGTTGGTCGCCATTATCATCCGTTGATCCGGATTGAATGGTAAAGAGGTTCCCGGGCGCTGTCAAGCGGGAGCCGTCTCCGGTGCAGACATGGGCAAAGTGCAGAGCGGCGCGGCTCCCCGGGGAGGCGCGCCGCTCCCGGCTGAACCGGCCGGGCGGCCTGCCGCACCACGGCCCGCTTTGGGCCGTGTGGGGGCGGGAAGATCCAGAGTTGAAGAAGGATCCGCAACCCGTTAGCTTTTCCGCGCTTCGCGGGCCCTCCTCCCGTCCCGCGGCGGCATCCCGTCCCCGAATCCGCAGAGAGCTCCGGCCCATGGCCATCCGTCCACGGCCCCGCCCGCGCGGGGGGCGCAGTATTTCGGCGTCCTTCGGCCGCCGAGGCCGCGTCGCCGGCAACACGCAGGGGTTCGTCGTGTTCGGCGCGCTGGTGCTGGTGGTGGTCGTGGTGGTCGCCGCCGTGCTGCTTGGCAAGGTGGTGCGCTACGAGTACCCCGACACCCACCCGGCCCGCTTCGAGGACCGGCGGCTCCGCCACGTGGCGGAGCCCGCGGAGGTCCGCGACGGCGAGCGGGTCGCCGCGCGCCTGGCGCCGGGCGACTCAGTGTGGACCCACAGCATGGAGAACGGCGACGTGGTGGTGTTCCGCGGCCGCGAGGGCGACGCCGTGCTGGGCTTCGCCCCGGCGTCCTCCCTCTCCCCGGTGGGGCAGGCGCGGGCCCGGTAGGCGGCGCCGTCCCGTTTCTCCGCGCCCTGTCGCCGGGCGTCTCGCCGCCGCCCGTGGCCGCGCCGACCTCGCCACACGTCCCCTGGAATGCGACTCTCCCTCCTCGACCGGTTCCTGGTGGCCCGGCTCCCCGGCCCTCACGACGTGCTCAGCTGGGCCGTGGTGGGCGGCGGCCGGCGCCGCGCCGAAGTCGTCGCCTGGCACCAGGTGGTCAACCGCGAGCTGGGTCCGGACACCGACCCGCGGGCGTTGCTGCGCGGGCGGCTGGCGGACGCGGGGATCCCGGACGCGGTGGGGCTGCTGACCAGCGCGTCGCTGGGGGGCTACACGGACGTGGAGCGGGAGTGCGACGGGGTGGCCGCGCGCTGCGTGGCGACGGTGGGACTGGGGAACGCGCTGCGCGCCGGGGACCCGCCGGGGATCGGCTCGACCATCGCGGCCGCGGCGAAGGTGGGGACCATCAACCTGCTGGTGCGCGTGTCGGCGCCGCTGGCGGAGGAGGCGCTCGCCGAGGCGCTGGCGCTGGCCGCCGAGGCGCGCGCCCTGGCCGTGCTGGAGGCCGGGGTGCGCAGCCTGCGCAGCGGCCTCCCGGCCACCGGCACGGGCACCGACTGCATCGTGGTCGCCGCGCCGGCGGCGTCGGGCGGGGAGCCGCTTGCCTACGCGGGCAAGCACACCGCCGTGGGGCACGGGGTGGGCGCGGCCGTGGAGGAGGCGGTGAGGACGGGGATCGAGGCGTGGCGGCGGAGCAGCGCCCCGCCCGCCTCCTGAGCCGTCAGCCCAGCCAGTCCTCCGTCCCGCCGGGAGCCACGTCGTCGGAGACGGGAGCGGGCGGCGGCGCCGCGGCTTCCCGCTCGGCGGCGGTCATGGGGTTCACCAGCACGTTGGAGGCGGCCGCGTAGAAGGGCGGCGCGCCGGGCGCGTCCAGGCGGATCTGGAGGAGCCGGCTCCCGTCGCCCGTCCTGCCGTGGACGGCGGCGACCTCGCCGGTGCCCACGGCGCAGAGCACCTCGTCACCCACGCTCGGCACCCGCTCGGTGCCGCTGGGCCACCCCGGCCGCTCTTCGCCGTCGACGTGCAGCTTGACGTTGTGCATCCGCTTGGCGGCGTGGAGCTTCATGGCAGTCCTCGTGGTCCGGGTACGAAAAGCCCGCGGCGTTCGTCGGCGGGACGAACACCGCGGGCGGCCGCGGCCGGGGCCCCCTGGCTCCGCCCGCGCGCTGCTCCTTCCCTACACCCCAGGCAAGAAAAGGTCCGTCGCCCTCCGCGGCTCACCCCGCCGCTTCCGGCCTGCCGCCGCGCCGGGCCTCCGGCCCGCGCACGTGCCGCTCCTCCTGCACCACCCGCACGGCCCCCTTCTCCGGCACCACCCCCTCGCCGCGGCGCTCGGCCCAGGTCTGGGTGAACTCCGCCCCGAAGAACACGATCATGGAGGCGTAGTAGATCCACACCAGCAGGACCGCCAGCGAGCCGGCGGCGCCGTACACCTCGCCCGGGTTGCTGCGCCCCAGGTAGAAGCCGATGGCGTACTTGCCGACCATGAACAGCACCGCGGTCACCACCGCGCCCACCCACACGTCCTTCCAGGCCACCTCCGCGTCCGGGACGATCTTGAACATGGCCGCGAAGAGCAGGGTGATCACCCCGAAGGACACCGCGAAGTTGAGCACGTGCAGCAGGACCTCGCCCACCCCCGGCATCATCCGCCCCAGCATGCCGCCCACCGCGGAGATCATGGCGGTGAGCGCCAGCGACACCAGCAGCAGGAAGGCGATGGCGAGCACCATCCCGAAGGAGAAGATGCGCTTCACCAGGAAGTTCCTGATGCCGCCCTGCTCGGGGTCGGGCTTGACCTCCCACGCCTTGTTGAGCGCGGCCTGGAGCTGGCCGAAGACGCCGGTGGCGCCCAGCACCAGGGTGGCGACCCCCAGGACGGCGGCGACGGGTCGCCCCGCGTCGGGCGTCCTGGTCTCCTGCGCCTTTTCCATGATGGTGCGGATCTCGTCGCCGCCGGACTGGCCCAGCAGGGCGCCGAGCTGCCCGTGCAGCGCCTCGCGCACGTCCTGCGGGTCCATCACGGCGCCGGCGATCATGATGATCAGCAGGAGCAGCGGGGGGAGGGAGAACACCGTGTAGTACGAGAGCGCCGCCGCCATGGTGGTGCACTCGTCGTCGGAAAAGTCTTTGACCGTCTGCTTGAGGATCGGGAGGACCCCCTTCGCCTCGGATGCCATGTTCACCCCGGTTCGCGTCGCCTGCGGAGCTGCTCGATCCGGGGGCGCTTTGCAAGCACGGCGCCAGGGGAGAGCGGGGAACAGATGGTGCGGGGAGGGGGAGCTGCGTCGGGCGGGAGGGGGGTGGACCGGGTGGGGTGACCGCCCCCGGGCCCTCATCCGTGCCATCCTGGAGAGGACTCGGTGAGCCTTGAGGGATGGGGTAAGCTCGGCTTTCTCGGACCAGCGGGGGACGGCCGCATCCTGATACGCCGCAGGTGAACGAACGTTCCGCCTAACTCGGCGTAACCCCCCACCCGTTGACGAACATACGCGTGCGGAGGCGGGCGCCGTCCACTCCGCCGGGACCGGGCCGCGCTTTCGCCGGGGCACCCCGCCTGCGTAGGATGGGGATGGGGCGGAACACCACGGACCCGCTGGAGAGAGGCCGATGCGCACACGAATCCCCGTTCTCCTGGCGCTGCTCGCGCTCGCCCTGGCCGCGCCGCTCCGCGCCCAGGACGCGGGCGCCAGCGAGTACGAGCGCCGGCAGGCGTGGTTCTCCCGGGACAAGACCTACCACTTCGGGATCTCCGCCGCGGGCGCGGGCGCCCTCTACGCCGGCGCCCGCCGCCTGGGCCTTTCGCGCCGGCAGGCTGCGCTCGCGTCCACGCTGGCGGTGGGCGCGGCGGGGGTGTGGCGCGAGGTGGGCACCACCGACCGCGCCGACCCGCTCACCCGCCGCAAGCTCTCCCGGCGCGACCTGGTGTGGGACGGCGCGGGGATCGCGCTGGGCCTCGCCGTGGCGGACCGCTGGCTGGGCGCGCCGCGCCGGGACCCGGACGGGCCGCCGCAACTGGAGGCGGTGCCGCTGCCGCCGGAGACGCGCGGCGAAGCCGCGCAGGCGCGCTGACGCGCGAGGGGGGGCGCCGGATCCGTCCGGCGCGCCCCCGAGTCTTTCGCACTCCCTGTGATTCGCGCCGCCACCCGCGTGAGGGATGCGCGCCCGGCAGGGCCCTCACCCGGCTCGCTTGAGGCTCGCCACCCTCTCCCAATTCTGGGAGAGGGGGCAACGACTGGATGTCGAGACCACGTCAGCAGTTGCGTGAGGGATGCGCGCCCGGAGGGCCGAGACCCCGCGGGGCTGTTTCCGCGGGGGCTCGGCTGCGTTGGCGAGCGTTGTTTGCTCGCCTACGCAGCGCGCAGCCCGACCCGAGCGTCAGCGAGGGGCACGCCCAACCCCGCCGTTTAATGCCTTTTACGGCCTGCCCGGGCGGTACACCATCCCCAGCGAGTCCACCGCCAGCGTGTCGGCGGGGAGCGAGTCGGGCGGGAGGTCGCCCAGGATCACCGAGTCCGCCGGGAGGGTGTCGCCGGAGGGGACCAGCAGCCCGTCCTGGAGCACGCACGCCCCGCGCGGCTCCGTGCCCGCCACGAAGTACTCGGTCCGCACCGGCCCCGCGGGGCAGGGCGCCACCAGCGGCTGCCCCGTGGCCCCGTCCACGGCCACGCGCACGATCCCCTGCGGCACCGTCCAGGGCGCCGGGGTGCGGCGGCGGGCGTACAGGTCGCGCATCATGTCGCCCCAGATGGGCGCGGCCACCGCCCCGCCGAACGCCCCCGCGCCCAGCGTCTTGGGGGTGTCGAAGCCCACCCACACCGCGGTGACGATCTCCGGCGTGAAGCCCACGTACCAGACGTCCGCCCCGTCGTCGGTGGTCCCCGTCTTCCCGGCCATGGGGATGCGGGCGGGGAGCCGCTGCCGCGCCTCGGTCCCGGTGCCCTTCTCGGCGGCGTCGCGCAGCATGTCGGTGACCAGGAAGGCGACGCCGGGGGCGAGCACCCGCGTCCCCTTGCCGCGCGCCTCGAACAGTGTCCGGCCGGAGGCGTCGGCCACGCGGCGCACCAGGAACGGGTCCACCCGCATGCCGCGGTTGGCGAACGCGGTGTACGCCGCCGCCAGCTCCACCGGCCGCACCACGCCCGCGCCCAGCACCGACGAGGGGTAGGGGCGGACGGGGGTGGAGAAGCCGAAGCGCCGCGCCGCGTCCACCACCTGGCCGAAGCCCACCTGCATTCCCAGCTGGATGGCGACGGTGTTGATGGACTGGGTGAGCGCCTGCCGGACGGTCACGGGCCCGCGGAACAGGTCGTCCGAGTTCTTGGGGCGGTACAGCGGCGATCCGGCCATGGCGATGGCGAGCGCGGTGTCCTGCACCACGGTGGCCGGGGTGACGCCGCGCTCCAGCGCCACGGCGTACACGAACGGCTTGAACGACGAGCCGGGCTGGCGGCGGGCGGCGGTGACGCGGTTGTAGCGCGAGTCCTCCCAGTCGCGCCCGCCGGTCATGGCCAGGATCTCGCCGGTGCGCGCGTCCAGCGACACCACCATCCCCTGGAGGTAGGGCGTGCCCTGCGCGGTGGCCTTGGCGGCGGGGGTGCCGTAGCGGGGCCCGCGGAACCAGGGCTGGCGCTCGGCGCGGCGCAGCCCGCCGGCCAGGGCGCTGTCGGCGGCGTTCTGGGCGGCGGGGTCCAGCGTGGTCCACACGCGCAGCCCCGTCTCCCCGAACTTCGCCCCGTAGCGCTCGGCCAGGAACTGGCGCACCTGCTCGATGGCGTAGGGCGGCCGGGCGGAGTAGCCGTGGTTGGGGGCCAGGCGGATGGGCTTGGCCTTCGCCGCGGCGGCCTCGGCGCGGGTGATCACCCCGTTCTGCGCCATGACGTCCAGCACCAGGTTGCGCCGCTCCAGCGCCCGCTGCGGGTTGATCTTGGGCGAGTACACCCCCGCGCCCTTGGGGAGCGCGGCCAGCATCGCCGTCTCCTCGATGGTGAGCCGCGCCGCCGGCTTGCCGAAGTAGTGCCGGGCCGCGGCCTCGATGCCGAACCAGCCGTGCCCGAAGTAGATCCAGTTGAGGTACGACTCCAGGATGCGGTCCTTGCCGTAGCGCCGCTCCAGCTCCAGCGACAGCTCGGCCTCGCGGACCTTGCGCTCCAGCGTCATCTGGCGGCGGTCCACCCGCTCCGGGTACATGGTCCCGATGAGCTGCTGGGTGATGGTGGAGGCGCCCTCGCGGTCGCCCTCCAGGTTGCTCTTGACGGCGCGGGCGATCCCCACGGGGTCCACGCCGGAGTGCTCGTAGAAGCGCCGGTCCTCCACCGCCACGAAGGCGCGGGGGACGTAGCGCGGCAGCGACGACATGGGGACCCAGGTCCTCACCTGCGGCCCCAGCTCGGCCAGCAGCGAGCCGTCGCGGGCGTACACCTTGGCGCTCTGGGTGGGCGCCTTGAGGGCGACGGCCTGCGCGGCGGCGGGGGCGGGGAGCGCCAGGACGAGGGCGGCGAGGGCGCGGACGATGCGCCCGGACGCGGACGGCTTGCCGGGAAGAGCGGTCATGCTGGGTGCTTTAGCGGGAGCGGGGACGACGGGGTGGTGCGAGGCGCAAATCTAACCGTCCGCGGGGAGGTGGACGAGTGGACGGGATGGAACCCGCGGAGGGGCCGCGGGTTCCGCGGCGCTCAGCGCGCCAGCTCCCAGGCCAGGTGCTCCAGCTCGGGCTCGATCAGCTTTTCCCAGGCGAGCCGCACCGCGGCGGGCGAGCCGGGGGTGGAGAACACCACCCGTCCCCGGAACGTCCCCGCCGTGGCCCGAGAGAGCATGGCCGCGGCGCCCACCTGCTCCCAGCTGAGCATCCGGAACAGCTCCCCGAAGCCGGGGAGGGTCTTTTCCAGCGCGCGGCTCAGCACGTCGAAGGTGGTGTCGCGCGCCGAGATCCCCGTCCCCCCGTTGAAGACGACGACCCGCGCCTCGCCCGCCGCCATCTCCTCCAGCGCCCCGCGCACCTGCTCCGGCTCGTCGCGGATCAGCCGGTACCCGGCCAGCACGTGCCCCGCCGCCGCGATGCGCTCCCGCAGGAACGCGGCGTTGCCGTCCGTCTCCGGGGTGCGCGAGTCGCTCACCGTGACCACGGCGACGGGAACGGGGCCGCGCCCTGCGGCTGCGGCGTGGTGGCGCTGAGAACTCTCGGAAGACATAGGGGAAGTGCGAAAGTGCGTGAGTGCGGGAGTGCGAAAGTGAACGGCAGTACGGAGTACGAAGTACGCTGAACAGCGTTCGGGTCTGTCGTTTCCTGCAGTTCCCGCATGACGTCGCGGAGGGAGACTCGCGCAGGCTGTATCGCGCGAGGCTCACGGAGCCGGAGCGGAGACACCGGGGCGGTTTCCGGTGGCTCCGCGACCCGCGCAGGAGACCGGCAGCAGTACCGCCGGGCTCCGGAGCGGCCCCACGACGAGATCCTACCGTACGACCACTCCCGAAGCAACTTCCACAAGCGTTTGCACTTCGAAAACCGCGTGCTAGATTGGGCATTGCCGCCCCCCATCCGCGCCCCGGCACCGCCACCCCGGAGCCCCATGACCGGTCCCGCCAGCGACCCCCTGAACGTCCCCGCCGCGGCGGACGGGGAGGCACGGGACGGCCGCGGGAGCTGGCGGCGCTGGGCGGTGCTGGGGGTGTTCGCGGCGGGGCTGGCGCTGTTCTTCGCGCTGGGCGGCCACGAGTGGCTGCGCTTCGAGACGCTCAGGGCGCACCGCGACCAGCTGCTGGCGGCCACCCGGGAGCAGGGCGCCCTGGCGCTGCTGCTGGCCTTTGTCGCCTACGTGGTGGTGGTGGCGCTCAGCGTGCCGGGCGGGGCGGTGGCCTCGCTGGCGATGGGGTTCCTGTTCGGGCGCTGGGTGGGGACGCTGCTGATCGTGGCCGCGGCGACGCTGGGAGCCACGCTGGTGTTCCTGGCGGCGCGGCACCTGTTCGCGGACGCGGCGCGCCGTCGGCTGGGGCCGCGGGCGCAGCGGGTGGTGGAGGGGTTCGGGAGGGACGCCGTGAGCTACCTCCTCTTCCTCCGCCTGGTGCCGGTGTTCCCCTTCTGGCTGGCGAACCTGATCCCGGCCTTCACCCCCGTGAGCACCCGGGTCTTCGTCCTCACCACCGCCGCCGGGATCGTCCCCGGCAGCTTCGTCTTTGCCAACCTGGGAGAGTCGCTGGGGCGCATCGAGTCGCCCGACCAGCTGCTCTCCCCGCGGGTCCTGACCTCGCTGGGGCTGCTGGGGCTCCTCGCCCTGCTCCCGGTGGCGGTCCGGAAGCTTCGCACCCCCAAGCCCGGAGACGTGCCATGACGAGCACCTACCAGCAGCACCGGCCCGGCCACGCCGACCTCGGGGCCCTCGCGGCGGAGCGCCCCCTTTCCCGCCTCGCCCTGGGCGCCTTCGCGCTGGCGATCCTCGCCGGGCTGCTGGTGCTCGCGGCCGGCCCCGGGACGCGCGCCGGGTGGTGGGACTTCCGCACCGGCTTCAGCCTGCTGAAGTGGGGCGCCTACCTGGGGATCGCGGCCGCCGTGGCGTGCCTGGCGGCGGCGGTGCGCGCCTGGCGGATGAACGGCCGCTGGCTGGCGCTGGCCGGGGTGGCGATTGCCCTGGCGGCGGTGGCGGTGCCCTGGAGCTTCCAGCGCGGCGCCCGGGGGGCGCCCCCCATCCACGACGTCACCACCGACACCCGCAACCCGCCGGCCTTCGTGGCGGTGGCGCCGCTGCGGGCGGACGCGCCCAACCCGGTGGCGTACGAGGGCGAGACGGTGGCGGAGCAGCAGCGCCGGGCATACCCGGACCTCCAGCCGGTGATGATGACGGCGCCGCTCTCGGTGGTGTTCGACGACGCGCTCGCCACGGCCCGCCGGATGGGGTGGGAGATCGTGGACTCCAACCGGGAGGAGGGGCGCATCGAGGCCACGGCGACCACCACGTGGTTCGGCTTCAAGGACGACGTGGTGATCCGGGTGATGCCGGCCTCCGGGGTGGCGCGGGTGGACGTGCGCTCCAAGTCGCGCGTGGGCCGCGGCGACGCGGGCGCCAACGCGGCGCGCATCCGCGACTACCTGGAGGCGCTGCGCCGCCGCAGGCCGGCGGCCGTGGTGGAGGCCGGCTGACGCCCGCCGCCCCGATCCGACGCGCACGGCCGGGGAACCCCGCCGCTCTGTAGCGGGGTACGGAGCCCCGGCCGGACCGCGACGCCCCGCCGGCCGCCGGCGGGGCGTTTCTTTCGCCTCCCACAGACCCGCGAACCCTGGAGACCCGTCCGGATGCACACGCACTACTACGACGCGCACGACCTCCCCCGCTTCGGCGAGATCGGGCGGGACGCCCCGGAGCTGGCGCAGAAGTTCTTCGCCTGGTACGAGGCGGTGTTCGCGGAGGGCGCCCTTTCGCAGCGGGAGAAGTCGCTGATCGCGCTGGCGGTGGCCCACGCGGTGCAGTGCCCGTACTGCATCGACGCGTACTCCTCGGACTGCCTGCAGAAGGGGGCGGACGTGGAGCAGATGACCGAGGCGGTGCACGTGGCGGCGGCGATCCGCGGCGGCGCCTCGCTGGTGCACGGGATCCAGATGCGCAACCACGCGGACCGGCTGGGGATGTAGAGCATGGGACGCGTGCTGCCGACCCTGCAGAAGCGCCACGCCCCGCTCGCCGCCGCGAGGGCGCAGCGGGACGCCCTCGCCGCGGTGCCCGTGGCGCGCAGCTTCGAGGCGGCGCTGGAGGCGTCCGGGCTGTTTCCCCTGCGCGCCACGGGGATCGACGTGCTCCAGGTGAACGTGGGGCGCAGGTGCAACCAGACCTGCCGGCACTGCCACGTGGACGCGGGCCCGGACCGGCGCGAGATGATGCCGGACGCGGTGATGGACCGGGTGCTGGAGATCATTGAGGGCACGGACGTGCCCGTGGTGGACGTCACCGGCGGCGCCCCGGAGCTGCACGCGCGCTGGCGCGAGCTGGTGGCGCGCTCCCGGGCCGCGGGGAAGCGGGTGATGGACCGCTGCAACCTGACCATCACCCTGCTCCCCAACTACGCGTACCTCCCCGAGTTCTTCGCGGAGCACCGGGTGGAGGTGGTGGCGTCGCTCCCGCACTTCCGCCAGCGCAACACCGACGCGCAGCGCGGCGACGGGGTGTTCGAGCAGTCCATCGAGGCGCTGCGCCGGCTCAACGCCCTGGGGTACGGGCGGGAGGGGACGGGGCTGGAGCTGAGCCTGGTGACCAACCCGGTGGGCACCTTCCTCCCCGGGAGCCAGGCGGCGCTGGAGCGCGACTGGAAGCAGCAGATGCGGCGGCTGTACGGGATCGAGTTCAACCGGCTGTTCACCATCACCAACATGCCCATCTCCCGCTTCCTGGAGCACCTGGAGGAGACGGGGGCGCTGGGCGAGTACATGGAGCGGCTGGTGACGGCCTTCAACCCGGCGGCGGCGGCGGGGGTGATGTGCCGCGGGACGCTGTCGGTGGGGTGGGACGGGACGCTGTACGACTGCGACTTCAACCAGATGCTGGAGCTGCCCGTGGACCCGCGGGTGCCGCGCACCGTGTTCGACTTCGACCCGGCGGTGCTGGCCGGGCGCGAGATCGTGCTGGGGCCCCACTGCTTCGGGTGCACGGCGGGGGCGGGCTCCAGCTGCGGTGGCGCCACGGCATGAGCCGGTTCGAAAAGGTCCTCCTCCGGCTCCTGCGGGGCACCTCCGACGCCGGCTTTCCGTTCGACGATCTCCGTTATCTCCTCCAGCACCTGGGATTCGATGAGCGCATCCGGGGGAGCCATCACATCTTTACGCGCGGCGACGTGCAGGAGATACTCAACCTCCAACCTCGTCACGGGGAATCCAAGCCGTACCAGGTCCGGCAGGTCCGGGCGGTGATCCTGAAATACCGACTAGGTGGGGAGGACCATGAGTGAATTCCACAAGTACGAGCTGATCATCTACTGGAGCGAGGACGACCAGGCGTTCATCGCGGAGGTGCCGGAGCTTCCGGGATGTGCGGCGGACGGCGCCACGTATGCCGAAGTGGTCGAAAACGTCCAGATGGTCATCGACGAATGGATCGTGACGGCGAAGGAACTCGGGCGGCCGATCCCCACGCCGAGGGGACGGCTCCTGTTCGCGTAGCTGGGAGCCCGCCCCGGCCGGACCGGTCAGGGGCGGTACTTTTCCCGGCGGCTGCGGACGTAGGCGCGGAGCACCGCGTTGATGCGGCTCTGGTATCCGCGGCCCTGCTCCCTGAAGTAGTCCAGCACCTCGGCGTCCAGCCGGATGGAGATGGGCACCTTGCCGCGGTCCTCCGGCATCACCAGCCGGGCGTCGCGCAGCTCCTCCTCCGTCCAGGGCGGGTTGTCCGCGTCGGCGTGGGCGCCGGCCTCCACCTCCGCCTCCGAGAGCCCGTCCACGCGGTCCCAGTCAGTTCGGCCCCGGGGCAGGGTGTCCCGGGTACGCCGCACGATACGCTCCTCGCTCATTCCTCCTGGCCCTCCGCGCCGAGATGATCCGGTACCGCCCCTCGCGGACCGTGTAGACCACCGCCACCTCCCGCTCGTCCACCGCCCCGATCGCCAGCCGCCGCTCCTCGCCGTCCCGGTTGGATGCCGACTCCAGCGTGGGCCCGTCGAACACGCGCGCCGCGTCGTCGAAGTCGATGCCGTGCTTGGCGAGGTTCGCCCGGCACTTGCGCTCGTCCCACTCGAAGCCGAGCGGCTCGCGCGGATGCAGTATATACATTCGTATGTGCGGGGGCAAGTGGATCGTATCGCCGGCCTCTCTCCGAGCATCGGCCGTTTCCGCCGCGGCCTGAGGCGCCCGCTTGACCGACCCACCCACCGGGCGGTACAACTCCCGCGACCCGTTCGACGACCCACCCAGGAGGCATGCCGAGATGACCGACCGCCCGAGAAGCTGGGAGCCCGTCGCCCCCGCAGGCGGCGCCGCGCCGCCCCGCGGCAACTACTCCCCCGCCGTGCGCGCGGGCGACTTCGTGTACGTGTCCGGCCAGGTGCCGCGCGACCCCGCCACCGGCGAGCTGCTGGGGAGCGACGTGGCCGAGCAGACCCGCCAGACCCTGGCGAAGCTGGACGCCGTGCTGCGCACCGCCGGCGGCTCGCTCGCCGACGTGGTCTCCGTGACCGCCTACCTCCAGGACATCGAGGACTGGGACGCCTTCAACCGCGCCTACGGCGAGGCGTTCACCCCGCCGTTCCCCACCCGCACCACGGTGGGCGTGGCGCTGGGCGACGTGCGGGTGGAGATCAGCGCGGTGGCGTACCTGCCGAGGTAGGACGGCAGTGCGAAAGTGCGGGAGTGCGGGAGTGCGAAAGTGAAAGGCAGTACGGAGTACGAAGTACGCAGTACGTGAAAGGCGCCCCCGCCTCGATGCCGAGGTGGGGCGCCGTCGCAGTGCTCCCCCTCTCCCGCTCGCGGGGGAGGAGGCCGGGGGGGCATGCCCGAACCCGGCGTTTCCGCCGTCGCCCTGTCTGCCGCGCCCCGGAGACGAAGAGAGTCCGCTACTTCGGCAGCCAGCGGGGGAGCCAGTCCGCTCCCGGCGCGCGGGTCAGGCGGGTGACCCCCGTCCCGTCCGCGCGCATCAGGTACAGTTCCGGGTCGCCGTCCCGGTCCGAGGTGAAGACCAGGTACCTGCCGTCCGGCGACCAGGCGGGCGAGCCGTCCCTGCCGCGCCCGTCGGAGAGCTCGCGGACGCGGCCGGTGGCCGGCTCCACCACGCGGATGCGCGACTCGCCGGCGCGGGTGCTGCGCACGAAGGCCACCCGCCCGCCGTCCGGCGACCAGGCCGGCGCCGACTCCTGCACGTCGCCCCGGGCCGCGCCGGTATCCGCGGCGGCGGTGAGCCGGCGGATGTCCGAGCCGTCCGGGCGCACCAGGTAGATGCGGTCGGCGCCCTCGCGGTTGCTGAGGAAGGTCAGCGTCCCCCCGTCCGGCGACCAGAGCGCGCCCCAGTCGTCGCGGTGGAAGGCGGTGAGGCGCCGCTGCTCCGAGCCGTCGGCGCGCATCACGTACAGCTCGGCGTCCCCGTCCCGGCTGGAGGAGAAGGCGATGGAAGCGCCGTCGGGCGACACGGCCGGCTCGAAGTTGCCCAGCTTGTCGTCCGTGAGGCGCCGGGGCGAGGTGCCGTCCGCGCCGATGCGGTACAGGTCGCGGAAGCTCGCCTCGTCCGACTCGAACACCAGCCAGCGCCCGTCCGGCGACCAGCTGGGGCTCCGCGAGCGCCCCATCCGCGGGCCGATGAGGCGCGGGGCCCCGCCGTCCAGCGGGTACAGCGCCAGCTGCTCCAGGTGCAGGGCGGAGTCCTCGGCCACCGACACCACCAGCACGCCGGAGCCGTCCGGCGCGGGGGCGGCCGGGTAGTCGGCTTCCGGGCCGCGGGTCAGCCGGCGCAGCCCCTCCCCCGAGGGGCGCACCACGTACACCTCCGCGTCGCCGTCGCGCTCCGACACGAAGGCGAGCGTCCCCGCGATCCCCCGCCGCTCCCGGAGGGAAAGGGTGTCCCCCGCCGCCGCGGCGCGGCGGGTGTGGCCGGCGCCCCGCCACCCCGCCAGGGCGAGGAGGAGCAGCGCCGCGGCGCGCGTGGTCTGCGAAAATCTCATGCGAACTCCGCTCGAATCGATCTGTCGTACTGCCGTAGGAACTCGCCAGGCGAAACCGGTCCCCGGGCACGCCCGGGGACCCGCGTGAGGGATGCGCGCCCGGAGGGCCGAGCCCCCGCGGGGCACCTCAGTTCAGAGGTGCAGCCGCGGGGGGCTCGGCGGAGTTACGCACGGTGGTATCGTGCGTTACTCCGCGCGCAGCCCGACCCGAGCGCCGGCGAGGGGCACGCCCAACCCCGCCGTTCAAAGCCGTTGAAAGCTCAGCGGATGCGGACGGCGTCCGCGATCACCACGTAGCCGGTGGTGGTCCAGCGCGAGAGCTGGATCTTGTTCCAGCCGGCCGAGAAGTTCCAGGTGCCGATGGCGTTCCACTTGCCGCCGTTGGCCTGCTGGTTGACGCTCACGCGGCCCACCTCGGCCCCGCTGGCGTTGTAGGCGATGAAGGGGGCGCTGGCGGAGCGGTTGGTGCCGGCCACCCACCAGGCGTCCACCGTCTTGGTGGCCGCGGCCGGGAGGTAGAACCAGAAGGTGGCCGGGTCCGAGAGCGCCTGCGTGCTGGCGTAGTTGTACCCGGTGCCGTAGTACCCGGCGCTGCTGCCGGTGGCCCAGTTGGCCGACACCTCGTACCGGGCGACCGTGGAGTTGTTGTTGGTGTTGTTGCTGTCCACGATGATCCCCGTGGAGGTGCCGCCGCCGCAGTACGAGTTGATGCGGTTCATGTAGTCCGTCCAGGGCCAGTTGGGGCCCGGGTCGGTGCGGTTGTACGGCTGCAGCTGGCCGTGCGCCAGGATGTGGTAGCGGTCGCGGGGGATGGCCTGCCCCTGGGTGATGTCGCACGACAGCTTGGCGGATGCGTCGATCTGCCCCACGGGGAAGGAGGTCTGCGAGGCGTAGCCGCCGTGCTCGATCCCCACCGTGAAGTGGTTGCTGGAGTAGCCGTTGCGCCAGCACTCCACGCTGCTGTTCAGCGAGCAGTCGTAGGTGGCGCCGATGTGCCAGGCGCGGTCGGACTCGCGCACCAGCTGCGAGATCTCCGAGCCGCTCTCGTTCACCACGTAGTGGGCGCTCACCCCGGACGAGGAGTTGGTGAGCCAGCTCCAGCAGGAGGTGTACGAGCCCTCGCAGGTGTGGATGATGATCATGGCGGGGTCGCCGATGCTCCCCGTGGGGCGCGCGTTGTAGTTGGGCGAGGGGCGCCAGATGGCGGCCGCGTAGTCCGGCCCCGCCGCGAGGGCGGTGGGCGGCAGCGGGAAATCCGCCGACACCGGGGCGGGCAGGATGGAGGCGACCACGCCGCCCAGCGGCCCCCTGCCGACCACGCCCTCGTTGATCGCCGCGTACACGTCGCGGTGCACGTACGCCGCCTGGCCGTCCGCGTCGGCGATGCCGCTGTAGCGGGCCACCGCGGGGGCCCACGCCGCCACGTCCGAGCGGTTCAGCTTCAGCTCGTCGGCGTAGGCGGCGAGCAGCGCCGCCGCGGCGCGCACGTTGGCCTCCGGCTGGGTCTTCGCGGCCTCCGCGGACACCCGGGCGAGCGCGGCGCCGCGCTCCAGCTGCGCGCCCTTGAGCGCCATGATCCCGCTCGCCACGGGCTGCCCGGGGAACTCCTCCGCGCCCTGCACCATCTGCCAGCGGGTTTCCACGTACCCGATGGCCTTGAGGACCGACGCGGGGACGTCGAACTCGGCCGCTGCCCTGTCGAAGGTGACGTCGAGCTGCCCCGCGGCGGGGGCGTTGGGGGGTGGTGCCGTCGGCGAGGTGGTCGGCTCGTCGCTGCACGCGGCGAGGAGTGACAGGGCGGCCGCGGCCGCGGCCAGGGAGCGGATGCTGCGCATGAGGATCCCTCCTGCGGGTGGAAGAGTGGCGGGCGCCGCCCGGGGAGGGCGCTGCGCGCCGCCGCACACGCCCCTGCTGGAGGGGCGGAGTGGCCGCGGGTCCGACGCTGGCAGACGTGTGTAGCTGTGCTTCCCTTATAATCCCCGAAGCCGGCTCGCGCAAGGTTGGTCTTTTCCGGGACGCATGCTTGCAGACAGGAAGCACGCACGTGCCATGCCGTTTTCTACGCCGCCGCGCCTTCGCCGGACGGGCGCGGCGGCTGTGGACGGGCCATGCGTTCGGTCAAAAAGGATCGGGGCGGGTGGTGCAGGGGAGGAACGGGCGGCTACGGCCGCGGGGAGCAGCTGCAGACGCCGTTGTAGCAGGCGCCCTTGAAGTAGCCCTTGTTCACGCACGCCGTGTGGCAGGTGTACCAGTCGCAGGCGCGCAGGGTGGGCGCGTCCCGCGGCGCGGCGAGCGCCTGGGTGGCGCCGAAGCCCAGCGACGAGACGAAGGCGAGCGCGAGGGTCCACTGCACGGGGCGGGCGAAGCGCATGGGATGCTCCCTGTCGGCGGGTGGAAAAGGATGGTTCCGCACCCAATATGCCAATGCGCGCACGGGCCGCAAGGATCCCGTCGGGCTACTCCGCCTCGCCCGGCGCTCCCGGGTCGCGCAGCCCGCGCCGCGCCACCGCGCGGGCGCGCCGCCACACCCGGCCGGTGGCCTCGGCGCCGCCGCGGCGGGCGGCCCCCAGCAGCCGGCGCAGGCGGGCGGCGTAGGCGCCCATCTCCTCCTCGGCCTCGCGGCGGGCGGCGGCCAGCTCGCCCGGGGAGAAGCCCAGGCAGGCGGCCACCTCGGCCACCACCCGCTCCTCGTCCTCGGACATCCCCTCCTCGGCGGCGGCGCTCACCACGGCCAGGTCCAGCAGCTCCTCGCGCGCGGCGGGGCGGAGCCCGGCCATGATCTCGCGCTGCTCGCGGGTGAACACCGGCGTCCCCCCGTCGCCGATGGCTGCGGTGCGCACCGCAGCCACCCCCGCCAGGCGGAGGCGGGGGAGCGCGGGGTGCACCGACGTGGGGAAGACCCCCCGCACCGGGATCTCCGCCTCGGCCGCGAAGCGGAAGATGGCGGCGCGCCCCAGCGCCAGCGTGCCCACGTAGTTGAGCGAGCCCGCGACCACGGCGCCCACCCCGGGCACCACGCGGGACAGGCTGCGCCTGACCACCTGCCGCGCGGCGGCGTCCACGGCGGCCTCGCCCACCCGCACCGCCCCGAACGCGGTGGCCATGGAGGCCACGAACAGCGTGCGCACCTGCTGCGTGGGCTCCGCGAGCGGGACGCCCAGGATGGCGGCCACCTCCAGCACCAGGTCGCGCTGCTGCTCGGCCACGTAGCGCCAGTCGGCCACCATCCCCAGCGCGGCGAGCGCCGGCCCGATCCCGGGCACCATGGCCGGAAGCGTGGAGACCGCCCCCACCGCGGCGCTGCGGCGGGCGCGCTCGCGGGTGCGGGCCCAGGCCAGCGCCACCGGGTCGGCGTCCGGGTGCCGGGCGCGCAGTTCCGCCACCCCGGCGGCGATGCGCTCGGGGAGCTCGGGCGTCACCTCCAGCGCGGAGTCCACCGCCTCCTGGAAGCGGCGCGCCAGCCGCTCGCGGTCGCGCTCGTCCAGGCGCGGGAAGCGGGCCCGGCCCAGGCGCTCGCGGAACTGCGCGGAAGCGCCGGCCACCATCTCGCGCCAGCCGCGCTCCTCCGCGCCGGCGTCCCCGGCGCGGGTGTCGTCTGCGGGTGATCCGGCCATGGGCGTGTGCCTCCGGGGGGGAAGGGAACTCCCGCGCCCCGGCTCGCAAGCCCCGTTCCGGAAACGGCGGGGGGGGGGGGGGGGGGGGGGGGCGGCCCCCCCCCCCCCCCCCCCCCCCCCCCCCCCCCCCCCCCCCCCCCCC
>JBFMFL010000280.1:0-6264 GCA_040752145.1 Gemmatimonadota bacterium
AGCTCCCGCCACCCCTCCGGCAGGAATCGCGCGATGACGCCCCACTCTTCGGCAAGGATATCGGATCTCATGAAGCCCACGATAAGCCGGTCTCGCGTGGGCTGCAAGCCTTAAGTTAACGCCTATGGGGGCCGGGGGTGGGGGCCTGCAGCTGCGTGAGGGATTTCGGCCCGAAGGGGCGAGACCCGCGCAGTTTGCGGGGCTCGACTCCGTTGGCGAGCGTTGTTTGCTCGCCTACGGAGCCGAAGCCCGACCCCGGCGCCAGCCGGGGGCACGCCCAACCCCGCCGTCCAAGCCGTTGGAGCCTTGACACCGCCCCGTGAACCCGGGTACAGTTCAGCCATGAACATCGCCGCTCCGCGCACCGCGTCGTGTACCTGCCGCCCGCTCCCGCACGGGGAGACGGACGGGGGGCGGCGCGCTGCAGAGAGCGCGTGAGCCGGCCGGGGACACCCCCGGCGCATCGCCCGGTCCGCTCCCGCGAGCGGACCGGGCGATTTCGTCTGCAGGAGCATCCGGCGGACCCCGTCCGCACCATCCCTTAGCCAGGAGGCAGAAGACCATGGCGAGCCGTCCCATCGAAGAGCGCGGGTACGCGCACCCCGAAGCGCTGGTCTCCACCGAGTGGGTGGCCCAGCACCTGGACGACCCGAACGTCCGCGTCGCCGAGTCGGACGAGGACGTGCTGCTGTACGACACCGGCCACGTTCCCGGCGCCGTCAAGATCGACTGGCACGCGGACCTCAACGACCCGCTGATGCGCGACTACCTGGACCCGGAGCACTTCGCCGCGCTGATGAAGGCCAAGGGGATCGGGCCGGACACCACGGTGGTCTTCTACGGCGACAAGAACAACTGGTGGGCCACGTACGCGCTCTGGGTGTTCCGGCTGTTCGGGCACGACCGCGTCAAGGTGATGGACGGCGGGCGCAAGAAGTGGGAGGACGAGGGGCGGCCCATGACCACGGACGTGCCCGGCTACCCGGCGACGGACTACCCGGTGCCGCGGCGCGACGACGAAAAGATCCGCGCCTTCCGCGAGGACGTGCTGGAGCACATCGGGCACAAGGGGCAGCTGGTGGACGTGCGCTCGCCGGAGGAGTTCAGCGGCGAGAAGCTGCACATGCCCGACTACCCGCAGGAGGGGGCCATGCGCGGCGGGCACATCCCGGGGGCCAAGAGCATGCCCTGGGCGCGCGCCGTCAACCCGGACACGGGCGAGTTCCGCTCCGCCGAGGAGCTGCGCGGGCTGTACCAGGAGCAGCTCGGCCTGGACCCGCAGCAGGAGACCATCGCGTACTGCCGCATCGGGGAGCGGTCGTCGCACACCTGGTTCGCGCTGACCTACCTGCTGGGGTTCGACAAGGTCCGCAACTACGACGGCTCGTGGACGGAGTGGGGCAACTCGGTTCGTGTGCCGATCGAGCGGTGAGTTCTTGCTGATGCCTTGAGTTCTGCGGGCCGCTGCGGAGCCCGGACGGTACTGCTGTCCGGTCTCCTCCGCGGGCTCCGGGAGCCAGCCGAAACTGCCCGGCTGTCTCCCTCCGCCGGGGGGAGCCTCACGCGATACTGCCTGCGTGAGTCTCCCCCCGTACAGCTTGTGGGAACTGTGGGAACGGCAACGGCACGGCCGGCGGCGTCCACCTTGTTCGCGCGCCGGGCGGGGCACAGATTTCCCCGGGATCCGCACCTCCGCCGCCGGCTCCCCTCCCGTCATCCCTCCCGAGGTCCCCGTGGCAAGATCCCGTCGTCCTCTCTTCGCCCGCTCGCTCGCGGTGCTCGCCGCCGGGATGGCCGTGCTGCTGGGCGGCTCGGCGTGGGTGGCGCGCGAGCGGCCCTCCAACGCGCGCGCCTGGCGGCCGGAGCAGGCCGTGCTGCCGCAGGTCAGCTTCGCGGACAGCCTGGTGCGCGTGAGGAACGTGCGCGACTTCACCTTCCGCAGCGCCACCGACTTCACGTCGGGGTACCGGGACCGCACCTACGACCTCCGCCGGCTGGAGCGGGTGTGGTTCGTCCTGTCGCCCTTCAACCCGGACTGGCGCGGGCCGGCGCACAGCTTCGTCACCTTCGGGTTCTCGGATGGGCAGTTCGTCAGCGTGTCGGTGGAGGCGCGGCGCGAGGCGGGCGAGGAGTACTCGGTGTGGAAGGGGGCGATGCGGCGCTACGAGCTGATCTACGTCGTCGGCGAGGAGCGCGACGTGATCGGGTTGCGGGCGGTGGCCTGGAGCGACCCCGTCTACCTGTACCCGGTGCGGGCCACGCCGGAGCAGGCGCGGGAGCTGTTCGTCCGCATGCTGCGGCGCGCGCAGGCGCTGGAGCGGCGGCCGGAGTTCTACAACACCTTCCTGAACAACTGCACCACCAACATCCTGGACCCGGTGGAGGGGATGGCCCCCGGCACGGTACCGTTCGGCTGGGAGGTGCTGCTCCCCGGCTACTCGGACGGGCTCGCCCACGAGCGCGGCCTCCTGGACACCGACCTGCCGCTGGAGGAGGCGCGCGCAAGGTTCCGCATCGACGAGCGCGCCAGGGTCGCGTTCGGGGACCCGGCGTTCTCCACCCGCATCCGCTCGTAGGACCCATGGAGAGCCCACGGGAACAGCCGGGCGCCGTGGCCGGCCCGACCGAGGCCGGGGAGCAGAAGCTCTACCGCGAGCTCGCCGGCTGGTGGCCGCTGATGTCCTCCCCCGGCGAGTACGTGGAGGAGGCGGAGTTCCACGGGCGGACGCTGGCGGAGGCGTGCGTGCGGCCGCCGCGCAGCTGCCTGGAGCTGGGGAGCGGCGGGGGCAACAACGCGTCGCACATGAAGGCGCGCTTCGCCATGACGCTGGTGGAGCCCTCGCCGGGGATGCTGGAGGTGAGCCGCCGCCTGAACCCGGAGTGCGAGCACGCGCGGGGCGACATGCGCACCGTGCGCCTGGGCCGGCGCTTCGACTGCGTGTTCGTGCACGACGCCGTGGCGTACATGACCAGCGAGGCGGACGTGCGCCGGGCCATCGAGACCGCGTGGGTCCACTGCGAGCCCGGCGGCGCGGCGCTCTTCGCGCCGGACCACGTCCGCGAGAACTTCCAGCCCTCCACCGACCACGGCGGCAACGACGACGGGGCGGGCCGGGGGCTGCGCTACCTGGAGTGGACCTGGGACCCGGACCCGGCGGACTGCACGTACACCGTGGACTACGCGTACCTGCTGCGGGAGGCGGACGGCGGCGTGCGCGCCGTTCACGACCGGCACGTGGAGGGATTGTTCTCCCGCGCGGACTGGCTCCGCTGGCTGTCCGAGGCCGGCTTCCGGCCGGAGGCGGTCCCCTTCGACCACTCGGAGCTGGAGCCGGGGACGTACGAGGTGTTCGTGGCGCGGAAGCCGGCCGGGTGACCGCGCGCCGCCCGGCCGCGGTGACAGGCGCGGGGGCTCGGGCGTCCTCCCGGTGCCCAATGCCGAACCCGCGTCCCACGCCTCGCCGGGAGATCCCGATGACCGCCAGAGCCGCCGCCCTGCCGCTGCTCGCACTGTCCTGCCTCGCCGCCCCGGCCGCCGCCCAGGGGGCCGGGCCGTACCTGCGGCTGTCGCTGGGCGCCGCCCGGGTGGAGGCGCCCGGCCAGCGGTTCCAGACCGGGCCGGTCGCGCAGCCCTCCGCCGCGCTGGGCATGGGCGTGGGCGCGGGCCGCTCCGTGGAGCTGCGCGCCGCCTGGCTGCGCACCGAGACCACGGAGCGGGTCCCGGACGGCGCCCCGCGGGGGGACGCGCCCTCCACCGTGGGCGTCCGCGCCCTCCAGCTGGGGGCCGCGGTGCAGAACCGGCTGCCGTTCCCGGGGGAGCGGGTGTACCCCGTGGTCGCCCTGGGCGCGTCGTGGACCTCCGTCACCGACACCTGGGAGTCCGACACGCCCCGGGAGAGCCGCCGCGCCTCGGTCTGGGGAGCGGACGCCTCCGCCGCCCTGGTGGCGCGGCTCGCCGGCCCGGCCTCGCTGGTGGCGCGCGGCGGCTACCGCTTCGCGGGCGACGGCGACGGGCGGCCGGTCCGCACCATCGGCCTGAGCGGGGCCTTCGCGGACGTCGGGCTCCAGCTCGGGCGGTGAGGGGCGGCGGGTGACCCGCGGCTCGGCCGAGTCCGTACCATCCGCGCCTCCCCGCCACACGTCCCCGCACCCGCATCTCCCTTGATCTCCAGCCTGGTTTCGCGCGTGAGCGCCGCCCTGCTCCTGGCCGGCGGGCTCACGCTCCTGTTCGCGCCGGACGCCGTCCTGCCGCGCCTGGTCCCCGGCTTTCCGCCCGAGGGCGCCTGGCTGGGGCAGCTCCTCGCCGCCGCCCTGCTCGCGCTGGCGGCGCTCGACTGGCTCAGCCGCAGGGCCCTGCTCGGCGGCATCTACGGGCGGCCCGTGGTCCTGGCGAACGTGGCGTTCTACTTCATCGCCGCCCTGTCGCTGCTCCGGCACATCCTGGAGCGCGGCGCACCCGTGGCGATCTGGGCCGTGGCCGTACCCGTCGCGATCCTCGCGGCTGTCTACGGCTGGCTGCTCCTCCGCGGCCCCGCCGAGCGCGACTTCCAGGCACACCGGCGCTCGCAGTCCGGTGAGTCGTAAGGCCGGGCTGGTTCGGAGGGTCCGGACGGCCTACGAATGAAAAGGAGTTCGAGATGTCAGATCAGCGAGACCCGCGCAACGACCTGAGTGTCCGGCCCGGCAAGGAGCACGTCCGCAACGCCGAGGGCCTGATTCTCCTCCACCCGTCGGGCCCGGTTCCGGATTGCGAAGCGTGGCTGTGGAAGAACCCGTCGGTGCGCTCGTCCATGGAGCGCGCGCTCCGGCAGGCCGATAGCGGGGCATTCGAGGATCTCGGCTCCTTCACCGGGTTCTCCGACGATGGTGAGCACTGAGTGTTGATCCAGGGCCATGCCGCGGCCTGACACCGTTGCGCCGCGGCACGCCGGACGCCATCCTGCACCGTGCAGTGTTCGTCGAACCCGCCTCCACAGGACACCCAATGCACGCCAGGTCCATCCTCCGGCCCCGCGCCCTCGCCGCGGCCGGCCTCCCGCTCCTCCTCGCGCTCGGTCCCGCCGCCGCGTCCGCGCAGGGCACGCCCGCCTCCGCCGCGTACGTGGTGCGGCTGGGGAGCGACACCATCGCGGTGGAGGAGTTCACCCGCACGGCCGACTCCATCCGCGGCCGCCAGGTGGTCCGCGCCCCGCGCACGCAGCTCCGCGAGTACAGCGGCGCCCTGCGGCCCGACGGCACCCTGTCGAGCTTCGCGGTTGACTTCCGCGCCCCGGGCGACGCCCAGCCGTCCGTGCGCGGCACGGTGGAGTTCGGCGCGGACAGCGCCACCGTGCGGGTGATGCGCGGCGACAGCACGCAGACCTTCCGGGTCGCCGCGGCGGCCGGGGCCATCCCACTGGTGGGCTACTCCGTGGCGCTGTACGAGCTGCCGCTGATGCGGGCGGCGGGATCGCGCCTGGACAGCCTGCGCCTGGCGCTGGTGCCGGTGGGGAACAGCGCGGCGATCCCGGCCACCATCCGGCGGACCGGGAGCGGCGAGTACACCGTCGCCAACATCGCCGGGAGCAACCGGGTGCGCGCGGACGCGCAGGGGCGGCTGCTGGCGTGGGACGGCACCGGCAGCACGCTCAAGATCGTCACCGAGCGCGCCCCGCGCGTGGCGCTGGACTCGCTGGCGGCGGCCTTCGCGGCGCGCGACCAGGCCGGGCGCGGCTTCGGGACGGCGTCGCCGCGGGACTCGCTCCAGGCGCGCGTGGGCGAGGCCACGGTGTCCGTCGACTACGGGCGCCCCTCGCTGCGCGGCCGCCCCCAGGCGCAGATGCTCCCCCCGGGGCAGGTGTGGCGCACCGGGGCAAACCAGGCCACCCACCTCCGCACCGACCGCGACCTGGTCATCGGCGGGGCGCGCGTCCCGGCGGGCGCCTACACGCTGTGGGCCATCCCCGGCGAGCGCGAGTGGACGCTGATCGTGAACAAGCAGACGGGGCAGTGGGGGACGGCGTACGACCCGGCGCAGGACCTGGTGCGCGTCCCCATGCGGGTGGAGCGCGCGTCCCGGCCGGTGGAGACCTTTTCAATCGCGGTGGAGCCGCAGGGCGCGGGCTCCGTGCTGGCGCTCACCTGGGGTACCGTCCGCGCCGTCGTGCCCGTCGCGCCGGCGGGAAGCTGATCGGCAGGACGGTGTCCGGCGAAGACAGGAGGGGGGCCCCCGGGCCCCCCCGGGGCCCCCCCCGCCCAACGGGGGGAGGGGCCGGGGGGCCCCCC
>JBFMFL010000280.1:6274-9197 GCA_040752145.1 Gemmatimonadota bacterium
ACATCCGCGGCCCCCCTCCGTGCATCCGGGAGCAGCGGCCGGTCAGCCCCCCGCGCCGTCCGCCTCCGCCGGGAGCCGCAGGGTGAACGTGGACCCCTTCCCCGGGCGGCTGGCCAGGGAGAGCGTGCCGCCCAGCAGCGCCGCCAGCCGCTTGGAGATGGCCAGCCCCAGCCCGGTCCCCCCGCGCGACGCGGCCGCCGCCGTCTGCTCGAACTCGTCGAAGATCCGCTGCTGGTCCTCCGGCGCGATCCCCGGACCCGTGTCCGCCACCCGCACCTGCACCCACTCGCCCGCGGGCACCAGCTCCACCCGCACCTCCCCCGCGTCGGTGAACTTGACCGCGTTGGAGAGCAGGTTGAGCACGATCTGGCGGACGCGCGCCGGGTCCGTGACCAGCGGGAACTCCCGCGGCGCCTCCACCCGCAGCTCCAGCCCCTTGTCGCGCGCCTGCAGCTCCAGCGTGGTCGCCACCTCGCGCAGCAGGGCCGCCAGGTCCACGGGCTCCGGGTGTACCTCCAGCTTGCCGGCCTCCAGCTTGGAGATGTCCAGCACGTCGTTGACCAGCTCCAGCAGGTGCCGTCCGCTGTTCACCAGCCGCTCCGCCGCCCCGGCCTGCTTCTCTCCCAGGTCGCCGTAGACCCCGTCCTGGAGGAGCTGGCCGTACCCCAGGATGGCGTTGATGGGGGTGCGCAGCTCGTGGCTCATGGAAGCGAAGAAGCGCGACCGGTCCGACATGGCCCGCGCCAGGCGGACCGCCTGCTCCTCCAGCGCCCGCGCCTGGTCGCGCGTCTCCGCGTGCAGCAGCGCGTTGTCCAGCGCCAGCGTGGCCTGCCTCGCCAGCAGCCCCAGCAGCGGCGCGTCCCCCGGGTGGCGGAAGGCGCCCTCCGCCTGTGCGAACACCGCCAGCAGCGTGCTGCGGCTCCCCGCGCGCCGCACGCAGGTGACCGCCGCCGAGCGGAAGCCCGCCCCCACCTGCTCCGCCAGCGCCGCCGCGTCCTCCAGCACCGAGGCGTCGACGCCGGCCTCGCTCGCGGGGCAGCGGTCCAGGAGCAGGTCCACCATCACGTAGAAGCGCGGGTCGTCCGCGGCGATCCCCACCCCGGCGCGCACGTCCGGCCGCTCCGCGCTCCCGGGGAGCACCAGCAGCGCCCCGTCCGCGCGCAGGGCGTGGCACACCACCTCCGCCAGCCGGCTCCCCAGCTCCATGGGGTCCAGCGTCTGCACCAGCACGTCCGAGATGCGCGCCAGCGCCGAGGTCTCGTCGTAGCTGCGCTTGACCCGCGCCATGGCCCCCACGCGGGCCAGCAGCTCCGCCCGGCTGCACCCCTTGTTGAGGAAGTCGTAGGCGCCCATCTCCAGCCCGCGGACCACCAGGTCGTCGGTGGGGGCGTCGGCGGTGAGGAAGATGACGGGGATGGGGGCCGTCTCCGGGTCCTGCTTGAGCTGCTCCACCACCTGGAAGCCGTCCATCCCCGGCATGTGTACGTCCAGCACCACCACGTCCGGGCGCCACTCGCGGGCGCAGGCGATCCCGGAGGGCCCGTCCTCCTCGGCCGTTACCTGGTGGCCGGCCTGGGCGAGCGCCGAGGACACCGCCACCCGCGGGATGCGCTGGTCGTCCACCACCAGGACGCGCGCCATCACCCGCCTCCGCACATCTCGGCCAGCGCCGGGGCGATGCGCCCCAGCGCCAGGCTGCGCTCCGCGTGGGGGCGCGCCGCCCGCGGCATCCCGTCGATCACGGCGGTCTCCGCGCTCTCCACCAGCGCCCGCCCCCCCGCGCGGCGGATGCGGGCCAGCCCCTCCGCGCCGTCGCTCCCCATCCCGGTGAGCACCACCCCCACCGCGCGCGGCCCCGCGGCCTCCGCCGCCGAGCCCAGGAGCAGGTCCACCGAGGGCCGGTGCAGCCTCGCGCCCGCGTCGTCCCACACCCGCACCCGCAGCGCGCCGTCCGCGTCGCGCGCCACCGTCATCTGCCGCCCGCCGGGGGCGAGGAGCGCCTGGTCGGGGAGCACCCGGTCGCCGTCGCGCGCCTCGCGCACGCGGATCGTGGAGCGCTGGTCCAGCCGCTCCGCCAGCGTTTCCGTGAAGCCGGGGGGGATGTGCTGCGCCACCACGATGCCGGCGCCCAGCCCGCGCGGCAGGGCGGGGATGATCTCCGTCAGCGCCCGCGGCCCCCCGGTGGACGCGCCGATGGCGATCACCTCGTACGCGCCCGTGGAGGGCGCGGCGGCGCCGGGCGTCGCCGGGGCGGCGGCGGGGGCGGGCGCTTCCATCCGCGGGGCGGGGAGCGGCAGGTGGGCGGAGCGCAGCACCGCGCGCACCTTTTCGCGGATCACGGGGGCCAGCCCGTGGATGTCCATCACCGTCCCGGCGTCCGTCTTGTCCACGAAGTCCACGGCCCCGGCCTCCAGGGCGCGCAGCGTCACCTCCGCCCCCTCGCTCGTCATGGAGCTGAGGAGGAGGACGGGGGTGGGCCGCTCGGACATGATCCGCTCCAGCGCCTGCATCCCGTCCATCCCGGGCATGTTGAGGTCCATGATCACCAGGTCCGGCTTCAGGGCGTGCACCAGCCGCAGCGCCTCCTCGCCGTTTGCCGCGTAGCCCGCCACCTCCACCTCCGCCAGGGGCTCCAGCATCCGCTCCGTGGCGCGGCGCACGAAGGCGCTGTCGTCCACCAGCAGCACGCGCGCGCGCCGGGTCATGGTTTGAACGACCGAACGGCCGGTTCGGGCGTGCCCCCGGCTGAGCCGGGGTCGGGCTGCGGCTCCGTAAGCGAGCAAACAACGCTCGCTAACGGAGTCGAGCCCCGGCAAACTGCCGCCGGGTCTCGCCCCTTCGGGCTCGCATCCCTCACGCGGGCTTCGTGCTGGCGTCCGCGGGGGTGGGCCCCCTCACCCCCCGGCCCCCTCTCCCCCGCAAG
>JBFMFL010000281.1:0-9173 GCA_040752145.1 Gemmatimonadota bacterium
GGTGCGCGCCGCCGCACCGGGCGCGCGCGTGGGCGAGGTGGGGACGATGCGGGAGGTGTTCGCCCGCTTCGCCGCCCCGGTGCGCTGGTTCGGCGCGCTGTTCGGGGTGCTGGCCGCCGCGGCGACGCTGCTCGCGGCGATGGGCGTGTACGGGGTGATGGCGTACAACGTGGCCCGGCGCACGCGCGAGGTGGGAACCCGCATGGCGCTCGGCGCCCGGGTGGCGGACGTGATGCGGCTGGTGATGGGGCAGGGGATGCGCCTCACCGCCACGGGCGCGGTGCTGGGCCTGTGGGGCGCGCTGAGCCTGGCCCGGCTCCTGGAGGTGAAGTTCCGCGGCGTGGACTCGCTGGACCTGCCGGTGTACGCGGCCGTGGCCGCGCTCCTCGCCGCGGTCTCGCTGGCCGGCAGCTGGTCCCCGGCCCGCCGCGCCGCCCGCGTGGACCCGATGGTCGCGCTGCGGGCGGACTGAGGGGAACGGCAAGGTTACAGGGGACAGGTTACAGGGGACAGCCTGCAACTGCGGGTCGGGTCGGCCGCGGCGCCTCTTCCCGGAGTGGAGAGGAGGCGCCGTTCGGCTGGCGGGAAACCTCAGCGCGGAGATTTACACCCCTCGAACGGCAGGCGTGGATGTTGCGGTGCCCGGGTCCGCGCGAGAGACCCGCGTGAGGGATGCCGGCCCGAAGGGGCGAGACCCGGCGGGGCACCTCAGTTCAAAGGTGCCGCGCCGGGGCTCGACTCCGTTGCAGACGGCGGTTTCGTCTGCTACGGAGCCGCAGCCCGACCCCGGCGCAGCCGGGGGCACGCCCGGATCCGCGTCCTGGACGTCCTTGAAGTACATGGCAGAACGGAGAGAAAGCAGAAATGGCGGGAAGATCGACGACCGGGCTCCCGACGAAGCCGCTCGGCACGACGGGAATGGAGATCACGCGCGTCGGCTTCGGCGCGTGGGCGATCGGCGGGGCGGGGTACGCCTTCGGCTGGGGGACGCAGGAGGACGAGGACTCCATCGCCGCGATCCGGCACGCCGTGGAGCGCGGGATCAACTGGATCGACACGGCGGCGGTGTACGGGCTGGGGCACTCGGAGGAGGTGGTGGCCCGGGCGCTGCGCGACGTCCCGGAGAGCGACCGGCCCTACGTGTTCACCAAGTGCGGGCTGGTGTGGGACGAGGCCGACCCGCTCGCCCCGCCGCGCCGGGTGGGCGACCCGGCGAGCATCCGCCGCGAGCTGGAGGCGTCGCTGCGCCGGCTGGACGTGGAGCGCATCGACCTGTACCAGATGCACTGGCCGGCGGAGGACGGCACGCCGCTGGAGGACTACTGGGGCGAGCTGGTGCGGCTGCGCGAGGAGGGCAAGGTGCGCGCGGTGGGCCTCTCCAACCACGACGCGGCGCAGCTGGAGGCGGCGGAGCGGATCGGCCACGTGGACTCGCTCCAGCCGCCGTTCTCCGCCATCCGCCGCGGGGTGGGCGCCGCCGAGCTGGGGTGGTGCGCGGACCACGACACCGGGGTGATCGTCTACAGCCCCATGCAGTCGGGGCTGCTGACCGGCGCCTTCACCCGCGAGCGCGCCGCGAAGCTCCCGGAGGACGACTGGCGCTCGCGCTCGCCGGACTTCACCGGCGAGGGGCTGGAGCGCAACCTCCGCCTGGCGGCGGCGCTGGAGCCGGTGGCGGAGCGGCACGGCGTCTCCCCGGCGGCGGTGTCGGCGGCGTGGACGCTGGCCTGGCGCGGCGTCACCGGCGCGATCGTCGGGGCGCGCAGCCCGGAGCAGGTGGACGGCTGGCTCCCCGCGGCGTCGCTGGAGCTCTCCGGCGCGGACCTGGACGAGGTGGCGGAGGCGATCCGGGCCAGCGGGGCGGGGAGCGGACCGGAGCGGCCGGGACGGTGAGGACGGCAGTGCGTGAGTGCGTGAGTGCGAAACGACGCCCCCGCCGGGAGATCCCGGCGGGGGCGTCGGACTTCCGGCGAGGTGCAGCCCTTCGCCAGGCCGCTACGGGGTGTCCTGCGCCATCAGCCGCTGAACCATGCCCAACATCCTCGCCGTGACCTCCGGCTGGATGCGGATGCTCTTCTGGCCGAGGGGGCTTTCGTAGAACGCGGTCAGCTGCCTCAGCTCGTCCTCGGTGTAGAGGCTGGCGTACAGCCTCACGTACTCGGGCTGGAGCCGCTCCCAACTCATCTTCTCCGTGAACACCTCCTGCAGCTGCTTGTCCATCGTCTCCCGATACTGCCTGGCAGCTTCTCCAGGTAGCCCCCCCGTGTCGGGGACTGCCTGGCGCATGTAGCGACGCATCTGCTCCGTGACGGGACCCCAGTTGCTCTCCAGCCGCATCACGTCGACCAGGCGCTCGGCGGCCCGGAGCTGGCCGGGCGTGGGCTCCTGCGCGGCGAGAGGCCCGGCAGACCCGAGCAGGGTGAGCAGCAGGAGAAGCTTGCGGATCATGGATCTCGTTCCCGGTGTGGCGTGGGAGGGCTGGGATCTCGCGGAAGCGGCGGGACGTCCCTGCCACCCGAGGAGCGAGACATCACGCAGTGGCGCAAGATAGCGCCTTTTCTTGTGGATCCCAAACCATCAGAGCGGACGTGCAGCGCAGCGCCGGCAGCGCTACCGCTCGCGCGACGCGGCGAGGAACTGGTCCATGGCGAGGGAGCACCCCCGCGCCTCGGCGCCCTGCGCGCGGCCCAGCACGCGGATCCCCTCCGGCGCGGCGAAGCCCAGGTCGGCGGTCTGGATGGCCATGACGGAGTGGAGGTTGGCGAGGTCCCAGTGGCGCAGCACGCCCACTTCGCCGTCGGGGACGGGCTCCAGCGTCTCCGGGTCCACGGCGCGGGAGCGGACCCAGGGCGGCCCCGCGTGCAGGCGCGGCCCGGGGACGCCCGCCACGGCGTCGTAGAACTGGGAGCTCATCTCGGTCATGCCGTACTCGTTGACGCACCACTCGGTACCGATCCCGAGCCGCTCCCCCAGCGCCGCGTACAGGTCCTCGCGCGTCACCTCCCGCGAGCGTCCCTTGAACCCGCCCGTGTCCATCACCCGCGAGCCGGCGGGCAGGGCGAAGCGGCCGCCGGCCGCCGCGGCGTCCAGCCAGTGGACGAAGGCGAAGCTGGTCCCCAGCACGCATACCGGGACGCCCTCCGCCTCCGCCCGGCGCAGCGCGGCCCCGAACGCCGGCGCGTCGATCCCCGCCTCGCCCACGCAGTACCCGCTCCCCTCCGCTCCCAGCTCCCGCAGCACCTCGCCCACCATGTGCGAGAGCGACGAGTCCGGCGCCTCCTCCGGCGGGCGGATCAGGGAGAGCATGCGCATGCGGCCGCCCTCCGGGAGCAGGTGCGCCGCGAACCCCTCGCGCAGCGCCGCGTCGTACAGCGCCAGGTCGGGCATCCAGTGCTCGCCGCGGCGCTCCGGGCCGGCCGTGGTGCCGCTGGTGCGGAACACGGTGCGGACGTCCGCCGGGTCCGCGCACACCAGCGGCGCCGCCTTGAAGGCGTCGGTGGGGACCGCGGGGACCTCCGTCCAGTGCCGCACCGTTCCCGGCGTCGCGCCCCGCCGCTCGCAGAACAGCCGGTAGGGCGTGTTGCGCGCGAACTGGTGGGCGAACACGGCGAGCGCCAGCGCGCCGAACTCCGCCTGGGGCAGGGGCGCGCCCGTCCCGGCGCGGATGCGCCGGAGGAGGCGGTCGCGGAGCTCCGCGGGATCGGGCGCTGCGTCGGTCACGGGGCGGAAGGTTGGTCGGGTTCCGGGTGGATCCGGGCGTCGGCGGGCCCTCACCCGGCGGCCTGAGAGCCGCCACCCTCTCCCAATCCTGGGAGAGGGGGCTTTGCCGATGGCGGGGTATGGACCGCCACCGGCGGCGGGAGAATAGGCGGGGAGACGGGGCGGGACAAGCGGGTGGTCAGCCGTTCGCCGTTGCCGTTCGCCGTTCCCACAGTTCCCAAAAGCTGTGCGGAGAAAGACTCGCCGGCAGTTTGGCGAGGCTTTCTCCGCGCGAGGTGAGACAGCCGGGCAGTTTCGGCTGGCTCGCCGAGCCCGCGCAGGAGACCGGACAGCAGTACCGTCCGGGCTCCGTAGCGGCCCGCAAGAGCCGACGAAAGCGCTCAGGGCCCCGCGTACTCGGCGAGCAGATTGCCCAGCTGCTGCTGCACCCCGCGCGCCCCCGACGTGTTGCGCCCGTTGTACAGGAACGAGAACGCCACGTTCTCCCCGTTCGCCATCTTCACGTAGCCGGACAGCGTCCGCACCCCGCGGATGTAGCCGGTCTTGGCGTGCAGGTTCCCCTTGGCCCGCCCCCCGGTGAACAGCGAGCGCAGCGTCCCGTCCCGGTCCCCGCCCACCGCCATGGACTGGTGGAAGGGCCGGCTCCACGGCTGGCGGTGCGCGTACACCAGGGCGTCCACCAGCGCCTTGGCGCTGGCCCGGTTCTGCGACGACAGCCCCGACCCGTCCGCCTGCCACACCTGCCCGTACGGCACGTCCGCGTTCTGGATGAAGAACCGGGCCGACGCCGGGCCGCCCATCGTGTAGCTCCCCACCCCGATGGAGTGCGCCGAGGCCGCCTTCCACAGGTGCTCCGCGAAGAAGTTGTCCGAGTCGCGGTTGAGCTTGGGGATCATCTGCACCAGCGGCATGGACAGGTGCCGGTGGATCAGCTTGGCCCCCTCGGGCGTCTCGCCGCGCCGCACCGCGCCGGCCACCTGCACCCCCTCCTCGCGCAGCGCCTGCCGGAGCGCCCCGGCCGCCAGCAGCGACGGGTCCGCCGCGCCCACCGGGTAGCGGTGCGGCCCCCGGCCCGACACCCCGCCCTTGATGATGATGGTGTCCTGCCCCGGGTTGCGGACCGCCCAGCCGCGCCCGCCGCCGTTGCGGGCGCGGTTGATCACCGGGATCTCCGGCACGTCCGGCTCGCGCACGAAGGTGGTGCCGCCCGGCCCCGGGCTCACGTTCAGCCAGAGCATGTTGCGCTGGAAGGGGAGCCCGGCGACGGTGGGGGCGTAGTACGCGGCGCCGTTGCCGGTGTCCGCCGGCCACGCCGGGCCGTAGTGCAGCGTGTCGAACACGGTGGCGTCCGCGACCACCCCGCCCTGCACCGCGCGCACCCCGCGCGCCTTGAGCTGCCGCGCCATGATGCGCAGCGGCTCCATGGGGTCCTTGTCGAACTCCGGGTAGCCGAAGGCCGGGTCGCCGGAGCCGCGCAGGTAGACGGGCCCCGCCACCACGCCGTTGCCCGGGATGCCGCCGGGGATCAGGACGTCCGTGGGGAAGCGGAAGTCGGCCCCCATGGTGCCCAGCGCCCAGATGGCGGTGAACACCTTGTTGTTGGAGGCCGGGATCATCACCGAGTCCGCCCGCACCGCGAAGATCGGTCGGTTGCGGTCGATGGACCAGGCGAACACGCTCCACTCGTCGGCGTTGCCGCCGATCAGCCCCTCCGCCGCCGCCTGGAGCGGACCCTGCCCCTGCGCGGCCTGCGCCGCCGGAGTCTGCGGGGGCGGGGTCTGCGCCGGGGCGGCCTGCGCCGCGGGAGCCTGCGCCGGCGCCGCCTGGCGCGACTGCACGGTGGCGGGGAGCGCCAGGGCGGCGACGAAGGCGGCGAGCCCGATGGCCCGCCGCCCGAGGGGGGTACGTCTCATGGTCTCCGGTCGATCGTTTCCGTGGTTCCCGGCCCCGCCGCGCGTCACAGGGGGCGCGGCGTGGAGGCCGGCGCTTCCTGCTGCGGGTGCGGCTGCCCGCCCCCCGCCTCGTGGAGCTGCTCCAGCATCATCTGCTGCACGCGGAAGGAGGCGCGCGTGTTCTCCTCCATGTCCAGCGTCACCTCGAAGAACGCCGCCACCGCGAACATCACCACCGCGGTGAGCACCGTCCCCATCAGGGTGAGCGCCCCCGCCTGCAGGCTCATGTCGTTGCCGCCGATCCCGTAGGCGAACATCAGCCCGCCCACCAGCAGGGTGGCGATCCCCAGGAAGCGCAGGAACCCCAGCAGGAAGCGCAGCCCTCCGTAGCGCTGCTCCACCCCCGCCAGCCGGGCCGGGGTGCGCCGCTCCCGCAGGAGGGCGTGGCAGTTGGGGCAGTGGTCCACCCGGGGGTCGTCCACCACGGTCCCGCAGTTGGTACACTGGACCGGGGTGCTGAAGAGGTGCATGCTCATGGACTTGCGCGCGGATCCGGGGCTGCCGGGCGCGACGGAGCGGCGCCCGCCGCCCGTCCGCACCGACCCGGCGGGGAGGAGCAACGGGCGTGCCATGCGGCGCCCCTGTCGCGGCCCGGTCCGGCCGGAAGCCGCCGGCCCAGGGCGTCTACGCCAGCGCCGCGTCCTCGAAGCGCGCCTCGCCGCGCCCGCCCACCGCGCGCACCGCGGCCACCAGGCGGCGCATCCGCACCAGGCGCAGCGAGCGGAAGGTGTGGCGCACCACGCAGCGGAAGCGGCGGCAGTCGCGGCACTCCAGGTCGAAGCCGGTGGCGTCCAGCGGCAGGTAGCGCGTCATGCGCGTCCCGGGGCGCGCCTCCAGCAACTCGCCGCAGCAGGGGCAGGCGGGGTCGCGCCCGTCGCGGAGCTGCCGGTCGATCTCGCGGCCGTCGCGGATCTCGAAGCTGCGCCAGGCGGCGCGGGCGCGGCGGAGGGAGGCGGGGGCGGGGTGGCGGGTCGGGTTCATGCGATCCGTGGGTTTGCCGTCGCGTCGCCGGGCCGGGCCCGGTCGGGGGTGCTGTCGACGGTGAGGTGGCGGGTGGCGGGGACGAGCCCCCGGTACGTGACGTCCGGGACCGGTGGCTGGACCTCCACGAAGGCGGCGTGTACCGGGTCCACGGCGGCCATGGCGCCGCCGGGGAGCTCCAGCACCAGCCCCCCGGCGCCTCGCTCGCGGACGCGCATCCGGGTCCCCGGCCGGATCCCCAGGTCCTCGAAGCGCTGGCGCAGGCTGCCGAACAGGACGTGGACCACTTCGACGAGATCTCCCGGCGCCGCCTCCGCCAGCGAATGGAGGGGCGCCGCGCCGGGCCTGGGGTGGGCGGCCATCGATGGCTCCCGGACGTGGGGGTGTCCGTCCGAACCGCGGGAAAAAAGGACAAACAGTTGACGGCAAATCGAGTGCCAGCGGTCCCGTCCCGGACATTCCGTGGACGCCCCCGGCCGCCGCTCACTTTCGCACTCCCGCACTTTCGCACTCCCGCACTCATTCCTCCAGGTCGCACCACCTCAGCATCTCCCCCAGCGGCGGGTGCCCGTCGTGGTGCCAGGTGCCGGGCGGCCACGCCATCTTCCCCAGCGGCGACACCCGGCTCGCCCCCGCGCGGCCCAGGGCGGCGGCGAGCCGTTCGGTGCGCTCCGGCGACGCGGCCACGCCCACCGTCTGGAGCAGCCGGGCCGTCCCGGCTGCGAGCGCGGGCACCGCGTCCAGCGAGGGCACCGGCTTCACCCGCACCACCCGGTTCAGGCACGAGGGGACGAAGGCGGGATCAGGCTCGAACACCACCGTCCAGGTGGTCCCGCGGGCGGAGGCGTGCAGCTCCACCCCGCTCCCGGCCAGCTGCGCGAACTCCGCCTCGCCGCGGAGCTGGCGGATCGCCGAGGCCTCGCTGCGGGCCACGGCGCCGCGGGGGAGCTCCCGCTCCGTCTCCGCCATGGCGCCGGCCAGCAGCCGCGCCCACTCCCGCGGCTCCACGGCGCCCCCCTCCTCCACGTAGAACAGGTGCGGCGACACGCACCCCTGCTGGTCGAAGACCGACGCCTCCAGCGCCGCCGCCGCCGCGACCTCCGCCGCCGCCCCGGCATCCGCCAGCGCCTCCCGCCCCACCACCCCGAACGACAGCTTGGGTCCGTACGCCAGCACCCGCGTCCCCGCGGGCGTGGCGGCGCGCACGGCCGCCACCGCCTCCGCGCCGCCGTACACCACCACCGCGTCCGCCTGGCCCAGCGCCACCGCCTCCAGCGCCTCGTCGCCGCCGTGCCAGTAGGCCACCGCCAGGCAGGCGCCCAGCTCCGGGTCCTCCTCCGCCACGCCGCGCGCGAACAGCGCCGCCAGCAGCGGCTCCCCGATCGCCGTCTTCCCCAGCGCCGCCGACTTCACCAGCAGCGACCTCACCAGCGAGGTCACGGCCACCCCCGGCACGTTGCCGCTGAACACGTGCGTCGCCACCCGCGGCCCCCAGGCCCGCGCCCTCCCCGGCGCGTGGCGGCGCGGGCGGAAGCCGTCCAGCATCGCCGGGTCCTCCAGCTCCGAGCGGAGCAGCGCCCGCAGCCGGTCCGCCCGCCACTCCGGCGCCATGCGGTCCAGCACCAGCTTCACCATGGGCGGCGAGTAGCCGGTGATCCGTGGCAGCGCCGCCTCCGCCGTCCGCCGCAGCGGGTCGCCCGCGTCCTGGAGCCGGGCCGCCACCCGGTCTATGACGCGCACCACCTGGTGCACCGGGCGGTCCGCCAGCCAGCGGTCGCGCGCCTCCCCCAGCGCCGCCATCTGCCTCTTCAGCAGCGCCGCGTCCACGATGGGCACGCGCAGCTCCAGCGCCGTCTCCCCCTGTCCGTAGGGCCAGGTCGAGGTGTGCGGGTCGGGCACGGCCGGGAGGTGGAACGCGTCGATCTTCACCGCTCTGCGGACTTGTGCGAGGTGCTTCGGTGTGTCGTGGCGGGCCGCTCCGGAGCCGGACGATACTGCCGTCCGTCTCCTCCGCGGGCTCCGGGAACCCCGCCAAACTGCCGGCGGGTTTCCCTCCACCGGGGCGAGCCAGCCGAAACCGCCCGGCTGTCTCCCCCCGAACAGCATGCGGGGGATACAACGAAAACAGCGAAACGGCAAAAAACAAAGCCCCTCCCCCGGATTCCGGGGGAAGGACTCTGTCCGTGGCCGTTGCAGTTGCCGGCTGTTCCCTGTTCCCTATTCCCTGTTCCCTATAAGAAGTCCCAGAACGTCGGCCGGGTCTCCACCACCAGCTCCCACCTGCCGTCGCGGCCCAGGCCCCGGGCCAGGTCCACCCGGACGATGTCGTAGAAGATCCCCAGCCCCGCGCCGATGCTGGCGCGCAGGCCGTCCGTGGTGCGGGCGGGCCAGGCGGCGAGCGTGGCCCCGCCGGCGCCGCCCACGTCCGTCCACCCCGCGGCGCCCAGCAGGCGCCCGCGCAGCCAGGGGGAGGCCAGGTCGGCGGAGGCCGTGGCGCGCGCCAGGGCGAAGCGGTCGCCG
>JBFMFL010000282.1:0-9168 GCA_040752145.1 Gemmatimonadota bacterium
CGGGCCGCACCGCCGCCACCCCCGCCACGTAGAGCGCGTACATCCCCGCCAGCATCAGCCCGGGCACCAGCGAGCCCACGAACAGGTCGCCCACCGAGACGCCCAGCTGGTCCCCCAGCACCACCAGCACCACGCTGGGGGGGATGATCTGGCCCAGCGTGCCGGAGGCGGTGATGACGCCGGAGGCCAGCCGGCGGTCGTAGCCGTAGCGCAGCATCACCGGCAGGGAGATGAGCCCCATGGCCGTCACCGAGGCGCCCACCACCCCCGTGGCCGCGGCCAGCAGCGTCCCCACGAACACCACCGCCAGCGCCAGCCCCCCGCGCACCCGCCCGAAGAGGATGCCGATGGTCTCCAGCAGGTCCTCCGCCAGGCGCGACTTCTCCAGCATGGTGCCCATGAAGATGAAGTAGGGCACGGCCAGGAGGACGTAGTTGCTCATCACGCCGAAGGTGCGGTCCGGCATTGCGAGCAGCAGGTGCCAGTCGAAGTACCCCGCCTGCACCCCGATGAAGGCGAAGATCATCGCCGTGCCGCCCAGCGCGAAGGCCACCGGGTAGCCCGAGAAGATCAGCACCAGCGCCCCCACGAACATCAGCGGGCCGAGCCAGTCCCCCGTCATGCCTCCTCCGCCCGGTGGCGGCCCGGCGCGGGCGGCGGGGCCGCGCCGCGCAGCAGCGCGACCTGCTTGAGGGCCTGCGACACGCCCTGGAGCAGCAGGAGCGCGAAGGCCACCAGGACCACGGCCTTGATGGGGTAGCGGGGGAGGCCGCCCGGGTCCGGCGACACCTCGCGCACGCGCCACGACGCGGCCACCGACGGCCACGAGACCCAGAGCATCAGCACGCAGAAGGGGAGCAGAAAGAGCAGCGTCCCCAGCAGGTCGATCCAGGCCCGGCCGCGCACCCCCAGCCGGCCGTACAGCACGTCCACACGCACGTGCGCGTCCTCCTTGAGCGCGTACGCGGCGCCCAGCAGGAAGACCAGGCTGAACAGGTACCACTGCGCCTCCAGGTACGCGTTGGAGGCCAGGTTGGCGTCGGTGAAACGGTTCAGGTAGCGCGCCAGGGCGTTGTACGCGCCGATCACCACCATCACCGCGACCAGCCAGAGCACGCTGCGCCCCACCAGGTCGCTCAGGCGGTCGATGGCGCGGGGCAGGGCGCCCGCGGCCCGGGGCTCCGGGGGCGGCTGGTGCTCGGGAGACATGGGGATCCGGTGGCGGAGGGGGAGGGTCCCTGCCGGACGGGCGAGGCGCGCTAAACTTACGTCCCCGCCGGGCCGGGGCAAGCCGCGGCGGCCCCTCCCTTGCGGCGCGGCCCGGCGGGGTCCTAAGCTCCTCCCGCCGGCCGTTCCCGTCCGCTTCCCGCCCCGCACGAGGAGAGTCCGCATGTCCTCCCATCCCGCCTTCGACCGGGAGCTGTACTGGCGCCGCACGGTGCGGCGCATCCTGGCGCTGCTGGCCGTGTGGCTCCTCGCCGGCCCCGTCATGAGCATCGTCCTGGTGGAGCCGCTCAACCGCGTCTCGCTGGGCGGCGTGCCCTTCGGCTTCTGGATGGCGCAGCAGGGCTCCATCTACGTGTTCGTCGCGCTGATCTTCCTGAACGCCTGGCTGGCCGACCGCACCGACCGCGAGTTCGGCGTGCAGGAGACGCCGGAGACCACCCGCCACGTCGTCTCGCAGCACTGAGCCGTCCCCCGACGGCCCGGCGCACTCACGCACTCCCGCACCTTCGCACTCCCGCACTCGCATGGGCATCCAGGGCTGGACGTACCTCATCGTCGGGCTGACCTTCGCGCTGTACATCGGGATCGCGTTCTGGAGCCGGGTGCGCGACACGGCCGGGTTCTACGTGGCCGGGCAGGGGGTCTCCGCGGTGGGGAACGGGATGGCGACCGCGGCGGACTGGATGAGCGCGGCGAGCTTCATCTCCATGGCGGGGATCATCGCCTTCCTGGGGTACGACGGGGCGGTGTACCTGATGGGGTGGACGGGCGGCTACGTGCTGCTGGCGCTCCTCCTCGCCCCCTTCCTCCGCAAGTTCGGCAAGTTCACCGTCCCCGACTTCGTGGGCGACCGCTACTACTCGTCCACGGCGCGCGTGGTGGCGGTGGTGGCGGCGATCTTCGTGTCGTTCACCTACGTGGCGGGGCAGATGCGCGGGGTGGGGGTGGTGTTCTCGCGCTTCCTGGAGGTGCCGGTGAACACCGGGGTGGTCATCGGCATGGTGATCGTGGCGTTCTACGCGGTGCTGGGCGGGATGAAGGGGGTCACCAACACGCAGATCGCGCAGTACTGCGTGCTGATCTTCGCCTACCTGGTGCCGGCCATCGCCATCGCCCTGCTGCTCACCGGCAACCCGGTGCCGCAGGCGGCCATCGGCGAGATCCTGCCGCGGCTGGACGCCATCTCGCGCGACCTGGGGCTGGCGGGGTACTCGTCGCCCTTCACGGACCTGTCCTTCGTCAACGTCCTCTTCATCACCGTCGCGCTGATGGTGGGGACGGCGGGGCTCCCGCACGTGATCGTGCGCTTCTACACGGTGCGCAGCGTGCGCGCGGCGCGCTGGAGCGCGGGGTGGGCGCTGCTCTTCATCGCCATCCTGTACACGACGGCGCCCACCATCGCCATCTTCGCCAAGTTCTACGTGCTGGAGTCGCTGGCGGGGCGTCCGCTGGCGGAGGTGCAGGCGGTGCCCTGGGTGCAGAACTGGATGCGGACGGGCCTCATCACGCTCCAGGACGCAAACGGGGACGGGGTGATGCAGGCGGCGGAGCTGTTCGGGGCCAACGGGCTCACGGCCAGCATCGACCGCGACATCGTGGTCCTGGCGCTCCCCGAGATCGCGCGCCTGGCGCCGTTCATCGTCGCCCTGGTGGCGGCGGGCGGGCTGGCGGCGGCGCTCTCCACGGCGTCGGGGCTGCTGATCGTGATCTCCAGCGCCATCGCGCACGACGTGTACGGGCACCTGATCAACCCGCAGGCGGACGACCGCAAGCGGCTGCTGGTGGGGCGCATCACCATCACGCTGGCGGTGGTGGTGGCGGGGATCTTCGGGATCTACCCGCCGGGGTTCGTGGCGGAGGTGGTGGCGTTCGCCTTCGGGCTGGCGGCGGCGAGCTTCTTCCCCGTCATCATCCTGGGGATCTTCTGGAAGCGGGCCACCAAGGAGGGGGCGATCTGGGGGATGATCTCCGGGCTGACCTTCACAGCGGTCATGATCCTGCTGATCCGCACGCCGCAGATCCTGCGCTTCCTGGAGCTGGAGAAGCCGGTGCTGGAGAGCTTCTTCGGGATCAATGCGCAGGGGATCGGGACGGTGGGGATGCTGCTGAACTTCGCGGTGATGGTGGTGGTGAGCCTGCTCACTCCGCCGCCGCCTCCCGAGGTGCAGGAGATGGTGGAGGGGATCCGCTACCCGAGGGCGATGGGGGCGCAGGTGGTGGAGGCGAGGCCGTAGGGGCGCGCACGCGGAGCTGTACGTGCGCGCCGGCACGGAAGTGCGGACGGGCGCCTGCGACGTGAAACGAGGTGCCGCGGCCGGCCGGGCCGCGGCACCTCCTTCCTCGTCCCCCTGGGAAAGCGCGCGCGGCCGCGTCAGAAGCTGGGCACGGGCCGTTCCTTGTCCCCGAAGATTCCCCTGGCGATCCGCTGCAAATCCAGCCGGGTGACGATGGCGATGCGGGCCACGGGCACGCTCGTCCCGAACTCCGCCGACCTGCAGGATGCTGTTAGCGGGGCGTCGGCACCAGCTTGTAGCGAACTCCGAGCTTGAGGCGAACTGGAGTCACATCTTCGTCCTCGAACTCCCCACGATCCGACCAGACGAGCCCCGACAGCAGGGAGAATCCCGAGGTGAGGCGCTGGGTTAGCGAAAGGTTGGCCGTGGCACGGCGCGCAGGCCGGGCCGGGTCGTCCCTGTCGGCCCAGCCGAGCCCGAACGCCAGGTCGATCCGTGAGGATTGCACGGACCCCCCGGTGGGCAGGAAGCCACCAATCCCGCCGGTGAGCTTCAGCCCCCACCCCGCCGGAGTCGAGAAAGCAGCCGAATCACTCTCGAGGAAGGGCGCCCTGAAGCTGCGGTCCCGTACGGCCTCAGCTTGCAGGAAGCCACGGATCCCCAGCCGTAAAAGGCCCTGATTGAGCTCGCTCGTGACATGGTTGCGGAAGCAGGTTGGATCGAAGCGCCCGTCCACGTACCCTCCCCTGCGCCTCTCACAGAAGCGCCGCACCGCGTTGAGGTTGACCAGACCTGCCTCGTAGCGCGCGCGGATCGTGAAACTCTCCGGCCCCGTGGCGTCGTGCTCGCGCGTGCGCCACGAAGCGTGCACGTTGAACTGTGGCTGGTTGTTCAGCAGGTCGGGAAGATGTGCCCATCCGGACTGCTTCGCCCACGTCTCTAACGCTTCCGGGTACGCCAACTCCAGATTGAAAAGTTCGTCCAGCCGCTGCTCGATCCCTGCACGGTCCGCATCGCTGTAACATTCCATCGGCCGGTCCCACGGATCACCAGAGGCACAATCCGCGGCGGCTCCGGACTGCGGCTGAAGCCGGCTCAAGAAGAGCTGGAACTGGTTTTCCGCATCCAGCCAGGCCTGGCCCGCAGGAGCTGGCAGAAGCGCCTCCAACTCCTGCCGGTGCGGCTCGTAGCGACGCCCGAGCCAGCGTGTCTCCAAGTTGATCCCACCCGTGAGCTCGATGTCGTCGAACTCCCCGAATTCCTTCTCGAACCTCTCCCGGATGGCGGAGCGGCGGGCCTCGCGGACCGAGTCCATGAGCGGCTGGAAGACCTCGGGCTTGTGCAGTTCGACGCCCAGGCGTACCGCGGCCGGGATGTACCGGGTGTACTCGTGGTCCAACGAGCGGCTGAGCGCCAGCCTCGTGGAGGCGATCCCCTCGTCCAGCCCCGGCACTAGAGCAGCCGCCGAGAGCCGTGGGATGAAATCGTCGATCGTCGGCGCCTCGTTCAGGGTCTCCGCGTCTCCAGCGGGCTTTGCGGCCGTCGCGGCCTCTGCCTGACTGCCCACGCTACGCTGCTTCTCGGACCGCAGTTGCTCACGGCAGCTGCGAATGCTGAGCGTCTCGGCACAGACGGTCTGGCCCGAAGCCGACCTGGCGACACACGAAAGCACCAGAAGCCAGAATGCGGCCCATCGGAAACCGGGACTCCCCACCATCATTGCGCACCTTTCAGGGCGAAGGAGACCGTGTCCGGAGCGGGAGTTCCGCTCACGATCCTCGTGCACCAGCGATCCCGCTCCGCCCCGTCGCTCGTGATCACGCGCGCATGGACCTCCGCCTGTTTCCCCGGCCCAGTGACGGGATCGAAGAGCAGGGAGATGGAAAAGAACTCTCCCGGCCGGTACACGTACGTGAACGGCGCCCCCTGGTCCAGGTCGCTCTCCAGGACGTTCCCCGTGTGGGACTGCCCGTTCGCGTGTACGATCAGGATTCGCCCGCTGTGCAGGTATGCGGGTGAACAG
Source organism: Gemmatimonadota bacterium (assembly GCA_040752145.1). Lineage (GTDB taxonomy): Bacteria > Gemmatimonadota > Gemmatimonadetes > Longimicrobiales > Longimicrobiaceae > JAFAYN01. Next base: position 5,485 of record JBFMFL010000282.1, read on the forward strand.
TTCTCCAGCCATACCTGGCACCGGTCGCCGGGCCGGGCGACCGCGCGCTGGACGTTGGGCTTGTCAGAGCACGCCATCCGTACCTCCAGGGTGTTGGGTCATGGTTGCCGTCCGGACGTGACGGCCAGTGGGGTTGTCTGCCGCGCGCCAACGAACGCGACTCGCCTCCGCCTGCTCACGCCCCACGTGGGGGAGGCAGCGCCTCCGGGTTCTTGGGCCTCTCCTCCGGGGCTCGCCCGGCCGAGCGGACGTTGATGATCTTGTTGAGCATGTCGAACCAGAACGGGGCGCCCAGCGAGATCGCCAGCATGGTGAGGAGCAGCCCGGGGAGGCCGCGCCACACCCCGGAGGCGTAGAAGCCGAGCCACGCCTGCCGCCGTTCGCCCGAGTCCCTGATCGCGTCGATGCGCTTGCGCGTGGTGTCCGGGACCTGCCACCCCAGGGGGACTCCCATCGCCTGGAGGGAGTCGATGGAGGCGCGGACCTGGCGGAGCCTGAACGCGGCGGCGCTGTCCGCCGCCACTCGGGCCGCGGGCGTGGTGTCGGGAGCGGCCGTACCCCCTGTGGTGTCCGCCGGGACCTGTGCCCGCCGCCGTGTCTCTGCCGCCCGGATGCTGTCCAGCCGCAGCAGCTCCCGGAGGTCCGCGGACGGGTTGCTCGCCATGGCCTGGGCCTGTGCGACGACCGCGCTGCGTAGCGCCGCGTCGGAGGCCAGCGCGCGGCCGATGCGGATGGTGTCCGCGTTCGCCATCACGGTCACCACGGCCGCGATCAACAGGATCATTGCCTGCGTCTTTCGCTTGTACAGGCCCGAGACCCGCTCCATCGAGTCCTCGTACCATTGCTCCAGCCGGAGGCGCACTTTGGCGATGTCGCCGCCCGCTTCGTCGATGAAAAGCAGAAGGGGCTTCCTGATGCCGTCCGGCAGCCCGCTCGCCGGATCCGCGACGGCCGCGCGGGTCTGCCGCAGCGTCTTCGGCCCCGAGGAGTCCGCGGGAACCACCATGTCGAGGAGTGCGGTGGAGAAGGCGCGCGACGGGATGTACGAGGGGAGGTGCACCCGTCCCTTGAGCCCCCAGCGGGCCTGGCTGAGCCCCTTGATGATCGGGTGGTCGTAGAGGGCCGTGGCCTTGGCATCTCCCGCGAGGAGAGTGCGTAGCCCCTGTCGGAGCGTGCGCGCGCGCCAGTTCAGCCACTGGGCGATGACCTCGTTGAGCGCCGTGCAGGCGAGGCTCAGGATGAGGTAGACGAACACCAGCCCGAGTATGACGTCCAGCACCGGAAGAAACATGAGCGGGTACCGTGGTGACGGAGGTGGCAGGCGCGCGGCTGGATCGCTCGGAAACGCGAACGCGCGCTGGGAGCGAGCCGCGCGGGTACGACCGCCTTCCGGCTCTAATAGATGGACAGGATCAGGAGTTTTCCCGGCGGGTCCGGGGTGCCTGTCGAGCGAAAGCTGCGGGCGGGGCATCGTGCGGAGCGCCGCGGGCGGCGAAACGCATGCCGCATTGATATGGCAGGAATTGTCGCCAGATGCAAGCAGGCTGCGCACCCGGGAATGCGGGTTGCATCGGGGCGGCGGGCGGAATGCGCTCTTTGTCCACTTCTAGCGGGACGACCCGATGAAGCTTCCTCTCCCATCTTCCTGGCAGGCCGTCGTCGGCGACGAGACGGAGAAGCCGTACTTCGCCGCGCTGCGCGAGTTCGTGGCGGAGGAGCGGCGGGCGCACGCCGTCTATCCGCCGGAGGGGGAGGAGTTCACCGCGCTGGAATTGACGCCCTACGAGCAAGTGCGCGTGGTGATCCTGGGCCAGGACCCGTACCACGGCCCCGGCCAGGCGCACGGCCTCGCCTTCTCGGTGCGGCCGGGGGTGCGCCCGCCGCCGTCGCTCAGGAACATCTTCAAGGAATTGCGCGACGACCTGGGCTGCCGCGTCCCCAACAACGGCTTCCTGGTCCCCTGGGCCGAGCAGGGCGTGCTGCTGCTGAACACCGTGCTCACGGTGCGCGAGGCCGAACCCAACTCGCACAGGGGCCGGGGATGGGAGAAGTTCACGGACGCCATCATCCGCAAGGTGGGCCACAAGGACGACGAGGTCGTGTTCGTGCTCTGGGGGGCGCCCGCGGGGAAGAAGACGGAGCTGATCGACACGGAGCGGCACACCATCGTCCAGTCGGTGCACCCGTCGCCGCTCTCGGCGAAGCGGGGGTTCTTCGGGAGCCGGCCCTTCTCGCAGATCAACGCGGCGCTGAACAAGGCGGGAAAGCCGGAGATCGACTGGCAGATCCCGGACCTCTGACGGAGCACGCCGGCCCGGAAAACGATTCGGGGAGGCCCGTGCAGGCCTCCCCGAATCGTTTCACCTCACCCGAGCCGCGCCCGCTCCTTCTCGGGCACGGGGTCCAAAAGCCGGGTCCGCCCCTCCTCCACCAGCAGCAGGCGGTCGGCGAGGCGCGCGAAGGGCGCCGTCTCGTGCGTCGCCAGCAGCACGCAGCGGCCGTCCCCGCGCAGCCGCTCCACCCAGCCGACGATCAATTCCCGCGTGGCGCGGTCCATGGACTCCAGCGGCTCGTCCAGGATCACCACGCGCGGGTCGCCCACCAGGGCCGCGGCGAGCAGGGCGCGCCGCCGCTGCCCCATGGACAGCTCCCGCACCGAGCGCCGGCGCAGCTCCGCCAGCCCCACCCGCTCCAGCGCCGCCTCGCCCTCGTCCGGCGGGCGGTTCCGCAGCCGGCAGACCAGCCGCAGCACCTCCTCCAGGGTGGCGTACGGGGTGAAGTCCGGGTACTCCGGCACGTACGCCAGGGCGGCGCGGGCGGCGACCTCGGCGCGCCACAGGTCGTGCCCGGCGACCGCGACCGTGCCCGCGTCCGGCCGCTCGATGCCCGCGGCCAGGCGCAGCAGCGTGCTCTTCCCGGCCCCGTTGGGCCCCAGCACCAGCGTGAGCCCGGCGCCGACGTCGAGCGAGGGACAGTCAAGCGCGGCCGCCCCGGGTCCGTACGAGTAGCGGACGCCGCGCAGCGAGATCACGACGCCCCCAGCCACGCGGAGTCCCCGGCCGCGGCGTGGTGCAGCTCGGTCCAGCGCGTGGGCCGCTGCGCAAGGTCGCGCCGCCGGGCGAGCGCCAGCGCGCCCGCGGCGACCGGGATCCCCAGCGGCAGCGCGAGCGGGTAGACGGACACGAGCACGGCCACCGGCACTCCCACGAGCAGGACCTCCCCCGCGGCGCCGGTCTTCCGCTCGCCCGCCGCGCGCACCGCCCCCGCGCCCAGGCAGCCGGAGAAGGCGAGTACCAGCGTCGCCGTGACGGCTGCGCCGGGGTCCATCCGGGCGGCGGCGAGCACGATCCAGGCGCCGGGGAGCCCCAGCGCCGCGGCGTCCGTCCCCACGCGGCGCAGGGCGGACCAGGGGAGGGAGCGCACCCACGGCCACGGGTAGCGGCGGAGCAGCAGCGCGTTGGCGAGCATGGCGACGTAGACGGCGGCGGCGACCCCGGCCCCGATGCGGGCGGCAAGCGCCTCGGTGGCCGGGGCGAGCTGGTTGTTGGCGCGGAAGAAGTACGCCCCGGCCAGGGGCAGCAGCGTCGGCATCGCCGCCTCGACGACGGCGCGCGGGCCGAGCGCCCGCCAGGCGAGCAGCAGCCCCGTGGCGGCGGGCAAGAGCCGGCGGCGCGGCGGACGCCG
>JBFMFL010000283.1:0-9157 GCA_040752145.1 Gemmatimonadota bacterium
GGCGCGGGATCTCGGCCTTCAGCTCCTCCGCGTACTGGTTGAACAGCCCCACCGACATCCACAGCACGTCCACCCCGTGCCGCGCCAGTGCCGCCGCGAAGCGCCGCGGCTCCAGCAGCACCTCCGGGCCGACGACCACGATGCGCCCGCCGCTCAGCAGCGGCGCCCACACCTCCAGCGTGGACGCGTCGAACGCCGGGTTGGCCGCGAACGCCACCCGGTCGTCCGGCCCGAACTCCGCGTACCCGTTGTGGACCACCAGCCGCACGACCGCGCGGTGCGGCACCACCACCCCCTTGGGCTCGCCCGTGGAGCCGGAGGTGTACATCACGTACGCCGCGGCACCGGCGGGGAGCGGCACCCGGGGATCGTGGCAGGCACCCTCCGGAAGCGCGTCCACGTCGACCCGCTCCACCCCGGCGGGCACGGGCAGGTCGGCGCCCGTGCGGCCGAGCACGAGGGGGGATCCGCTGTCGGCGACCATGAACGCGATGCGCTCGGCCGGGAACGAGGGGTCGATGGGCACGTACGCCGCGCCGGCCTTGAGGATGGCCAGCTCGGAGACGACCAGCTCGACGGAGCGCGGCATCAGGATCGCCACGCGCGCATCCGGCCCCACGCCGAGCGCGCGGAGGTGGTGGGCCAGCCGGTTGGCCCGCGCGCTCAGCTCGGCGTACGTCAGCGAGCGGTCCTCGTGCACCACCGCCACCGCGTGGGGCGTGCGCTCCGCCTGCGCCTCGAACAGCGCGTGGACGCACGACTCGCGCGGATACTCCGCCTCCGTCGCGTTCCACCCCTCCAGCACCTGCCGCCGCTCCCCTTCGGGGAGCACGCCGAGCCGGCCCAGCGCGGCCCCGGGCGCGGTCTCCAGCGCCCGTACCAGCGATTCGAGCGCGGCGTGCATCAGCCCGCACACCCGCAGCGGCTGAACCGAGGCCGGTGCCTGCGCCACGAGCGTGAACCCCTCGCCCAGGTCGTCCACCGACAGCGTCAGCGGGTAGTTCGTCCGCTCCACGCCCCGGACGTCCCTCCCGGCGGGAGGAGCCGCGGCCTCGGAGGCGCGCGGGGGCGTGCTCGGCTTGATGTACCGGTAGTTCAGCAGCGAGGTGAAGAGCGGAGCGGATGCGTCCACCCCGCTGCACCGCTGCGCCAGCGCCAGCGAGGCGTGCTCGTGGCGCAGCAGCTTCGCGAGGAGTGCGTGCGTCTCCCGCACGCCCGCCTCCGCCTCCACGCCGCCGACCCGGACCCGGACCGGGAGCGTGTTGATGAAGAGGCCCATCACGCGGTCGGTGCCCCGGCCTCCCTGCATCCGGCCGAACAGGACCGTGCCGAAGACCACGTCGTCGCGCCCGGACGCCCGCGCCAGCACCTGCGCCCAGGCCACGTGGCACACCGTCGCCGCGCTCACCCCCAGCGCGCGCGCGCGCTCCCGCAGCCTGGCCGCGAGCCCCCCCTCCACGTCGAGCCGCGCCTGCTCGATCCCGGACCCGTCGCCCCGCACGTCCAGCAGCCCGAACGGCGCCGTCGGCTCCTCCACGTCCCCCAGCAGCCCGCGGAAGAACCGCTCGTGCTCCTCCCGGCTCACCCCCAGGCGCATCTGCGCCACGTAGCCGCGGAACGGCAGCGGCGCCGGCAGCTCCGCCTCCCGGCCCTGCAGGTGCGCCGAGATCTCCTCCTGCTGCACCTCCAGCGACTCGTGGTCGCTCGTCAGGTGGTGCGTGAGCATCAGCAGCAGCCACCGGCCCCGTGCGCGGTCCTCGGCGACGTACGCCCGCCGCAGCGGCGCCCGCGTCAGCTCCATCCGGTACCGCCGCGGGTCGTAGCGCCGCCACAGCTGCTCGGCCGCCCCGGCGCCCGCGTCCAGCTCCACCTCCTCCACCGGCAGCGGCGCGCGCCGCCAGACGACCTGCACCGGCTCGCGCAGCCCTTCCCAGGCCAGCGCCGTGCGCAGGATGTCGTGGCGGTCGATCACCGCCTGCAGCGCCGCCAGGTACTGCTCCAGGCGCGCGCGGGTGTCGAACTCGGTGACGCTCGACAGCAGGTACGGGTCCCCCTCCTGCGACAGCAGGTGGTGGAAGAGGATCCCCTCCTGGAGGGGGGCCAGCGGGTAGACGTCCTGCACGTTCGCGGCTCCGCCCGTCACCCCCGCAACGATCCGGTCGATCTCCTCCTGGCCCAGCTCCACCAGCGGCAGCATCTCCGGCGTGAGGGATGCGCACCCCTCCGGGATCCGGTTCGCGGGGACCTCCACCTCCAGCGGCGCCCGGCCCACGGCCAGTGCCAGCTCGGCCAGCACCGGCGTGGTGAACAGCGCCCGCACGTCCAGGTACAGCCCCACCCGCCGCATCCGCTCGATCAGCCTGATCGCCAGGAGCGAGTGCCCGCCCAGCTCGAAGAAGTGGTCCCACCGGCCCACCCGCTCCACTTTCAGCAGCTCTCCCCAGATCTCCGCCAGCGCCTCCTCCACCGGCCCGACGGGAGGCTCGTAGGCACGCGTGGCGTACGCGTCTCCCCCGGGTGCGGGGAGCGCCCTGCGGTCCACCTTTCCGTTGGGAGTAAGGGGAAGCCTCTCCATCCACACGAAGGCCGCCGGTACCATGTACTCGGGAAGGCTCCCGGCCAGGTGCGTCCGCAGCGCCTCCGCCTCCACCACCGCCTCCGCCACGTAGTACGCCACCAGCCGCCTGTCGCCCGGCGCATCCTCGCGCGCCAGCACCAGCGTCTCCCGCACCCGCGGGTGCTCCAGCAGGCGCGCCTCGATCTCCCCCAGCTCGACGCGGAACCCGCGGATCTTCACCTGGAAGTCGTTGCGTCCCAGGAACTCGATCGTCCCGTCCGGCCGCCACCGCCCCAGGTCTCCGGTCCGGAAGAGCCGCGCCCCCGCATCGGCGGAGAACGGGTCGGGGACGAAGCGCCCGGCCGTGGCGAGCGGCTGGTTCAGGTAGCCGCGTGCCACCGCCGGCCCACCCACGAACAGCTCGCCGGCCACGCCCACCGGCACCGGCCGGAGGTGGCGGTCCAGCACGTACACGCGCCGGTCGCCGATCGCCCCGCCGATGGGGATGGCCCCCCTGTCGAAGTCACGGGGGATGGGCCAGGCCGTGGCGAACACCGTGCACTCGCTGGGTCCGTAGCCGTTGACCAGCCGCAGCCCGGGGTGCAGCTCCAGGGCGCGGCGGACGTGCGGCGCGCTGACCGCCTCGCCCCCGATCATCACCTGCTCGACGCCTTCCAGTACCTCCGGCGCGGTGTCGGCGATCAGGTTGAAGTACGCCGCCGTGAGCCAGAGGGTGTTCGCGCCGTTCGCGCGGACCTGCTCGCTCAGCAGGGCGGGCTCGGAGGTCCGCGCCGGGAGCAGGACGCAGCGCCCGCCGGAGAGGAGCGCCGGCCACAGCTCCAGCGTCAGCGCGTCCCAGGAGAGGGAGGAGTGCTGCAGGAGGACGGTGCGCTCGTCGAAGCGCGCGTAGTCCACGCCCCGAAAGAAGCCGGGGATGGCGCGGTGCGGCACCAGCGTCCCCTTGGGCCGCCCCGTGGAGCCGGAGGTGTAGATGACGTACGCCAGGTGCTCCGGCGTGACGCCCACGCCCGCCGGGTCGGCGGTGGGGCGGTGCGCCCACGCGCCTTCGTCCGCCACGTCCATCACCGGCACGGCGGCGTCCGCGAAGAGCCCGGCCGGCGTCGCCTGGGTCAGCACGGCGCGGGGGGTGCTGTCGGCCAGCATGTGGCGCAGCCGCTCCGCGGGGTACGCGGGGTCCAGGGGAACGTACGCCCCGCCGGCCTTGAGGATGCCCAGCAGCGCCACCACCAGCGCCGGGCTGCGCTCCACGCAGACGGCCACGCGCGCATCCGGCCCCACGCCGAGCGCGCGGAGGTGGTGGGCCAGCCGGTTGGCCCGCGCGTTCAGCTCGGCGTACGTCAGCGAGCGGTCCTCGTGCACCACCGCCACCGCGTGGGGCGTGCGCTCCACCTGCGCCTCGAACAGCGCGTGGACGCACGACCGGCTCGGGTACTCCGCCTCCGCCGCGTTCCACCCCTCCACGACCTGCCGGCGCTCCGCCTCCGGCAGCACGTCGATGCTCCCGACCGACCGCCCCGGAGAGACCTCCAGCGCCTCGACCAGCCGCTCCAGCGCCGTGTGCATCATCCGGCACACCCGCTCCGCCTCCGCCGGGGCCGCCACCTGCGCCGACAGCGAGAACTCCTCCCCCCGGTCGTCCACCGCGAGCACCACGGGGTAGTTCGTCCGCTCCTGTGCGCGAACGTCCCGCGCGCCCTCACCCGGCCGCCCCGCCTCGTGCGAACGCCTCGCGCTGCCGGCGTAGCGATAGTTCAGCAGGGAGGTGAACAGCGGCGCGGGCGCCGCCACGCCGCTGCTGCGCTGCGCCAGCGCCAGGGAGGCGTGCTCGTGGCGCAGCAGGTCCGCCAGCAGCACGTGCGTGCGCCGCACCGCCGCCTCGACCCCCTCCTCTCCCACCCCGATCCGCACCGGCAGCGTGTTGATGAAGGGGCCCATCACCCGGTCCGCGCCCTCTCCACCCTGCATCCGGCCGAAGAGCAGCGTCCCGAAGACCACGTCGTCACGCCCGGACGCGCGCGCCAGCACCTGCGCCCACGCCAGGTGGCACAGGCTCGCCGCGCTCACCCCCAGCGCCCGCGCGCGGCGGCGCAGCCGCGCGCCCAGGTCGCCCGCCACCGGAAGCCGCGCCTCCCCGACCCCACGTCCCTCCCCCCACACGTCCAGCAGCCCGTACGGCGCCGTCGGCTCCTCCACGTCCCCCAGCATCCCGCGGAAGAACCGCTCGTGCTCCTCCCGGCTCACCCCCAGGCGCGCCTGCGCCACGTAGCCGCGGAACGGCAGCGGCGCCGGCAGCTCCGCCCCCCGGCCCAGCAGGTGCGCCGAGATCTCCTCCCGCAGCACCTCCAGCGACTCGTGGTCGCCCGTCAGGTGGTGCGTGAGCATCAGCAGCAGCCACCGGCCCCGCGCGCGGTCCTCGGCGATGCACGCCCGCAGCAGCGGCGCCCGCCTCAGCTCCATCCGGTACCGCCGCGGGTCGTAGCGCCGCCACAGCTGCTCGGCCGCCCCGGCGCCCGCATCCAGCTCCACCTCCTCCACCGGCAGCGGCGCGCGCCGCCAGACGACCTGCACCGGCTCGCGCAGCCCTTCCCAGGCCAGCGCCGTGCGCAGGATGTCGTGGCGGTCGATCACCGCCTGCAGCGCCGCCAGGTACTGCTCCAGGCGCGCGCGGGTGTCGAACTCGGTGACGCTCGACAGCAGGTACGGGTCCCCCTCCTGCGACAGCAGGTGGTGGAAGAGGATCCCCTCCTGGAGGGGGGCCAGCGGGTAGACGTCCTGCACGTTCGCGGCTCCGCCCGTCACCCCCGCAACGATCCGGTCGATCTCCTCCTGGCCCAGCTCCACCAGCGGCAGCATCTCCGGCGTGAGGGATGCGCACCCCTCCGGGATCCGGTTCGCGGGGACCTCCACCTCCAGCGGCGCCCGGCCCACGGCCAGTGCCAGCTCGGCCAGCACCGGCGTGGTGAACAGCGCCCGCACGTCCAGGTACAGCCCCACCCGCCGCATCCGCTCGATCAGCCTGATCGCCAGGAGCGAGTGCCCGCCCAGCTCGAAGAAGTGGTCCCACCGGCCCACCCGCTCCACCCCCAGCACCTCCGCCCAGATCCCGGCCAGCGCCGTCTCCACCTCCCCCAGCGGCGCCTCGTAGCTGCGCCGCGCGTACGCATCCCCCTCCGGCGCCGGCAGCGCCCTGCGGTCCAGCTTTCCGTTGGGGGTAAGAGGAATGCTCTCCAGCGCCACGAACGCCGCCGGCACCATGTACTCCGGCAGCTCGCGGCGCAGGCGCTCGCGCAGGGCTCCCGCCTCCGCGCCGCCCACCACGTACGCCACCAGGCGCTTCTCCCCGGGCACGTCCTCGCGGGCGACGACCACGCAGTCGGCGACTCCCGCGCTCCGCCGCAGCGCGCCCTCGACCTCGCCCGGCTCGATGCGGAAGCCGCGCACCTTGACCTGCTGGTCGACGCGGCCCAGGTACTCCAGCGTCCCGTCCCCGCGCCACCTCACCCGGTCGCCCGTGCGGTACAGCCTCGCTCCGGGCCCTCCGCCGAAGGGGTCGGGAACGAACCGCTCCGCGGTGAGGCCGGCACGCCCCGGGTAGCCGCGCGCCACCCCCGCGCCTCCGATCAGGAGCTCACCCGGGACGCCCGCCGGCTGCGGGCTCCCGAGAGCGTCACACACGTACAGGCGCACGTTCCCCAGCGGCGCGCCGATGGGGTGCCCCTCCACCACTCCGTCCGCGGGTACCGCGTACGCCGAGGCCAGGATGGTCCCCTCGGTGGGACCATAGAGGACGTGCGCCTCCGCCCGTGGGAGCGTTGCCCGCATCTCCGCCAGCAGGCCGGCCGCGACCCGGTCGCCGCCCACGAAGGCGCGCCGCAGCCGGCCCAGCCGCGGCCTTTCGCGCTCCGCCTGCACCACCTGCCGCATCAGGGCGGGGACCGCGTGCACGAGCGTGGCGTCCGCGATCTCCTCCAGCAGCGCGGGCACGTCCAGCACCCGCTCGCGCTCCACCAGGCGCACCGCCCCCCCGGCGGTGAGCGGCAGCAGCGCCTCGAAGAGCCAGATGTCGAAGGCGTACGACGCCAGTGCCGGCATCACGTCGCCCTCCGCGACGCCGAACGCCTCGCGCGTGGCGGCCAGCAGGTTCGCGAGCGAGCCGTGCTGCACCAGCACCCCCTTGGGGCGGCCGGTGGAGCCCGAGGTGTAGATGACGTACGCCGCGCTCTCCGGTGCGACCGCCGTCCGCGGCGCCCCGTCCGGCTCCGCCGCGACCTCCGCCGCGTCCGCGTCCACCAGCAGGGTCCGCACGCCCTCCGCCGGGACGAGGCCGCGCAAGGAGGCCTGCGTCACCAGGACACGCGCGCCGGAGTCGGCCAGCATGTACGCCAGCCGGTCGGCCGGGTGCGACGGGTCCAGGGGGAGGTACGCGGCGCCCGCCTTGAGCACCGCCAGCACCGCCACCACCATGCCGGCCGAGCGCTCCAGGCAGATGCCGACGCGGACCTCCGGCCCGGCCCCCAGCCCCGCGAGGCGGCGCGCCAGCCGGTCGGCGCGCGCGTCCAGCTCGCGGTAGGTGAGCGCATCCTCCCCGGAGACCACGGCCAGGGCCTCCGGCGTGCGCTCCGCCTGGGCCGCGACCCGCTCGTGGATGCAGGCGCCCGGGTACTCCACGGCCGTCCGGTTCCACTCCTCCACGACCTGCCGGCGCTCCGCCTCGTTCAGCAGAGCCACCTGCGAGATGCGCACGTCCGGGTCGGCGGCCGCCTGCTCCACCAGGCGCGTGAAGTGGCCCACGAGCCGCCGCATGGTCGCGGCCTCCCACAGCTCCGTGCCGTAGGCCAGCTTCCCGCGCAGCCCGTCGGGGCCCGCGGCCAGCTCCAGCGACAGGTCGAACTTGGCGGCCTCCAGCTGCGTTGCGACTCGCTGCACGCCGAGCCCCGCGAGCCCGCCGCCCGTGTCCTGGTCGTTGTCCAGGGTGAACGCCACCTGGAAGAGCGGCGAGTGGCTCAAGGACCGCTCCGGGCTCAGCTCCGCCACGAGCCTCTCGAAGGGGACCTCCTGGTGCTCGTAGGCGCCCAGCGTCACCTCGCGCACCCGGCCCAGCAGCTCACGGAAGCTCGGATCTCCGGACAGGTCGGTGCGCAGGACCAGCGTGTTGACGAAGAAGCCGATCAGCTCCTCCACCTCGCCGCGCCCGCGCCCCGCGACCGGGCTGCCGACGACCACGTCCTCGCTCCCGCCGTACCGGCAGAGCAGCGCCTGGAAGGCGCCCAGCGCGACCATGTACAGCGTCGCGCCTTCCTGCCGGCCCAGCGCACGCAGCGCCTCCAGCACCTCCGCGGGGAGCTGGACGCGCTCGCTCGCCCCCCGGAAGCTCTGCACCGCCGGGCGGGGGTGGTCGGTGGGCAGCTCCAGCAGCTCCGGCGCTCCTGCCAGGCGCTCCCGCCAGTAGGAGACCTGCCGGTCCAGCACCTCGCCCGTCAGCTGCTCGCGCTGCCAGACCGCGTAGTCGGCGTACTGCACCGCCAGCTCAGCGAGCGGCGACTCCCCGCCCTCGCGGTACGCCGCGTACAGCGCCGACAGCTCCCGGAAGAGCACCCCCATGCTCCACTCGTCGCTGACGATGTGGTGCATCGAGAGCAGCAGCACGTGATCCTCGGCGCCCAGCCGCAGCAGCGCCGCACGGAAGAGCGGGCCCGCGGCGAGTTCGAACGGCCGCGCCGCCTCCTCGCCGGCGCGCCGCCGGAGCGCCGCCTCGCGATCCGCCTCGCCGAATCCGGACAGGTCCTCCACCGCCAGGGCGAAGCCGCCGAAGGGCGCGATCACCTGCACCGGCGAGCCGTCCACCTCGGCGAAGACCGTCCGCAGCGCCTCGTGACGCCGGACGACCTCACCCAGCGCGCGCTCCAGCGCCGCCCCGTCCAGCGCACCCCCCAGGCGCCATGCCACGGGGACGTTGTAGGCGGCGCTGCCCGGCTCCAGCCGGTCGATGAACCAGAGCCGCTCCTGCGCGAACGACAGCGGCAGCGCTCCGCCGCGCCCGGTCGGAACCACCGGAGGCAGCACCGGAAGCCCCGCGCGCCGCAGCGCCTCCACCCGCTCCGCCAGCGCCGCGACCGTGGGCGCCTCGAACAGCCCGCGCAGCGGCAGCTCCACGGCGAGCAGTTCCCGGATGCGCGAGACCACCCGCGTCGCCAGCAGCGAGTGTCCCCCCAGGTCGAAGAAGTTGTCCCCCACCCCCACCCGCTCCACGCCCAGCACCTCCGCCCAGATCCCCGCCAGCACCTCCTCCGCCGGCGTCCGCGGTCCCACGTACCCTTCCTCCCCCGCGCCCCACTCCGGCGCCGGCAGCGCCCGCCGGTCCAGCTTGCCGTTCGAGGTGAGCGGCACGCTCTCCAGCGCCACGAACGCGCCCGGCACCATGTGCTCCGGAAGCCGCCCCCCCAGGTGCTCCTGCAGCTCCCCCGGCGAGGCCGCCGCGCCCTCGGCCACCACGTAGCCCACCAGGCGCCGGTCGCCCGGCGCATCCTCCCGCACGACCACCACCGCCTCGCGCACGGCCGGGTGCTCCCGCAGCGCGGC
>JBFMFL010000284.1:0-9128 GCA_040752145.1 Gemmatimonadota bacterium
CCTGCACGGGGCCGGCCGCAGGGTGCTACCTGGCGCTCCAGACGTTGTTCCGGCGGTCGATGTCCGGCCAGGCGCCGGACGGGTCGATCTCCACCCGCACGACGGGGGAGCCGGCGGGGACGCGCACCGTGGCGGTGCGGACGCCGCGCAGCCAGGTCTCCACCGGCACCTCGCGCTCCAGCGTCTCCCCGCTCTCGCGGGTGATGCGCAGGCGGGCGGGCATGGGCACGTCGCCCAGGTCGCGCACCTCGATCACGGTCTCGCCGCCGTCCCCGGCGACGCCGGCCACGGCCTGGTCCAGCGTCCAGGTGGTGTGGTACCACGGGGTCCAGAACCAGTCCAGGTCGCGCCCCGCGGCCGCCTCCATGGCGTTGAAGAAGTCCCACGGGGTGGGCTGGCGGAAGGCCCAGCTCCGGATGAACGACCGGTACCCGCGGTCGAAGGTCTCCTCCCCCAGCACCCCGCGCAGGGCGAACAGCACGGAGGAGGGCTTCATGTAGCTGGCGATGCCGAACGCGGCGTCGCTGTAGTGGAAGTCGGTCCAGCGCATGATCTCGCCCTCGACGCCGGAGCGCGCGATGGAGAAGTACGCCTGCTGGTCGCCCGCCATGGGGGGCTGCGGGCGGGGGAACCGCACGCTGGCGCGCAGGACCTCGGAGAAGCTGGTCATCCCCTCGTCCATCCACCCGTACCGGGTCTCGTCGGTGCTCACGATCATGGGCACCCACATGTGCAGCACCTCGTGGACGGTGACGGCGTACAGCCCTTCGTCGGTGGGCCCGTCGCTGTTCGCGCCGATGATGGTGGTCATCGGGTACTCCATCCCGCCGCCGATGATGCCCTCGGCCTCGACGGAGGTCATGTGCGGCCACGGGTACGGGTACCCGGTGTACTCCACCCCCCACTCCACGCCCTCGCGGACGAAGCGCGCGGCGTTGACCCAGCGGGTGGCCGGGGCGCGGTACAGGGCGGAGGCCAGGGTGTAGTCGGTCCGTCCGTCGCCGTCGCGGTCGCCGGCGGGCGCGCGCACGACGTCCCACACGGACTGCCGGGTGGCCCCGAAGGCGAAGTCCCGCACGCTGTCGGCCTGGAAGCGCCAGCGCAGCCGGTCGCCGGGGACGTCGCGGGTGGCGCGCCCCGGGCCGAAGTCGGCGGCGGTGAGCACGTGCACCACGGAGTCGCTCCCCCGCGCCCGCCGCAGCCGCTCCAGCACCGGCGCGGGGAACACCTCGCCCTCGTTGCGCAGCTCGCCGGTGGCGGAGACCACCCACCCCTCGGGCGCGTCGATCGTCACGTCGTAGCTGGCGAAGCCGGCGTAGAACTCGGCGAGCCCCAGGTGCTGGTCGGTGTGCCACCCGGCGATGTCGTCGTACACCGCCATCTGCGGGTAGAAGTACGCCAGCCAGAACAGGTTGTCCTCGCTCCACCCGGCGCGCTCGGCGAAGTTCTGCGCGATGGGGAACGACCACTCGGCCTCCAGCGGCAGGGTGTCGCCGGGGGCGAGCGGCGCGGGCAGGCGCACCATCATGGTGGTGCCGTTCACGAAGTAGCCCTCGCCCTCGCGCAGGGTGCGCCCCTGCGCCGCGAACCGGCTCAGCGTGACGCCGCCCACCGGGTCCTCCGCCCTGTCGTTGCGGTTGGCCCCGGGCGCGTTGTAGTTGTGGAACAGGTGCAGGTAGACGGCCGCCAGGGTGTCCGGCGAGCGGTTGTGGTAGGTGATGCGCGCGGTGCCGGAGAGGCGCTTGCGCCGGGTGTCGAGCGAGGTGGTGATCCGGTAGTCGGTCCACTGGCTCCAGTACCGCGGCCCGGGGACCCCGGTGGTCGTGCGGGTGCCGGCCTGGACGGCCCGCCGGAAGCCGGCCGGGGGGGTGACGGGATGCGGGATGGGGCGCTCGGGCGCGGCGGGGGCCAGGGCCGCCGCGGGCTCCGTCTGCCCCATGCCGATGCGGGCGGGTTCGGGCGCGCTCCGCGGGGCGGCGCACCCCGGGAGCAGGACGAGGAGAGCTGCGGCTGCACCGAGCCTGCGCGACATTCGTGTGCTCCGGGTTCGGGAGGGGTTGGTCCGGGCGGCAAGGTAGCCGCTCCCGCCGCGGCCCGGCAAGCCGGCCTCTACTCCCCGCGCTTCCAGACCACGGGGCGGGTGGCGCGGGGGTGGACGCCCAGCCGCCGTGCCCACGCGCGGAACTCGCGCCCGTGGTCCGGCTTCTTCCCGGCGGCGTGCTGCCACAGGTGGATCATCTCGTGGCGCAGCGTCCGCTCGGCCTCGCCGGGCTCGGCGTGGGTGCAGAGCCGGCGCGAGACGACGATCTCCAGCGGGTGCGAGGAGAAGTGCCCGTTGCGGCTGCGCATGCGCCCGCTGAGGAAGAGCGGCACCGCCGGCAGCTCGCCGCCGAAGTGCTCGCGGTTGACCCGCTCGAACTCGGCGCGCAGCCGCTCCAGGTGCGGCCGGTCCGCGGCCGGGACGCGGCGCGCCTTCCGCGCCGGCGCGGGCCCCGCGGGCATCTCGCGGATGAACCGCCGCACCGTCTCCCGCGCCGCCGCGCGCCGCCGCCGCTCCCGCGCCGAGAACAGCACGGCGACCGCCGCCAGCACCGCCTCCGGCGCGCTCGCGAACGCCACGTTCAGCCGCAGCGCCGCCCCGCCCTCCGCCACCGAGGCCATCACCCGCCGGTTCCGGGTGAACACCACCCGCCGGAACCCGCCGCCCGCCTTCCTCACCACCAATAGCACCGCCGCCTCGTCGCGCACGGTCGTTTCGGGCTGCGACGCCGGAGCGGGTGCGGCCGGCGCCGGAGCGGGTTTCGCGGCTTTCGGCGCGGCGGGGGGCTTCGCGGCGGGCCGCGGGGCTTTCGGCCGCGGGGCCGGCTTCCCGGCGGACTTCGCCCCCGCCGCCGGAGGCGAAGGGGGCGAGGGCGGCACGAAGCCGAACAGGTCGAGGAGCGTGTCCTTCAGGCTCACAGATGCTGCTTCAAGTGCTTGCTTGTGCTGCAGCCGCAGGGGAACGGCACCCGCTTCGACCGGGCTCCGGTGTAGGTGGTCGGCCGGGGGATGCTGCTCCGGGGGAGCCGAACTCGCCGGCGCTCCGCCTGCGTCCGCCACATCACGCTGGCTTCGAACATGACGTTCCCCCTGCGCAGCCTCCCCCGACCTCCCTGCGCAGATCCCAGGAACTGCAACTGCCCAGACCGACGGGAAGCCCTCCCCCAGAATTGGGGGAGGGTGGCGAGCCTCAAGCGAGCCGGGTGGGGGCCCCGGCGGACGCCAGCACCAGCCCCGCGTGAGGGATGCGAGCGCGAAGCGGCGAAACCCAACAGCAGTACCGTTGGGGTTCGCCTCCGTTACGCACGGTTGTTTCGTGCGTTACGGAGCCGCAGCCCGACCTCGGCGCCAGCCGGGGGCACGCCCAAACCAGTCGTTACGCCGTCGAGTACAGAGCCGGCCGCTCAGCGTGACGATAAACGACCTCGTACCCCATGGCGCGCGGGATCTCCAGCAAGCGCGTGAGGTCCGTGTCGATGGTGGCCCCCGCCTTCTGCGTCACCTCGTCCTCGATGGGCAGGTCGAAGTCGTCCGCGCCGAACTCCAGCCCCCGGAACGCGTCCTCGTTGAGCGTGAGCACCGAGGTGCGGAAGTGCCTGACGTTGTCCAGAAAGATGCGGGACAGCGCCATGTGCCGGTGGTACTCGCGCGGCTCGATCTCGCGCCCGGCCAGCGCCGTGCCGTACGGCTTGTACGTCCAGCACAGGAACGAGTACAGCCCGGGGAGCCCGTCGGCGAGCGCGGCGTCCTGGAAGTCGCGGGTGCGCTGCAGGTGCTCCAGCCGCTCGTCCAGCGTCTCGTCGAAGCCGATGACCATGGTGGCGGTGGTGCGCAGGCCGGCGTCCAGCACGGCGCGCTGGGCCTGGAAGTACTGTTCCACCGTGTACTTGAACTTGGTGTGCCGCTTCCGGAAGTCCTCAGTGAGGATCTCGGAGCCGCCGCCGGTGATCCAGAACACCCCGGCGTCGCGGAGCTGCCGGGCCGTGTCCAGGTACGACAGGCCGGCGCGGTCGGCCAGGTACATGAACTCGGCGATGGTGAGCGCGTAGAACTCCACCCGGTCGCCGTAGCGCTCGCGCACCGCCGCGAACAGGTCGCAGTAGTAGTGCAGCGGGAGCCTGGGGTTGAAGCCGCCGTTGAAGCCCACCAGGTCGCCGCCGGCCTCCAGCAGCGCGTCGATCTTGGCGAACACGTCCTCGCGGGTGAGGACGTAGCCGCCCTCCTGGTTGGGGAGGACGTAGAAGGCGCAGTAGTCGCACTGCGCCACGCACACGTTGGTGTAGTTGATGATCCGCATCACCATGTAGGTGGCGCGGTCGGGCGCGTGGAAGCGGCCGCGGACCATCCCCGCCAGGCGCTTGAGCTCGTCGTCGGGGGCGTGGTTCCAGAGCGTGGCGGCGTCGGCGGCGGTGACGCGCTCGCCGCGCTCCACCTTCGCCGCGACCTCGCGCACCGCCTCCGCGGGGGAGGCGAGGAGTGTGTCGGACACGGGACCTTGCCGGTGTTGGGTGTGGCGCGCGGCCCGGATGCCGGGCCGCGCCTGAAAGATACACCGGGCGGGGCGCCGCCGCGACGGGGGGCGGGCGCGGTGTGGCGCTACTCCCCGTCCTCGCCGCCGCCGCGGCGGCGCGGCGGGCGGGGCACCTCGGACACCACGGTCTCGCCCACGCCGTGCCCCTCCACGGCCACGACCTCGAACCTCACGTCGTCGTAGACCACGGCGTCGCCCACGGCGGGGGGGCGCCCCAGCAGGTCCAGCACCAGCCCGCTCACCGTGTCCACCTCCTCGTGCTCCAGCACCACCCCCAGCGCCTCGCCCACCTCCTCGATGCGCGCCACCCCGGCGGCGTGCAGCACGCCCGCGGGGTCGCGGAAGATCTCCGGGTGGTCGGCGGGGCCCTCCTCGATCTCGCCCACCACCTCCTCGAACAGGTCCTCCAGGGTGATCACCCCGGCGGTGCCGCCGTGCTCGTCCATGACCACGGCCATCTGGCTGCGGGCGCGGCGCATGGCGTCGAACACGTCGTCGATGGTGGCGGTCTCGGGGACGTACGGCACCTGGCGGGCGTCGTTGGTGTGCACCGCGCGGCGGCTGCGCAGGCGGCGGAACAGGTCCTTGACGTGCACCATCCCCACGATGTCGTCCAGGCTGCCGCGGTACACCGGGTAGCGGGTGTGGGGGTGGCCGCGCACGATCTCGCGCACGTCCTGGTACGTGGCGCCCACGGGGATCCCGGTGATCCGCACCCGCGGCACCATGACCTCGCCGGCGGTGAGGTCGGCCCAGTCCAGCAGCTCCTGCACCACCTCCGCGGACTCCTTGCGGAGCAGCCCGCCCGCCTGGCTCTCGCGGACGATGAACTGCAGCTCCTCCGGGGTGCGGATGTGCTCGCCGGTGGCGGTGCTGCGGTCCACGCCGGCCAGCCGGAGCAGCCCGTTGCCGATGGCGTTCAGCACCACGATCACCGGGTACACGGCCAGCTGGATCCAGAGCAGCGGCGGCGTCACCCACATGGCGGTGCGCTCGGGCTGGGAGAGCGCGAGCGACTTGGGGACCATCTCCCCGATGACGATGTGGAAGTAGGTGAGCACGCCGACGGCCAGGATGCTGGCGACGGTGTGCGCCGCGATCCAGCGCAGGTCGCCCAGCCCCACGGACTCCAGCCAGTGCACCAGCCACTCGGCCAGGGCGTGCTCGCCGTACATGCCCAGCCCCAGGCTGGCCACGGTGATCCCCAGCTGCGCGGTGGCGATGTAGCGGTCCTGCCGCCGCGGGTCGCGCAGGATGGACAGGACGGTGCGGGCCACCCGGTCGCCGGCGGCGGCGCGGCGCTCCACCGACACCCGCGGCGCCCCCACGATGGCGAACTCCGCGGCCACGAACAGGGCGTTGGCCAGGAGCAGCGCGGCCACGATCAGCACGGTCGCCACGTCACTCCTCCCCTTCCCCGCCGTCGTCCCAGCCGGTGTCCGCCGGGGTGGCGATCACCGAGGCGACGGCGTGGTTGGTCACCTCCTCCACCTCCAGCTCCACCCCGTCCACCGTCACCCGGTCGCCGGGCTCGGGGAGGTGCCCCAGCTCCTCCACCACCCGGCCGCCCACGGTGTCGGCCTCGCCCACCAGGCACACGCCGATCCAGGGCTCGGCCTCGTCCACGCGCAGGAAGCCGGGGAGCCTCACCCGCCCGTCGGGGAGGCGCTCCGGGCGCGGCTCGTCGCTCTTGAACTCGTCGGCCACGTCGCCCATCACCTCGGTGAGCACGTCCTCCAGCGTCACCAGCCCGGCCACCCCGCCGAACTCGTCGGCCACGATGGCCTGGTGGCTGCGCCGCTCGCGCATCAGGGTGAGCA
Source organism: Gemmatimonadota bacterium (assembly GCA_040752145.1). GTDB lineage: Bacteria > Gemmatimonadota > Gemmatimonadetes > Longimicrobiales > Longimicrobiaceae > JAFAYN01. The sequence continues at coordinate 6,391 of JBFMFL010000284.1, forward strand.
GCCGGTCCGCGGTGACGCTCTCGTGGACGATGAGGATGGGGCGCAGCAGCTCCTCCACGGTGGTGGTGCGCCCCTCCAGGTAGCGGGTGAACAGGTCGCGGGTATGGAGCATCCCCACCACGTTGTCGATGGTGCCGCGGTACACCGGGAGCCGGGTGTAGGGGCTCTCGGACACGGTCCTCACCAGCTCGGGCATGGGGGTGCCGGCCTCGACGGCGGCGATCTGCGGGCGGGGCACCATCAGGTGCCGCGCGGGGCGGATCCCCAGCTGCAGGGCGCGGCGCAGGCGGCGCTGCTCGTCGGGCTCCAGCAGCCCGCCGTCGCGGCTCTCGGCGATCAGCAGGTCGATCTCCTCGGGCGAGTGGATGTGGCGGTGCCCGGCGTGGTGCGCCCCGAACAGGCGCAGCACCAGCGCGCCGCTGCCGTTGAGGAAGCGGATGGAGCCGGAGAACACCGCCAGCGACCACGCCATGGGGAGCGAGGTCACCAGCGCGGTGCGGGTGGGGAACTGGAGCGCCACCGACTTGGGGATCAGCTCGCCCAGCACCATCGCGAACACCGTGAGCCCCACCAGCACCACCACGGTGGAGGTGGAGCGCGCGGCGGCCTCGCTCAGCCCGCCCCACTCCTGGAACAGGGGGCGCAGCTGCACGGCGATGGTGGCCTGCGCGTACGCGCCCACGACCAGGCTGGTCAGCGTGATCCCCACCTGGCACGCGGCGATGTAGTTGTCGAGCCGGGCGGGGTCGTCCAGGACGGGGAGGACGCGGAGGGCCTGCGCGTCGCCCTGCTCCGCCTTCTGGCGGATGCGGCTGCGGCGCACGCTCACCGCGGCGAACTCGGCCGCCACGTACAGGCCGGTGAGCGCGATGAGGACCGCGATCACCAGCCAGGGGAGTACGCTCATCGGCCGCCTCCGCCGCGGCGGCGGGGAACGGGCGGGGGGCGGAAGCCCACGGGGGGCGGTCCGCCCGGGGTACTGCCGGGAACGTCGTCGGCTTCGTTCAATCGGGCCGTCCTGGATCGGGTCACGCCCCGCGCGGATGCAGGGAGCACGCCAGCGCGCCCCCCGGGGCCTCCGCTTGCAGGCTACACCCGCCCCCGCGATCCCGCAAGCCGCCGCCCCGCTCCCATCCGCCCCTTGCACTCCGCGCCGCGCGGCCGCAACGTGAAAACATCCGGCTGCCGGGCCGACGAATGGCGGCGCACCCGGCGCCCCGCCCGCCCACCGCCCCCACCTCTCCACGCCCCGTGGACCGCGAGCAAGATCTCACCAACCGTCTCCGGGACCGCCTCCTCAACGCGCTCCACGTCGGACGCATCCGCCCCGGCGACCGGCTCGCCAGCATCCGCGAGGTGGCACGCGACACGGGCGCCGACCACCGCGCCGTCGCGGCCGCCTACCGCGTGCTCCAGGAGGAGGGGCTGGTGGAGGTGCGGGGACGCTCCGGGGTGTACGTGGCGCAGCAGGAGCGCCTGGGGGGCGAGCTGCTGGCCGAGACGGCCCGCTGGCTGGCCGGCGTGATGACCGACGCCTGGCGCCGGCAGATCCCCCTGGGCGAGCTGCACGACCTGCTGCGCCGCTGCACGCAGACGCGCCTGCGCGTGGCCTGCGTGGAATCGAACGTGGACCAGATGACCGCCTACTGCGCGGAGCTGCAGGAGCTGTTCGGGCTGGAGTCGCACCCGGTGTACCTGTCGGCCGGCGGCGAGCGCCCGGAGGACGCGGTGCGCCTGCAGGCGGAGCTGGCCCGCGCGGACCTGGTGGTGACCACGCGCTTCCACGCGGCGCGGGTGCAGCGCGCGGCGCTCCCGGCCGGCAAGCCGGTGGTGGTGGTGACGGTTCACTCGCAGATCGTGGAGGCGATCCGGCGCGAGCTGGAGCGCGGCGAGCTGGTGGTGGTCTCCGCCGACCCGGAGTTCGGGGAGCGCATCCGGGCCATGCACGGCGCTTCGGACGCCGGGAACGGCGCGCGCATCCGCCTGGTGCCCGCCCAGGACCGCGAGTCCGTGGAGCACATCTCCCCCGACCGCACGGTGCTGCTCACCCTGGCGGCGCGGACCTCGCTCCAGGGCGTGCGGCTCCCCCCGGCGATCCCGCACTCCCCCACCTTCTCGCCGCAGACGGCGCGCGAGCTGGCGGAGGCCATCATCCGCCTCAACCTGCGCGCGGAGCGGCTGGGCGTGGCGGCCGGCTGAGCCCGGTCCCGGGGTACGCGGGTTGCACTCGCAGCCCGCATGCTGCGAATCCTCGCCCCCGCCGTCGGCCCCGAGTCCGACGAGTCCCAGCTCCGCCGCTGGATCGCGGACCTGGAGTTCCTGCACCGCCAGCACGCGGACCTTCCCGAGGCGTCCGCGGCGATCGAGTGGCGGCTCGAAGAGGCGTGGGGGTGGCTGCTGGCCAAGGTCGAATCCTCGTCCTCCGACGGAACGTAACGGCTTTTCACGGCGGGTTCGGGCGTGCCCCCGGCTGGCGCCGGGGTCGGGCTTCGGCTCCGTAACGCAGCGAACAACGCTGCGTAACGGAGTCGAGCCCCCAACGATACTGCTGTTGGGGTCTCGCCCCTTCGGGCCGAAATCCCTCACGCGGGGCTCGCGCTGGCGTCCGCGAGGGGCCCCCACCCGGCTCGCTTGAGGCTCGCCACCCTCCCCCAATTCTGGGGGAGGGCTGTCCGGGCGTCGGCACTGTCGTGCTCCCCCTCTCCCCTTGTGGGAGAGGGGGCCGGGGGGTGAGGGGT
>JBFMFL010000285.1:0-9128 GCA_040752145.1 Gemmatimonadota bacterium
CATGCCCGGCGCCGCCTCGGCTTTTGCGGGGGTAGCCGCGGAGCCGCCGCGGGTGCAGATTGGGGAGCCGGCCCGCCTTCCACTCACGCGGGGCCGGCGCGGACCGAACGGGAGCGACGCGAGACGATGAGCCAGGACCTGCTGGGGCAGCTCAGGGAGCTTGAGGCCGAGGGGACGCGCGCCATCGGCGGCGCCGACGCCGCGGAGGCGCTGGAGGCGCTGCGGGTGGAGTACGTGGGGCGCAAGGGGCGCCTCACCGGCATCCTGCGCGGCCTGGGCGGGCTGTCCGCCGAGGAGCGGCCCGCCGTGGGCGCCGAGGCGAACCGGGTCAAGGAGGCGCTGACCGCGCTGCTGGACGAGCGGGTGGCCGCCCTCGCCCCGAAGGCGGACGAGGGCCCGCGCGTGGACCTGTCGCTCCCCGGCCGGCGCCGCTGGCGGGGCGGTCTGCACCCGGTGACGCAGGTGATCGAGGAGGTGTGCGACATCTTCCGCGACCTGGGCTTCACCCGCGTGGCCGGCCCCGAGGCGGAGACCACGGACTACAACTTCACCCGGCTGAACATCCCGCTGGACCACCCGGCGGCGGACATGCACGACACCCTGTACCTGAGCGAGCACGTGCTGCTGCGCACGCACACCTCGCCGGTGCAGGCCCGCACCATGGAGCGGTTCGCGCCGCCGGTGCGCGTCGTCGTCCCCGGCAAGGTGTTCCGGCGCGACCCGTACGACGCCTCCCACGCCCCGGCCTTCGAGCAGATCGAGGGGCTGGCCGTGGACGAGGGGATCACCTTCGTGGACTTCAAGGCCACCATCTCCGAGTTCGTGCGCCGCTTCTTCGGGGCGTCCGCGAAGACGCGCTTCCGGCCGTCGTACTTCCCGTTCACCGAGCCCTCGGCCGAGGTGGACGTCTCCTGCCAGCTCTGCGGCGGGGCGGGGTGCAGCGCGTGCAAGGGCACCGGCTGGATGGAGATCATGGGCTCCGGCATGGTGCACCCCAACGTGTTCCGCGCCGTCGGCTACGACCCGGAGAAGTACACCGGCTACGCCTTCGGCATGGGGCCCGGCCGCATCGCCATGCAGCGCTTCGGCATCCCGGACATCCGGCTCCTCTACGAGAGCGACGTCCGGTTCCTGGAGCAGTTCAGCTGATTCCGGGCTGAGGTTCGGGCGAATCCCCGGCCGAAACCGCCCGGCCGGGGACCGCGCTCTATTCTCCTCGACACGAAACTACCGTGTCGAGGAGAACGGAGCCCCGGCAAACTGCCGCCGGGTCTCCGCCCTTCGGGTCACGATCGCTTTCGCGGGTGGTTCGCACTTTCGCACTCACGCACTTTCGCACTTTCGCACTCGCCGGTCATGAACGTCTCGTACCGCTGGCTCCAGTCGCTCGTCCCCGGCCTCGCCGAGCCGCCCGCCGAGCTCGCGCACCGTCTCTCGCTGCTCGGCGCGCCCGCCGACGAGGTGGTGGACCTCGGCGCGGGCGTCGAGGGCGTGGTGATCGGGCGGGTGCTGGAGGTGTGGCAGCACCCCAACGCGGACAAGCTGCGCGTCACGCGCGTGGACGCGGGCGGGGCGGAACCGGTGCAGGTGGTGTGCGGCGCGCCCAACGTGGAGGCGGGGCGGTTCTACCCGTTCGCGCCGGTGGGGGCGTCGCTGCCGGGCGGGCTCAAGATCGGAAAGGCGAAGCTGCGCGGCGAAGTGTCCGAGGGGATGCTGTGCTCGGCGCGGGAGCTGGGGCTGGGGCGCGACCACTCCGGGCTGATGACGCTGGCGGGGAACGAGTGGGAGCCGGGGGCGCCGTTCCTCCAGTCGCTGGGGCTGGACGACGTGCGGCTGGTGCTGGACATCACGCCCAACCGGCCGGAGATGCTGTCGCACGTGGGCGTCGCTCGCGAAGTGGCTCCGAACGGGGCGGCGGACGTGAGGCTGCCTGACTTCCCGAACGCGCCCGGGTCGCCGCTGGACGTGCGGACGGCGGGGGCGGAGGGTACGGTCGGCGGGGTGCGGATCCGCATCGAGGACGTGGAGGGGTGCCCGCGCTACACGGCGGCGGTCGTCCGCAGCGTCCGGGTGGGCCCCTCGCCGGAGTGGCTGGCGTCGCGGCTGCGCGCGGTGGGCGTGCGGCCCATCAACAACGTGGTGGACGCCACCAACTACGTCCTGCACGAGCTGGGGCAGCCCATCCACGCCTTCGACCTGGACCGCCTGCGCGGGCCGGAGATCCGGGTGCGCCGCGCGCGCGCCGGGGAGACGCTGAGGACGCTGGACAGCGTGGACCGCGCGCTGTCCGAGAAGTCGCTCCTGATCGCGGACGCGGAGGGGCCGGTCGCCCTCGCCGGCGTCATGGGCGGCGAGAACAGCGAGGTGCACGACGGCACCACCGCCATCCTGCTGGAGGTCGCGCTCTTCGATCCCAAGGCGGTGCGGGGGACGCGGACGCCGTTCGGGCTCTCCACCGACGCCTCGTACCGCTTCGAGCGCGGCGTGGACCCGGAGGGGCAGGCGCGCGCCCTGGAGCGCGTGGTCCGGCTGGTCGTGGCCGTCGCGGGCGGGCAGGCGGACCGGGACGCGCTGGACCTGAGCCCGGCGCCGTTCACCCGCCGCGTGGTGGAGCTGCGGCCGGAGCGGGTGCGGCAGGTACTGGGGGTGGAACTGGACCGGTTCGAGATTCGGCGGTTGCTGGGCGAGATCGGCTTCGATGTCGATTTTTCGGCGGAAACGATGCACGTCAGAGTCCCGGGGTTCCGACCGGACGTGGCGGGCGAGATCGACCTGATCGAGGAGATCGCGCGGCGCCGCGGCTACGACTCGTTCCCGGAGGAGATCCTGCCGTTCCGCGCCTCCGCCGTGCCGGAGAGCCCGGAGGTGGGGGCGGAGCGCCGCGCGCGCGGCTTCTTCCGCCGCGCCGGCTTCCTGGAGTCGCGCACCACCGGCTTCGCGCCGGGGGCGGAGGGGCGCGTGCCGCTGCTCAACCCGCTCTCCGCGGAGGAGGGCTCGCTGCGCGACACGCTCGCCTTCGGGCTGCTGCGCCGCGTGGAGCACAACTGGGCGCACGGCGTGCGCGACGTGCGGCTCTTCGAGGTGGGCACCGTGTTCTCGCCGGCCGGCGAGGGCGCCGTGCCGCGCGAGGAGATCCGCGTGGCCGCCGCGTTCACCGGCGCGTCCCGCCCGCCGCACTGGAGCGGCGACGCGGCGCCCTGGGACGTGTGGGACCTCCGGGGGCTGCTGGAGGAGCTGGCGGAGGAGCACGGCTCGGCGCTGGAGATCGGCGCGCCGGCCATGCTCGGCGGCCTGGTCGTCCCCGGCGAGGCGTTCCGGCTCGCGGCGGACGGCGCGGAGAGCGGCGGCGGCGGGCGCGTCGCGCCGGGCGCCATGGACGCGCCCGCGTGGGCCGGCGACGTGTGGCTGCTGGAGGCGCGGCTCCCCCTGGGCCGGCCGGCGGCGGCGTACCTGGCCGCCCTCCCGGACCAGCCGGCCAGCGAGCGCGACCTGGCGCTGCTGGTGCCGCGCGGCACGGCCGCCGCCGAGGTGGGGGAGACCATCCGCGCCGCCGCCGGGCCGCTGCTGGAGACCGCCTGGCCGTTCGACCTGTACGAGGGGAAGGGGATCCCGGAGGGGACGCGCAGCCTTGCCTTCCGCCTGCGCTTCCGTGCGCCGGACCGCACCCTCACCGACGCGGAGACCGACGCGTCCGTCGCCTCCGTGCTCGCGGCGCTGGAGGAGCGCCTGGGTGTCCGCCGCCGCTGACCCCGCCCCCACGCCGCCCGACGCAGGGTGGGAGCGGCTGGAGCGCGCCGCCGCGCGTGCGGCGGCCGCGCTCGCGGCGTGGCGGAGCCGCGCCCGGGAGGCGGAGGCCGAGGTGGCCAGCCTGCGCGCCGCGCTCCAGTCGGTGACGGGCGAGACCGCCCTGGACGAGAGCGGGGGCGAGGAGGAGCTGCGCCGCCTGCGCGCCGAGAACGCGCTGCTGCGGAGCCGCACCGCCGAGGCCCGGCGCCGCGTGGGCGCGCTGCTGGCGCGGCTGGCCGTGCTGGAGGCGCGCCGGTGACCCGCCGCCGCGCCTCCCCGCGCCACACCGTCACGGTGGAGGTGGGCGGCGAGAAGCACGTCCTCCGCTCGGACGTGCCGCCGGAGTACACCCGCGCCGTGGCCGCGCACCTGGACGCCGTGGTGCGCGACCTCCCCGGCTTCAGGACCCTGGAGCCGCACCGCGCCGTGCTGCTGGCGGCGCTGTCCGTCACCGACGAGCTGTTCAGCGCCCGCGAGGAGATCCAGCGCCTCCGCGACGAGGCCGGGCGGCGCGCCGGGGCCGCGGCCGAGCTGCTGGAGCGGGCCGCCGCGGACGCGCCCCTCGACCCCGCGGAGGGAGTCGCGCCGGTCACGGAGGGGTAACGGCCGGGGCTTGCGTCCCCGCGCGCCGTCTGCCTATAGTTTCCGTGCGGATTCTCCCTACACGGTCGGAGATCCACCGGGTGTACGTGCTGAGGTGGCAGGGAGAGCCTTTCTGCCGCCTCCTTTTTTGTACCTGCTGCGGGCCTCGCCCGCCTCCGATACACGACCATGGATATTCTGATGATCGTCCTCGCGGCGCTGGTCGCCGCGGTGGCGGGCTTCCTCGCGGGCCGGGCGGGGGCGCAGGCCCGCCTGCGGAAGGCCCGGGCCACCGCGGAGGACGAGGCCGCGCGGATCCGCGCGGGAGCCGAGCAGGACGCCGAGAGCCTGCGCAAGGCCGAGGTGCTCAAGGGGCGCGAGGAGGCCATCCGCGCCCGCGAGGAGTGGGAGCGCGAGGAAGCCAAGCGCCGCGACGACATGGAGCGGATGGAGCGGCGCCTCCAGGAGCGCGAGGAGTCGCTGGACCGCAAGTTCCACCTCCTGGACGAGAAGTCGCAGGCCCAGGAGAAGCGCGCCGAGCAGCTGGGCCGCCGCGAAAAGGACGTGGAGCGCCAGTCCGAGGAGCTCGTCGCCCGGATCGGCGAGGTGCAGCACCGGCTGGAGTCGCTGGCCGGCCTCACCGCCGACGAGGCGCGCCGCCAGCTGATGCACGACGTGGAGGAGGAGGCCCGCGCCGGCGCCGCCCAGCGCGTCCGCGAGATCAAGGAGGAGGCCCGCCGCGACGCCGAGCGCGAGGCCAAGAAGATCATCTCGCTCGCCATCCAGCGCATCGCCGCCGACCACACCGCCGAGACCACCGTGTCCGTGGTCGCGCTCCCCTCCGACGAGATGAAGGGGAGGATCATCGGGCGCGAGGGCCGGAACATCCGCGCCTTCGAGCAGGCCACCGGGATCGACGTCATCATCGACGACACCCCGGAGGCCGTGGTGCTCAGCGGCTTCGACCCCATCCGCCGCGAGACGGCCCGCATCGCCCTGGAGAAGCTGGTCTCCGACGGGCGCATCCACCCCGGGCGCATCGACGACGTGGTCGCCAAGTCGCGCAAGGAGGTGGAGAACGGCATGCGCGAGGCCGCCGAGGAGATCCTGTACGAGCTGGGGATCCACGGCGTCCACCCCGAGGTGGTCAAGGTGCTGGGCCGGCTCAAGTTCCGCACCTCGTACGGGCAGAACCAGCTGCTCCACTCCAAGGAGGTCGCCATCCTCGCCGGCAACATGGCCGCCGAGATGGGCTTCGACGCCACCATGGCCAAGCGCATGGGGCTGCTGCACGACGTGGGGAAGGGGATGACCCACGAGCACGAGGGCACCCACGTGGAGCTGGGGTGGAACCTGGCCAAGAAGTTCAACGAGCCCCCGCAGGTGCTCAACGCCATCAAGGCGCACCACGACGAGGAGCCGCACCTCTTTCCCGAGACGTTCCTGGTCACCGCCGCCGACGCCATCTCCGGCTCCCGCCCCGGCGCGCGCCGCGAGATGTTCGAGACCTACGTCAAGCGGCTGGAGAAGCTGGAGGAGATCGCCACCTCGTTCCCCGGCGTGGAGCGCTGCTTCGCCATCCAGGCGGGGCGCGAGCTGCGCATCATGGTCACTCCCGAAAAGATCAACGACGAGGAGATGACCCGCCTCAGCGAGGAGACCGCCCGCCGCATCGAGGCGGAGCTCCAGTATCCCGGGCAGATCAAGGTGGTGGTGATCCGGGAGACCCGCGCCGTGGACTTCGCGCGTTGAGGTTTTTCGGAAGCACTGTGCGTCGGGGCGGGGCCGCTCCGGAGCCGGACGATACTGCCGTCCGTCTCCTCCGCGGGCTCCGCGAGCCACGGAAACCGCCCCGTGTCTCGCTCCGCCGGAGTGAGCCAGCCGAAACTGCCCGGCTGTCTCCCTCCGCAACGGATTTTATGGGTACGACGGAACTGCAACTGCACGGCACCCCCCGCGGCGCCGTGCAGTTGCAGGCTGTTCCCTGTTCCCTGTTCCCTGTTCCCTCTCCGTGAGGGTCCTCTTCGTCGCCGACGTCATCGGGAGCCCCGGGCGCAAGGTCGCCAAGGGGCTCCTGCGGCTCGTGAAGAAGGAGACGCGGGCGGACGCCGTGGTGCTCAACGGCGAGAACTCGGCGGGCGGGTTCGGGATCACGCCGGAGATCGTTCACGAGTTCCTGGAGATGGGGGTGGACGTCATCACCACCGGGAACCACGTGTGGGACAAGATCAAGGAGCTGGAGCCGGTCCTCAGGGACGGCAGGCTCCCCATCATCCGCCCGGCCAACTACCCGCCGGGCAATCCCGGGCGCGGCTCCGTGGTGGTCACGGTGGGCGGGGTGCGGCTGGGGGTGATGAACCTGCAGGGGCGCACCTTCATGCCGCCCATCGACGACCCCTTCCGCGGCGCGGACGCGCTGCTGGCGGAGCTCAAGGGGCAGGCCGACGTGGTGGTGGTGGACTTCCACGCGGAGGCCACCAGCGAGAAGCAGGCGTTCGCGCGCTACCTGGACGGCCGCGTCGCCGCGGTGGTGGGGACGCACACCCACGTGCAGACGGCCGACGAGCGCGTGCTCCCCAAGGGAACCGCGTTCATCACCGACCTGGGGCTCACGGGCGGGCTGGACGGCATCATCGGGATGAAGTGGGAGATCTCCCTGGAGCGGCAGCTCACCCAGACGCGCGGCGAGCGGATGCAGCCGGCGGACGGCGACCTGCACCTGCAGGGGGCGGTGGTGGAGGTGGACCCGGGGAGCGGGAAGGCGAGGTCCATCGAGCGGGTCAGCGTGCCGTACGCGCGGGCGCTGGAGGGGATGTTCGGCAAACAGAGGATGTAGTTCGCTCTTCATATGGCACGCATCATCGACGGTACCGAGATCAGCCGGACCATCCGCGCGGAGGTCGCGGCCGAGGTCGCCCTCCTGCGCGCCGAGGGCGTGGTCCCGGGGCTGGCCGTGGTGCTGGTGGGCAACGACCCCGCCAGCGAGGTGTACGTGCGCAGCAAGGCCCGGGCGTGCCGCGAGGCGGGGATGCACGACCGCACCCTCAAGCTCGGCGAGGACGTGTCCGCCGACGAGCTGTACGGCGTCATTGACGGGCTCAACGCCGACCCGGAGATCCACGGCATCCTGGTGCAGCTCCCCCTCCCGCCGCACCTCTCCCCCAAGCCGTTCCTGGAGCGCATCCACCCCGCCAAGGACGTGGACGGCTTCCACCCCCTCAACGTCGGGCGCGCCTTCATCGCCGACCCCCGCGGCTTCGTCCCCGCCACCCCGGCGGGGATCATGGAGCTGCTCCGCCGCGAGCAGGTCCCCACCCACGGCAAGCACGCGGTCATCGTCGGGCGCAGCCTGATCGTCAGCAAGCCGCTGATGTCGCTGCTCATGGCGCCCGGCCCCAACGCCAGCGTCACCCTGGTGCACCGGCACACCCCGGACATCGCCCCGCACACCCGCATGGCCGACATCCTGGTGGTGGCCGTGGGGAAGCCGGGGCTGATCACCGCCGACATGGTGAAGCCCGGCGCCACGGTGATCGACGTCGGCATCTCCCGCGTCCCCGATCCGTCGGCCAGGAACGGCACCCGCGTGGTGGGCGACGTGGACTTCGAGGGCGTGTCGCGGGTGGCGGGGGCGATCACTCCCGTGCCCGGCGGCGTGGGGCCCATGACCATCACCATGCTCCTCCGCAACACCGTGGACGCCGCGAAGCGGGCCCACGCGGCGGCGGAGCGGAAGCGCGGGCGGCGGGCGGGCCGGCCGTGACCTGGGACCTGTTCTCGGCGGCGGAGTCGGCGCGAAACGAGGAGCTGGCGAGGGCGGTCGCGGCGGCGCAGGCGGACGCGGGCTTCCCCGACCTCCCCGCGGCGCGCGCCGGCGGGGAGTGGACGCCGTCCGCGGTGAACGCCGCCGCGCGGGAGATGGTGGAGGGCGTGTTCCCGCCGCTGTGGGTGGCGGGCGAGGTCGCCAACTTCACCCGCGCGCGCTCCGGGCACTGCTACTTCACGCTGCGCGACGCGGGCGCCCAGCTGCGCTGCGTGATGTGGCGCGAGGAGGCGCGGCGGCTTCCGACGGCTCCCGCGGAGGGGATGCAGGTGCGCGCCCTGGGGCGGCTGACGCTGTACGAGTCGCGCGGCGAGTTCCAGCTGGTGGTGGCCGACCTGGACGCGCGCGGCGACGGGCTGTGGAAGCTGGCCTTCGACCGACTGCGCGCCCGGCTGGACGCCGAGGGGCTGACCGCGCCCGGGCGGCGGCGCCCGGTCCCGCGCGCGCCCGCGTGCGTGGGCGTGGTCACCTCCACGGCCGGCGCCGCGCTGCGCGACGTGCTGGCCGTGGTGCGGCGGCGCGCGCCCTGGACGCGGGTGGTGGTGGCCGGCTGCCGGGTGCAGGGCGAGGGCGCCGCGGAGGAGATCGCCGCGGCCATCCGCCGCTTCGGCGCGGCCGGCTGCGCCGACTTGCTGATCGTGGGGCGGGGCGGGGGATCCATCGAGGACCTGTGGGCCTTCAACGAGGAGGCGGTGGCGCGCGCCATCGCCGAGTCGCCCGTGCCCGTGATCTCCGCCGTGGGCCACGAGACCGACACCACCATCGCCGACCTGGTGGCCGACCTGCGCGCCCCCACCCCCTCCGCCGCCGCGGAGGCCGCGGTGCCGGACGGCGCGCAGCTGCGCCGCGAGCTGCGGGCGCTGCGCGACCGCCTGGCCGGCGCGGCGGCCACCCACGTCGCGGACGCGCGCTCCGACGCCGGGGCGCTGCGCGCGCG
>JBFMFL010000286.1:0-9079 GCA_040752145.1 Gemmatimonadota bacterium
GCGCCGCCCCCCGCGGCGGGGGGCGCGCCCGCCCCGCCCCCGCCGCCCGAGGCGCACCCCGCGGCGGCCAGCGCGAGCAGCGCGGCGAGCGCCCTCACCCCCACCGCCGGACCCACGGCTCGTTGGCCTCCAGGCAGTCCATCAGCTCGATGTAGATGCGCCGCGCCGCGTCGGTGAACACCTCGTCCTCCGCCTCCTGGAAGGGGAGCAGCGCCGCGCGGATCCGCTCCGACAGCGTCCCCGCCTCCACCACCCGCCCCGCCAGCTCCAGGTACTCCGCCTCGTCCCTGCGCACGGAGCGGCGCGCGTCCTCCAGCAGCGCGCGCAGCACGTCGCGCACGTCCGCCCGCCCCTCCGCGTCGCGCGCCACCGAGCGGAAGTGCGGCGCCGTCACCCGCGCGCGGCTCCCGTCGCGCACCGCGGCGCGGAAGTCGGCCACCAGCACCGCGTGCGCCGGGAGCGCCAGCTTCCCCTCCATCACCCGCTGCGTCAGCGACTTCAGCGCCGCGCGCACGAAGGCGGACACCGCGATGTCCATCTTCACGCACTCCTGCGTGTCCAGCACCCGCACCTCCATGCGCTTGCTGCTGGCCTTGAACACCGCCCCGCGCGCGTTGAAGAACTCGTGGCGGATGGGCGCGGTGTCGGGGATGCGGTCCAGCGCCGCGTACATCCCCCCCAGGATGCGCCGGCGGTAGTCCGCCAGGCTGTCGATGTACTCCGGGACGATCTCCCCCTGCGACTCGGGGATGCGGGCCTGGTGCTCCAGGATCCAGGCCAGCCGCCCGTCCGCCGCGGGCTGCAGGTCGCCGTCGTACATGGGCGACGACGCGGCGAGCGCGGGGAGGTAGGGGACCAGCAGCGCCGCGGCGTTGAGCATCGCCACCGACTCCGCCTCGCGCCCCATGGGGAGGCTCAGGTGGCAGCTGTTCACGTTCATCCACCCGTGCGTCCGCACGTCGAAGAGGCGCGCGTAGGTGTCGTAGACGCGGGCGTTGGAGCGCCGCCAGAGCCGCCCCCTGGTGGGGTCCATCCAGGGGTGCATCCCGGTGGGCATCAGCCGCGCGTCGAACTGGTCGCGCAGCACCGCCGAGAAGCGCCCGATCCCCTCCACCAGCAGCTCCTCCGCCTCCGCCAGGCTCCGCACCGGGGCCTGTGTCTTGACCTCCAGCACGTGGTCGGCGATCTCGTTGGAGAGCCCCACCGCCCCCAGGTCCACGTCCGAGCACCCCCGCCCGGCAAGCGTCCGGAACGCCTCCTCCACCCGGTGCGCCACGTTGAGGTCGCGGTCCACCACCGGGTACTCCAGCTCCACCCCCGCCACCTCGAAGGGGCGGTAGTGGGCCCGCGGCTGGGGCGCCGCGCGGCGCGGGCGGATGGGGGCGCGCATCGGCGCCGTCTCCTCCGCTGCGACGGCGCCGGCCGGCGCGGGCTCCGCCCCCTCCGTCCCCTCCTCCACCCGCCGCAGAAAGAACCTCACCACGTCCTCGTAGACGGCGGCGCCGTCCGCCGCGTCCTCGTAGCCCACGTCGAGGTTGGGGTTGTCGTTGATCTCGATCACCACCGGCCCCGTGGGCCCCTCCTTGATGTCCACCCCGTACAGTCCCCGCCCGATCAGCCCCGCCGCCCGCAGCGCCAGCTCCACCACCGCCCTGGGCGCCGCGTCGCGCGGCACCGCCTCCACCCGGCCGTAGCGCTCCGTCCCCTTCTCCTCCGTGCGGATCTGCCAGTGGCCGCGCGCCATGAAGTAGCGCGCGGCGAACAGGAGCTGCCCGTCCAGCACGGTCACCCGCCAGTCGAAGTCGGTGGGGAGGTACTCCTGGGCGATGATCAGCGGCGAGCGCCGGAACATCTCCCCCGCGCGCTCCCGGTACTCCTCCGGCGAGGCCACCTTGTGCACCGCCGCCGAGAAGGAGCCGTCCGGGAGCTTGATGACGGCCGGGAAGCCCAGCTCCGCCAGCTGCTCGGCGGGGGTGCGCGCCGTCGCCACCAGGGTGCGCGGGGTGGCGATCCCCTCGCGGCGCAGCAGCTCGTCCAGGAACACCTTGTTGCTGCAGCGGATGATGGACTGCGAGTCGTCCACCACCGGCATCCCCAGCGCCTCGGCGCGCAGCGCGAACTGGAACGCCGGCGTGCTCACCGAGGTGAGCGCGCGGATGAAGAGCGCGTCGTACTCGCCCAGCTTGTCCAGGTCGCCCAGCCCGATGCGCTGCACGTACACGCCCATGCGCGAGGCCACCCGCTCCAGCTTGTCGATGGTCTCCGGCGACGAGGGGGAGAAGGGGTCGCCCTCGTCCACCAGCACCGCCAGCGCCGCCCGCTTCCCCTCCGAGGGCGCGGGGGCCCCGCGCTTCGCCACCCGCTTCTCGTCGCGAAGCGCCTCCGCCAGCTCCGCGCGCTGCTCGCGTCCGAGCTGGCGGAGGGACAGGGGCGACACCCCCGTCACCTTCCACTCCTCCTCCTCCAGGATCCACTGGATGCGCAGCACCGGCGCCGGCCACTCCCGGTACACCGCCCGCGCCGCCGACCTCACCCGCGGGTCCGTGCAGCTCCCGAAGTACGCGAGCGTCTCCGCCACCTCCGCGTCGGAAGCCGGGCGGTACGCCGGGCCCTCCGCGGCGTCCACGCGCAGCAGCGGCACTTCCGGGTCCAGGGGGTCGCAGGCGTCGTCGGCCTCCGGCGAGATCGCGGCGGGGAGCGAGCCGTGCCGCGACCTCATCTCCCGCACGTCCACCGTGGGGACCCCCGCCTCGCGCAGCGCCCGGAACAGCCCGTACGCGTCCGCCAGCCCCTCGATGGTCTCCACGCTGGGGACCACCGTCTGCCCGCGCGCGTCCGCCAGCAGCGACACGTAGTAGCCGCGCGTGCGGTAGCGGTACGAGTTGCACAGGTTGACCACCACCAGGCCGCGGTCCGTGAGCGCCTCCCCGCCCTCCAGGTACTCGTCCGCGGACACCAGCATTTCCGCCGGCAGCTCCGCCGCCTTGCGCGGGTCCGAGACCACCACCACCACCCTGCGCCGGCTCACGCGGCCTCCCCCTCGCGGTCCGCGCGCCAGATCTCCAGCAGCACCGCGTCGTAGGTGAGGTCGCCCAGCAGGATGGCGTTGATCAGGCTCTGCGCGTCCACCACCTGCCGCCCGTCGCCGCCCTCCGGGTGCGGCACGTGCGCCGAGGGGTCGCGCAGCGAGAAGCGCCGCCCCCACTGCTCGTAGCCGGCGATGACGACGAAGTGCCCCGTGGGCTCGCCGCGCACGTCGTCCGGCACCAGCTCGTCCAGCTCGTCCAGCTGCCGCTCGCGCATCCAGCGGTACAGGTAGGTGGCGGAGAGGCCGGCCAGGACGGGGTGGTCGCGGTCCAGGATCTCCTTGAGGAGCCCCGGCGTCAGCTCGTCGAACCGCATCTCCCCGCCCTCCTCCAGGAACTCCAGGTACGCCTGCGCCGCCCGGATCGTCTTGGCGGTGCCCAGGTACGGGATGCGGCGGTGGATCTTCTCGGCGAGGGCCGGCATGGGGAGCTCGAACCAGCTGGGGTCGAAGATGCGCAGGTCGTACGAGTACAGGCGGGCGCGGAAGCCCCGCCGCAGCGCCGAGATCCCCAGGAACACGGCCAGCGTGCCGCCGTCCTCGTTGCGGTCGATCTCGCCCAGCACCTGCGCCAGCTCCAGCTCCAGCCCGTAGTACTGGTAGACCTTGCGCAGGCAGGTGGGGCCGCAGGTGACGTCGTCCGGCTGGAGGATGCGCTGCACCAGCAGCTCGTGCGCCATCCTCCCCGCCTCGCGGGTCCGGTCCTCGGGAAAGGTGTGAATCGCCTGGTCCATGCCGCGCCCTGCACGAAAATCGCGTGCCGCGCCCCGCCCGCGGCGCCGCGGCGGGAATCCTTGCCGCGGCCCCGGTGTACCGTTCCTTTTGGGGTGGACCCGCGGGCAGCGGGCACCCCCGACACGACGCCCGAGCAGGACATGCCGGACCGAGACCGAGACGACGACGGGAGGGACCCCGCCAGGCGCGAGGAGCTGCTCCTGGAGGACCGCCCCCGCGCGAAGACCCCGCGCCTGTACCGGGTCCTGTTCCACAACGACGACTACACCACCATGGAGTTCGTGGTGGACGTGCTGGTGCGCTTCTTCCGCAAGACGGCCACCGAGGCCGCCCAGATCATGCTGCAGGTGCACACCCACGGCGTGGGGGTGGCGGGCCGCTACACCCGCGAGGTGGCGGAGACCAAGGTGGCGCAGGTGACCGAGGCCGCCCGCGAGGAGGGATTTCCCCTCCTCCTGACCATGGAGCCCGAATAGAGATGGCCAACCCCGCACTTCGCCCCGAGCTGGAAGTGACGCTGCGCCTCGCCGTGCTGGAAGCGGCGCGGCGCAGCCACGAGATGGCGGGGCTGGAGCACCTCCTCTTCGCCCTGCTGCACGACGCCTCCACCGCCGCCACCGTGGAGCGCTGCGGCGCCGACGTGGAGCGCATCAAGGCCCGCCTGGACCGCTACCTGGAGCGCGAGGTGGAGGCGCACGCCGGCGACGGCACGGAGCCGGTGCTCACCCTGGCCTTCCGCCGGGTGGTGCAGCAGGCGGCGCTGCAGGTGCTGCGCGCCGGCAAGGACGAGGTGTCCGGCCCGCACGTGGTGGTGGCCATGTGGGACGAGCCCGACTCGTACGCCGTTCACTTCATGGAGGAAGAAGGGCTCACCCGGCTGGCGCTGGTGCGAGCCCTGTCCCACGGGGGCGCGGACGACGAGGAGGCGGTGCGCGCCCCCGCCGGCGACGCCCCGGAAGAGGAGGGCGGCGAGCCGCTCAAGGGGGCGCTGGCCCGCTTCACCGTGCCGCTGGGCCGGCTGGCCGCCGAGGGGAAGATCGACCCGCTGATCGGGCGCGACCGCGAGGTGGCGCGCGCCGTCCACATCCTGTCCCGCCGCCGCAAGAACAACCCCCTGTTCGTGGGCGACCCCGGCGTGGGAAAGACCGCGCTGGTGGAGGGGCTGGCCTGGAAGATCCACCGCGGCGAGGTGCCGGCGCCGCTGCGCGACGCGGAGATCTTCGCGCTGGACATGGGCTCGCTGCTGGCCGGCACCCGCTACCGCGGCGACTTCGAGGAGCGCCTCAAGGCCGTGCTCCGCGAGCTGGAGGCGCGCCCCAACGCCGTGCTGTTCATCGACGAGATCCACACCCTGGTGGGCGCGGGGATGACCAGCGGCGGGGCCATGGACGCCTCCAACCTGCTCAAGCCGGCGCTGGCCGGGGGGCTGCGCTGCATCGGCTCCACCACCTGGGAGGAGTTTCGCTCCCACTTCGAAAAGGACCGCGCCCTCGCCCGCCGCTTCCAGAAGGTGGAGATCCCGGAGCCCGGGCTGGAGGACACCGTCCGCATCCTGGAGGGGCTGCGCCCGCGCTACGAGGAGTTCCACGGCGTCCGCTACTCCGACGAGGCGATCCGCGCCGCCGCCGAGCTGGCGCACCGCTACCTGCACGACCGCAAGCTCCCGGACAAGGCCATCGACCTGCTGGACGAGGCCGGCGCCGGCGTGAAGCTGGAGCACGCCGAGGGCGCCGAGCCGCCCGTGGTGACCGCGGAGGAGGTGGAGACCATCCTCGCCACCATGGCCCAGATCCCGCCCAAGACCGTGTCCCGCTCCGACAAGGAGCGGCTGCGCTCGCTGGAGTCCGACCTCAAGGCCCGCGTGTTCGGGCAGGAGCGCGCCTGCGAGCAGCTGGCCTCGGCCATCAAGCTGTCGCGCGCGGGGCTGCGCGACCCGCAGAAGCCCATCGGCTCGTTCCTGTTCACCGGCCCCACCGGCGTGGGCAAGACCGAGGTGGCCCGCGCCCTGGCCGACACGCTGGGGATGGAGCTGATCCGCTTCGACATGTCGGAGTACATGGAGCGGCACACCGTGTCGCGGCTGATCGGCGCGCCCCCGGGCTACGTGGGCTTCGACCAGGCCGGGCTGCTCACCGAGTCGGTGAACCGCACCCCGCACGCCGTGCTGCTGCTGGACGAGATCGAGAAGGCGCACCCCGACGTCTTCAACATCCTCCTGCAGGTGATGGACTACGGCAAGCTCACCGACAACAACGGCAAGCAGGCCGACTTCCGCAGCGTGATCCTGGTGATGACCAGCAACGTGGGCGCGGAGGACCTGTCGCGCCGGCGCATGGGCTTCGGCGGGGCCACGGGCGAGGGCGAGGACGAGCGCGCCTTCGAGCGCACCTTCACCCCCGAGTTCCGCAACCGCCTGGACGCCCGCATCCCCTTCGCGCCGCTCACCCTGCCCGTGATGGAGCGCATCGTGGAGCGGATGCTGCGCGAGCTGCGCGCCCTGCTCGCCGACCGCGAGGTGAGCGTGGAGCTGACCCCCGCCGCCCGCACCCGCCTGGCCCGCCGCGGCCTGGACCCCCTGAACGGCGCGCGCCCCCTGGCGCGCCTGATCCAGGAGGAACTCAAGCAGCCCCTGGGCGAGGAGATCCTCTTCGGCCGGCTGGAGAACGGCGGCACCGTGGAGGTGGACGCCGCGGAAGAGGGCGAAGGCTTCACCTTCCGCTTCCCCGAGGCGAACGCCGAGGAGGAAAGGACACCGGAACCCGAGGAAGCGGCGCCGCTGTAGCTCAGCAGTTCGAGCGGTACCCACATGAAGCTGTACGGAGGGAGACTCGCCGGCGGTCTGGCGAGGCTCCCTCCGGCGAAGGGAGACACCGGGGCAGTTTCCGGTGGCTCCCGGAGCCCGCGGAGGAGACCGCACAGCAGTTCCGTGCGGGCTCCGCAGCGGCCCGTCCACGACACTCCCCGAGCCCGACGACACGCAGTGATGAACCGCTCGACGGCCACCCTCCTGGCAGGAGCTCTCGCCCTGGCAACCGGCACGGAAGCACAGCAGATCCGCTACCCCGAGACGCGCAGGTCCCACCAGACCGACGACTACCACGGCACCCGCGTCGCGGACCCGTACCGCTGGCTGGAGGACACCGACGCCCCCGAGACCCGCCGCTGGATCGAGGCGCAGAACCGCCTCACCGCGGGCTGGCTGGCCGGGGTGCCGCAGCGCGCCGCCATCGCCCGGCGCCTGACCGAGCTGTGGAACTACGAGCGCTGGGGCGTCCCCTTCCGCCGGGGCGGCCGCGTCTTCTCGTTCCGCAACGACGGCCTGCAGAACCAGTCCGTGCTCTACGTGCAGCCCTCGCTGGCCGACGCGCCGCGGGTGCTGCTGGACCCCAACGCGCTGTCGCCCGACGGCACCGTCTCCCTGTCCACGACCTCGGTCTCGGAGGACGGCAGGCTGCTGGCGTACGGGGTGTCGTCCGGCGGCTCCGACTGGCAGGAGTTCCGCGTGCGCGACGTGGACACCGGCCGCGACCTCCCCGACCGGGTGCGGTGGGTCAAGTTCTCCGGCGCCGAGTGGACGCCGGACGGCAGGGGGTTCTTCTACGCCCGCTACCCGGAGCCCACCGGGAACGCCCTGACCTCCGCGCTGGCGAACCAGCGGCTCTACTACCACCGCGTGGGCACCCCGCAGTCGGAGGACGTGCTGGTGTACGAGCGCCCCGACCGGCCCACCTGGGGGTTCGATCCGGAGGTCACCGACGACGGCCGCTGGCTGGTGGTGACGGTGTGGGAGGGGAGCGACCCCGCCAACCGGGTGTTCGTCCGTGACCTGGGCGACCCGGCGGCCCCGCGCCTCACGGGCGGGATGCTCCCCCTGATGGAGGAGGCCGACGCCGGCTGGCACTTCGTGGGGAGCCGCGGCACCGTGCTGTACTTCCGCACCGACGCGGAGGCGCCCCGCGGCCGGATCGTCGCCGTGGACCTGCGCGCGCCCGAGCGCTCCGCCTGGCGCACCGTGGTGCCGCAGACGGAGGACGCGCTCACGGACGCCCGCATCGTGGACGGGCACTTCGTCGCCGAGTACCTGCACGACGCCCACTCGCGCGTGCGGCTGCTGACGCTGGAGGGCCGCCCGGTGCGCGACCTGGAGCTCCCCACGCTGGGCTCGGTGGGCGCCGTCACCGGCGAGCAGGGCGACACGGAGATCTTCTACTCGTTCACCTCGTTCCTGTACCCGTCCACCGTGTTCCGGCACGAGCTGCGCACCGGCCGGACGGAAACGGTGTTCGCCCCCAAGACGGGCTTCGACCCGGCGCGCTACACCACCGAGCAGGTGTTCTACACCAGCCGCGACGGCGCCCGCGTCCCCATGTTCCTCACCTATCGCAAGGACCTGGAGCGCGACGGGAGCAACCCCACGCAGCTCTACGGCTACGGCGGCTTCAGCTGGAACCTGACGCCCTTCTACTCGGTGCCGGTGCTGGTGTGGCTGGAGATGGGCGGGATCTACGCCACGCCCAACCTGCGCGGCGGCGCCGAGTACGGCGAGGAGTGGCACCGCGCCGGGATGCTGGAGCGGAAGCAGAACGTGTTCGACGACTTCATCGCCGCCGCCGAGTACCTGGTGCGCGAGAAGTACACCTCGCCCGAGAAGCTGGCGGTGTCCGGCGACTCCAACGGCGGGCTGCTGGTGGGCGCGGTGGTGAACCAGCGGCCGGAGCTGTTCGGGGCGTCGCTCCCCGCCGTGGGGGTGATGGACATGCTCCGCTACCACAAGTTCACCATCGGCTGGGGGTGGGTGCCGGAGTACGGCTCCGCCGACGACCCGCGGCAGTTCCCCTGGCTGTACGCGTACTCGCCGCTCCACAACCTCAGGCCCGGCGCGCGCTACCCGGCCACGCTGGTGACCACCGGCGACCACGACGACCGCGTCGTCCCCGGGCACTCGTTCAAGTACGCCGCGGCGCTCCAGGCGGCGCAGGGCGGCGAGGCCCCGGTGCTGGTGCCGGTGGAGACGCGCGCCGGGCACGGCGCCGGCAAGCCCACCTCCATGCAGATCGAGGAGGCGGCGGACAAGCTGGCGTTCCTGGTGCGGGTGCTCGGGATGCGTCCGGCCGGGATGTAGCTTGTCGTGGCGGGGCCGCTGCGGAGCCGGACGATACTGCTGACCGTCTCCTCCGCGGGCTCGGCGTGCCCCGGAAACTGCCCCGGGTCTCACCTCGCCGGAGGGAGCCTCGCCAAACGACCGGCGAGTCTCCCTCC
>JBFMFL010000287.1:0-9079 GCA_040752145.1 Gemmatimonadota bacterium
CGGGACGCCCTCCCCCGGCACGGGGGAGGGTGGCGAGCCTCAAGCGAGCCGGGTGGGGGGCCCCCCGCGGACGCCAGCACCGGCCCCGCGTGAGGGATTTCGGCCCGAAGGGGCGAGACCGCGCGGCCGTTTGCGCGGGCTCGACTCCGTTGCAGACGGTCGTTTCGTCTGCTACGGAGCCGAAGCCCGACCCCGGCGCCAGCCGGGGGCACGCCCGAATCCGCCGTTCAGAGCCGTCGACAAAACCACCCTTCCGACACCCCGACCCGCGTGTTACCTTCCCGCGTCCTTTCCACCCCCGACCGTGCGGCCGCATGACGCGAGTGCTGGAGGTCCCCCAGAGGCTGGACGACGACGCCTTCGACGCGCTGGTGGCCGCGGCCGCGGAGGGCGGCGACGAGCGCGTGCTGGTGGACGCGCGGCACGTGCGCTGGGCGGACCCGTACGGGATGATCGGGCTGCTGGCGCTGGGCGAGACGCTGCGGCAGGGCGAGGTGCGCCCGCTGCTGGAGCTGCCGCAGACGCCGGAGGTGGCGAGCTACCTGACGCGGATGGGCTTCATCCGCCAGGCGGGGGCGATCTTCGAGATGGCGCAGCCGCCGCGGCAGCGCTCCGGCAAGGAGAGCAGCGTGCTGCTGGAGATCACCCGGGTGCAGTCGCACGAGGACGTCCACGGGGTGATCGACGTGCTCAACGAGGGGCGCATCAGCACCCTGCTGGGCGAGCAGCTGGGGTACTCGCGGGCCGACTCCATCGGCTTCAGCATGCTGCTCTCGGAGGTGTCGCAGAACATCATCGAGCACGCCGACGCGCCGGGGTGGGTAGGGATCCAGATCTACAACTGGGCCCGGCGCCTGGGCCGCAAGGTGGCGGTGATCGCGGTGATGGACCTGGGGGTGGGCTTCAGGGGCTCGCTGGCCAAGGAGCACTCGGCGCGCTTCGGCGACCGCTGGGGCGACGCCACGGCGCTGGAGGCGGCCTTCATCCACGGGATCACGCGCTTCCGCGACCCCGGCCGCGGCCAGGGCCTCAAGCAGATCCGCAAGAAGGTGGGGCGCTGGGGCGGCAAGATCGCCATCCGCAGCGGCACCGCCAAGATCGCCGACGTCCCCGACTGGGACGACGCCGACCCGATGACCAAGGACCTGGCCCCCTTTCCCGGCGCGCAGATCCTGATCGTGCTGCCCGCAAAAGAACAGGTTACGGGGAACAGGTGACAGGGGACAGCCTGCAACTGCGGACCGAGACGATCCTGCAGGCTGTAACCTGTCCCCTGTAACCTGTCCCCTGCAGTTTCGCACTTCTTACCACCCGGAGGCTTGCATGAAGACCGTAACCTTCCAGACCAACAAGGGCACGTTCACCGCCGAGCTCTACGACAAGGACGCGCCGAACACGGCGGCCAACTTCGAGAAGCTGGTGCGCGACGGGTTCTACGACGGGATCATCTTCCACCGCGTGATCCCGGACTTCGTGGTGCAGGGCGGCGACCCCATCACCAAGGAGAAGGGGCTCAACCACCCGTCGGTGGGCTCGGGCGGGCCGGGGTACAAGATCAAGTGCGAGACGCAGGGCAACCCGCGCACGCA
This sequence comes from Gemmatimonadota bacterium, assembly GCA_040752145.1. GTDB lineage: Bacteria > Gemmatimonadota > Gemmatimonadetes > Longimicrobiales > Longimicrobiaceae > JAFAYN01. The sequence goes on from JBFMFL010000287.1 coordinate 1,590, forward strand.
CAAGGTGGGGGCGCTCTCCATGGCGCACGCGGGCAAGGACACGGGCGGGAGCCAGTTCTTCATCGTGCTCAGCGAGGCCAGCACGCGCCACCTGAACGGCGTGCACACGGTGTTCGGGCAGGTGACGGAGGGGCTGGACGTGATCACCAAGCTCCAGCGCGGCGACGTGATGGAGAAGGTCACCGTCGACGACTCCGCCGCGGCCTGACGCGTGCTCCCCGAGCGCAGGGTCTCGCCGCTCGCCATCGACCTGACGCTCCTCCACCGCCGCTCCATCACCTCGCTCTTCAGCAACCTGGTGACCCGCCCCACGGGGCGGGCCGTCCGGACCGGCGTGGAGAGCCAGATCGCGGAGCTGGAGGGGGAGCGCTCGGTCTGCCTGTCCGTGCTGGACTTCTCGCAGGTGCGGGTGCTGGACTACTCCTGCGCGGACGAGATCGTGGCGAAGCTGCTCCTGCGCTACCTGGGCCCCGACCGCCCGGCCGAGGCCTTTTTTCTCTTCCGCGGCCTCCACGAGCACCACCGCGAGCCGGTGGAGGAGGTGCTGGAGCACCACGACATCCTCGCGGTCACGGAGTTCGAGGACGAGGGCTTCCAGCTCCTGGGCAGGGCGCACCCGGTGCAGCGCACCTGCTGGGACGCGGTGCTCCGCGCCGGGCGCGCCTCGCCGGCGGAGGTGGCCGAGGCGGCGGGGATGGTGCCCGCCTCGGCCTCCGCGGTGCTCGGCGGGCTCGCCGCGCGCCGGGTGGTGATCGCCTACCGCGACGGCAGCTTCTGCTCGCTTCCGCACTTCCTCGAAGAGTGAGATGACCCCCGACCTCCGCCAGGCAGGACTCTCCACCCGCGCCGTACACGCGGGCGACCCGCCGCACGCGGTCAACGCGCCGGTGAACACGCCCATCGCGCAGACCTCCACCTTCTACGCGGACCCGGACGGGGTGGGGGAGCTGCTCTACTCGCGCTACGGCAACGGCCCCAACAACCTGGCCGTGGAGGCGAAGGTCGCGGCGCTGGAGGGCGCGGAGGACTGCGTGGCGGTGGGGAGCGGCATGGCGGCCATGGCGTGCGCGCTGCTGGCCTGCGTGCGCGCGGGCGATCACGTGCTGGCCGCGGAGGCGCTGTACGGCGGCACGCGCACGCTGCTGGTGCGGGAGCTGTCGCGCCTGGGGGTGGAGGCCAGCTTCGTGGACTTCTTCGCCGAGGGGTGGCGGGACGCCCTCCGGCCGAACACCCGCGTGCTGCTGGCGGAGACCGTCTCCAACCCGCTGCTGCGGGTGACCGACCTGCGCCCGCTGGCGGAGGCGGCGCACGCGGCGGGGGCCGCGCTCGTGGTGGACTCCACCTTCGCCACGCCGGTGAACGCCCGCCCTCTGGAGAGCGGCGCGGACCTGGTGGTGCACAGCGCCACCAAGTACCTGGGCGGGCACAGCGACCTCACGGCCGGCGCGGTGCTGGGCGGCGCCGGGCTGGTGGGCGAGGTGCGGGCGCGGGCGCAGGTGTGGGGGCCGGCGCTGGACCCGCACGCGGCGTGGCTGCTGGAGCGGGGAATCAAGACGCTGGCGGTGAGGATGGAGCGCCACAACCGCAACGGGCTGGAGGTGGCGCGCCGGGTGGAGGCCCTGCCCGGCGTGGCGCGGGTTCACTACCCGGGGCTCCCGTCGCACCCGGACCACGACACTGCGCGCCGGACCCTGTGCGGCTTCGGGGGGATGGTGGGGATCGAGGTGGAAGGCGGCGGGGAGGCGGCGGGGCGCTTCGTGCGCGCGCTGCGGCTGGCGAAGGCGGCGCCCAGCCTGGGCGGGGTGGAGACGCTGGTCTCGGAGCCGCGCTTCACCTCGCACGCGGCGTTCACGCCGGCGGAGCGCGAGGCGCTGGGGATCCGCGACGGCTTCTTCCGCTTCTCGCTGGGCATAGAGGACGCGGACGACATCGTGGCGGACATCGCGGGGGCGCTGGAGGCGGCGCGCGGCGCGTGACGTGCAGGGCTCCGCCCGCGGGACGGCGGGCGGGAACGGTCCACGGAGGGAGCGGATGCAGGAGCGGGTACTGGACATCGCGGTGGTGGGGGCGGGGCCGTGCGGGATCGCGGTGGGGATCGCGGCGCGGGAGCGGGGCTTACGCTGCGCGCTCTTCGACCGGGGCGGGGTGACGCAGGGGATGATGGACCACCCCACGTACACCACCTACTTCAGCGGGCCGGAGAAGCTGGAGCTGGCGGACGTCCCCTTCACCACGGCGGGGGACAAGCCCACCCGCCGCGAGGCGCTGCGCTACTACCGCAAGGTGGTGGCGTACTTCGGGCTGGACGTGCGGCAGTACGAGGACGTGCTGGCCATCGAGGGGGAGCGGGGCGACTTCCGGCTGCGGACGCGCCGGAACGACGGCTCGGAGCACGAGCACCGCGCCCGCAGCGTGGTGATCGCCACCGGCTACTACGACACGCCGCGCCGGCTGGGCGTGCCGGGCGAGGACCTCCCCAAGGTGGTTCACTACTTCAAGGACCCGTACCCGTACTTCGCCCAGGACGTGGTGGTGGTGGGCGGGGGGAACTCGGCGGCGGACGCGGCGCTCACCGTATGGCGCGAGGGCGCGCGGGTCACCGTCGTCCACCTGTTCGACGAGTTGGACCGCGGCGTGAAGCCCTGGGTGCGCCCGGACATCGACAACCGCATCGCGGAGGGCTCCATCCCCGCGCTCTGGCGGCACAAGGTCGTCGAGGTGCGCTGGCGCGAGGTGGTGGTGGAGAGCCTGGACACGGGCGAGCGGCGGACCCTGCCCAACGACTGGGTGCTGGCGATGACGGGGTACGTCCCCGACCCGGTGCTCCTCCGCGCGCTGGGCGTGCCCATCGACCCGGGGACCGGGATCCCGGCGCACGACCCCGCCACCATGCAGACGGCCGTTCCCGGGGTGTACCTGGCCGGGGTGGTGGCGGCGGGCTTCGACGCCAACAAGATCTTCATCGAGAACGGCAAGCTGCACGGCCCGCTGATCGCCGCCTCGGTGGCGGCGGAGCGGAACGCGTGACGGAGCCCGCACCGGCGCGGATCCTGCACGGCGGCAACGGGTACGATGCGCTCGACCGGCGCGAATCGGCCTCCCGGCCGCCGGGAAAATCCCGAAATCCTCCCCGACCCCGACGATGAAGAGACTCCTCCCCGCCCTCGGCATCCTGGCGCTGGCCGCCTGCTACTCCTCCGCGCCGCCCCCGGCGGCGGGTCCGCAGCAGCCGTGGGTACCCACGCCGCCGGTGTACGCGCTGATCGGGGAGCGCCAGGAGCTGAACCTGACCTCGGCGCAGGTGACGGCGCTGGACTCCATCGGGGTGGCGCTGGCGGCGCAGAACAGTCCGGCGCTGCGGCAGATCCAGGAGATGCAGCCCTCGGGGAGCTTCCGGCGGACCAGCGCGGCCGACGTGGAGCGGGCGCGCCCGCTGATCGACTCCATCCGCGAGAACAACCGCCGCGCGCAGGAGGCGGTGCGGGTCCTTCTCACGGAGCAGCAGCGCACCGAGGTGTGCAAGATGTACGCGCCCGACCGCGCGGAGCTGCGCCGCCGCGAGGCCGCCCGGCGCGACGCGCGGCAGACGCCCCGCGGCCGCTTCGAGGCGGACACCGTGGTGGCCGCCCTGTTCAGCGGCCCCTGGAGCTTCTGCCGCCAGGGCCAGGGAGCGTCGGGCACCACCCCGGCGGACAGCGCGGCCCGCACGGTGCGCCCCGACAGCGCGGCGCGAACGACGCCGTAGCGCGTGCGACCCTACGGAACGGCACGGCGCCCGGCGCGGATCAGTCCGCGCCGGGCGCTTCGCATTGTACCCTGTCGCGCCCGGTCCGCTCCGGGTGGCTCCGGTGTGTAGGTGGTCGGCCGGGGGGAGGGGCACGCCCGAACCCGCCGCAAGAGCCCGTTACGCCGCCGACGCGTGCTCCACGAACATCTCGTGCGACAGCAGGTTGAACTCCCGCTGCATCTCGTCGTGCTCCTGCTCGCACTGCCGGCCCAGCTCCGCCAGGCGCGGCTCGCCCAGGCGCACCCCCACCGCGGCGAAGGTGGCGAAGGTGTCCTGCGCCTGGCGGATGGTGACGATGTCGCCCACCAGGCGCAGGAAGTCGCTCTCGCGGGCCGCGTCCACCGCGTCGCGCGCCTTGCCCAGCAGGCTCCCCAGCGCCCCCTTGAGCCCCTCGCCGCCCGTCTCGCCCAGCGTCGCGCGGTACTCCTCCAGCATGCGCTGGTGCGCCTCCATGCGCGGCACGTAGCGCTCGCACAGCGCCCGGTAGCGCGGGTCCTCCGCCTGGCCGGCGTGGTCGCGCAGGTTCTCCACCAGCGTCTGGTGCTGCATCACCGCGTTGCTGACCTGCGCGCGCAGGAAGTCTCGGCCTCGCTCCATGGTCTCGTCTCCTGGACGTCGGTTCCCTCGCCCCTCCGGTAGCTCCCGGAAGCGGGGCGGGGAACGGCTGCACAAGCCGTGCCCAATCTTTGTCCAGTTTCGGTCCAGGCGTGGTCAGCCCGCGGTCGGGGGCGGCGCGGCCCGGTCCTCCGCGCGCTCCTCACGCACCAGCGGGAGCGCCTCGGCCGGGATCCAGCCGCGCGAGGCGGCGTGCTCGGCGGCGGCCACGGTGTCGTCGGTGAGCAGCAGGGTGCTCCCGGCGCGCTCCACCTCCTCGGCCAGCCGGCGCACGGCGGCGGCGCGGTCGGGGGCGGGGTGGGCGCTGCGGATGTAGACGGCGAGGATGCGCGAGGGGTGGTCGTGCACCACGCGGTGGTAGATCTCCGGGTCCTCCTGCCCGCTGTCGCCCAGCAGGATGAAGGGGAGGTCCGGGTACAGCTCCATGATCTTGCGGATGGCCTCCAGCTTGTGCCCGGCGTGTCCGGTGGGGAGCACCTCGCGCTCGCTGATCCCCCAGTCGCGCAGCATCAGCGGCCCCAGCGGGATCTTGCGCAGGGTGAGGAACTCGGTGAGCAGGCCGTACAGGTTCCAGGGGGACGAGGAGACGTAGAAGAGCGGGTTGAAGTCGGAGCGCCCGGTGCCGTGCTGGAGCGCCCCGTAGAAGGCGGCGACGCCGGGGAAGGGGACCCGGGTGCGGGCGTTGCCCAGGAACACCGTGCGCGCCATGACCAGCGGGGTGGCGGCGCCGGTGCGGACCACCGTGTCGTCGATGTCGCTGATCACCCCGAACCGCGCCCCGGCCGGCGGCACCAGCACCTGCGCCGTGGACTTCACCGGCTCCCCGCCGCGCCCCGCGCGGCCGGGCAGTTCCAGCTCCACCTCGTGCCAGAGCGCCCCGGCCACGACGGGCTCGGCCAGCTCCAGCCACATCTCGAAGTAGCCTTCCTCGTCGGTGGTGGTGCTCCACTCCTGGCCGAAGTACCGCGCCAGGACGCGCGCGCCGGGCACCTCGTCGCTCTCGAAGCGCTGGATCATGTTGGCCAGGTTGAGGAGCACGTTGTCGCTCTCGCCGGCCTCCGGGACCACGCTGCCGCGCAGCACGCGCCCCTTGAGGTACAGGCGCCGCTCGGTGCCGTAGCCGCGGTACGCCTCGATCCGCACGTCGTTGCGGTCGGCGGGGAAGGCGCCGGCGACGCGCTCGCGCGCGCGGTCCACGTGCTTCTCCAGGCGGTGGGCGACCTCGCCCAGGGTGCGCTTCCAGCCGTCCATGCTCTGCTCCTCGGGTTGCGGGTCCGTCTGCCAAGATAGGCGCTTCGTCACGCCTCCGCGACGGCGGCGCCGCGGGCCGGGCGCGGGGGGTGTGCGCGCGGTGGGCGGCGTCTATATTGGGTGCTCCGTCCCCGATCCCCCGTCCGCTCCCTCCCCTCTACGCGGCACGTCCATGAACGGTGTCCACCCCGCCCCCGCCCGCCGGGGCCTCCTCGCGCGCCTGGGGCTCCGCACCCGCGAGCAGCGCGCCTGGGCCATGTACGACTGGGCGGCGTCGGCCTTCCAGACCACCATCATGGTGGCCGTCTTTCCCATCTACTTCATCAAGGTGGCCGGGGACGGGCAGGGCATCGTGGCGGGGCAGTGGTGGGGGTACGCAAACAGCGCGGCGATCGCCACGGTGGCGCTGCTCTCGCCGGTGCTGGGCGCCATCGCCGACTTCTCGGCGGCCAAGAAGCGCTTCCTGGGGCTGTTCACGGGGCTGGGGATCGCCGCGGTTGCGGGGATGTTCTTCATCCAGCGCGGCGACCTGGGGCTGGCCTCGGCGCTGTACCTGGCGGCGTCCATCGCGGCCTCGGCCAGCTTCGTGTTCTACGAGTCGCTGCTGCCGCACATCGCCCGCGAGGAGGAGGTGGACCGGGTCTCCACGGCGGGGTACGCGCTGGGATACGTGGGCGGGGGGATCCTGCTGGCGGTGAACCTGGCCTGGATCCAGAAGCCGGACCTGTTCGGCATCGCCGCGGGCACGCTGCCGGCGCGGCTCTCCTTCCTGTCCGTGGCGCTCTGGTGGCTGCTGTTCTCGCTGCCGGTGATGCGCCGCGTGCCCGAGCCGCCGCGTGCCCTCGAGGCCGACGAGGCGCCCGCCGGCAGCGCCGTGCGCACCGCCTTCGCGCGGCTGGGCGAGACCTTCCGCGAGCTGCGCGGCTACCGCAACGCCTTTTTGTTCCTGGTGGCGTTCCTGCTCTACAACGACGGCATCGCCACCATCCAGAAGATGGCCGCGCCCTACGCCACCGAGCTGGGGATCGACGAGGGGGTGGTGATCGGCTCCATCCTGGTGGTGCAGTTCGTGGGGATCCCGTTCGCCTTCCTGTTCGGGGCGCTGGCCGGGCGGCTGGGGACCAAGCGCTCCATCCTGCTGGGGCTGGGGGTGTACGTGGGGATCAGCATCTTCGGCTACTTCGTCAGCAGCGGGCGCGAGTTCCTGCTCCTGGCGCTGATGGTGGGGATGGTGCAGGGGGGCACGCAGGCGCTCAGCCGGTCCCTTTTCTCCACGCTGATCCCGCCGCACAAGTCGGGGGAGTTCTTCGGGTTCTTCAGCGTGTTCAGCAAGTTCGCGGGGATCTTCGGGCCGCTGCTCTTCGCCGCCATCATCGGGCGGTTCGGGTCCAGCCGCTACGGGATCCTGTCCGTCATCGCGTTCTTTCTGGTCGGCGGGGCGCTGCTGATGTTCGTGGACGTGGAGGAGGGGCAGCGGGTGGCGCGCGAGGCGGAGGATGCGGTGCGCCGCGTGGACGGTGTCGAGCCGTCCGCTGCCGCAGCGGTCTGAGCGTCTTTCGTCGGGGCTGGCGGGCCGCTACGGAGCCGGACGATACTGCCGTCCGTCTCCTCCGCGGGCTCCGGGAACCCCGCCAAACGGCCGGCGGGTTTCCCTCCGCCGGGGTGAGCCTCGCCAAACAGCCGGCGAGTCTCCCCCCGAACGGACTTTGGGGGATACTGCGGAACTGCAACGGCGGAACGGCGCCCCCTCACCCCCCGGCCCCCTCTCCCACGAGGGGAGAGGGGGAGCACGACGGCGTGTCGGTCGGGCACCGTGCCGAGGGTCAGACCCCCCTCC
>JBFMFL010000288.1:0-8977 GCA_040752145.1 Gemmatimonadota bacterium
CCGACCCTGTCGAATGAAACGCTTGTCGTTCGGCTAAGAGGCGACGGCTTAATCAGATGCGACTCCGGAGGGCGTCCTGAACAGGGGGTTGTTTCTATTCAGGGATGCGAGCGCGAAGCGGCGAGACACGGGGCAGTTTCCGTGGCTCGCCTCCGTTGCAGACGGTCGTATCGTCTGCTACGGAGCCGCAGCCCGACCCCGGCGCAGCCGGGGGCACGCCCGAACCCGCCGCGAGAAGCCGTTCCGTCAGCTCCCCCGCGAGTTCAGCAGCCCCTCCGGCACCAGCAGCTCCCCGGTGGCAGGCTCGATCAGCCCGTTCTCCTCGTCCTCGATGCTGGTGGCCTGCGTGTACACGTCCCCCGCGATGGGCCGCTTGCGCAGCTCCTCCTTGAACGCGGCGATGCGCGAGGCGCGCGCCTCCGGGTCCTCCGGCCCGCCGTAGTCCGCGAAGCCGAACCCGCCCCACTCGCTCACCACCAGCGGCACCTGCCCGTTGTAGAAGTACGGGTCGCCCACGATGAGCGGCTGCACCGCCACGTCCCGGTTCTCCCCCGCCGCCAGCCGGTCCAGCAGCTCGCGCCAGCGCTCCAGCTCGGGGGTGTACAGGTGCGCCGTGAGCAGGTCCGACTTGAGCCGCCCCTCCTGCGAGACGTGGTTCCAGCCGTCGTTGTCCACCACCAGCAGCTGCGGGTGGTGGAGGCGCATGTAGTCGTAGGTGCGGGCGATGTAGTCGCGGGTCTCGGGGTTGGTGGCGACGTCCTGCGCCCCCCAGTCCTCGTTGTACAGGCTCCAGATCACCACCGAGGGGTGCGAGCCGATGTGCACCAGCATCCGCATCAGCTCCGCGAAGTGGTTCCTGCGGCTGTTCTGCGTGGAGCTGTGCGGGCTGGGGACCTCCACCCAGAGCAGCATCCCCATCTCGTCCGCCAGGGCGTAGATGCGCGGGTCGATCCCGGCGATGTGCACCCGCACCAGGTTGCACCCCAGCGCCTTCATGGCGTGCATGTGCCGCTCCATCTCCGCGAAGGAGGCGGTCGCCGGCTGGTACAGGATCCCGTCCAGGTAGATGGGCTCGTCGTTGAGGTACACGCGGCGCCCGCGCGCCTCCACGCAGCGCAGCCCGAAGTGGGCCTCGATCTGCGACACGCCGCCGTCGGGCGCGGTGAGCTGCGCCACCAGGGTGTACAGCACGGGGTCCGCCGGCGACCACAGCTCCGCCCCCGGCAGCTCCAGCGTCACCCGCTGCCGCTTCTCGCCGGCCTCCAGCGGCAGCTCCACCTCCTCCACCGCAGCGGCCAGCTCGCTCCCGCGCGGGGCCACCACCAGCCGCAGCGAGTACACCCCCGGGTCGTGTACGCGGGTGGTGAGGTCGAAGGAGACGAAGCGGTCCCGGTAGTGGCTGAGCACGTCCAGGCGCGTGCGCAGCCGGTTGCGCTGCACCGGCTCCAGCCAGACGCTGCGCACCGCCCCCGTGTACGTCTGGTACCAGATCCCGCCGCGCTTGTAGACGTGCGACTGCTGCTTGCCGCGCGGGATCTCCGCGTCCATGGAGTCGGCGATGCGTACCGTGAGCCGGTTCACCGGGAGGAGCCACTCGGGGGGCAGCTCGTAGCTGAACGAGGTGTACTCGCCGAAGTGCACGTCCTCGCCCTCCACCGTGCGCAGCGGGTGCCCGTTGAGCCAGGCGCGCGTCTCGTAGCCGCAGGCTCCGAAGGTGACCTGCACCAGGCACCCCGCGTCGTCGCACCACTCGGCGGGGACCTCGAACTCGCGCTCGTACCACGCGACCACCGTGTCCTGCCACGCCGGCGTCTTCTCCTGCGCCTCCTTGCCCGCCGCCATGTGGGCCTCGATGGACCCGGGCCAGACCGCCGTCTGCTCGTACGCGTGGCCCAGGTGCCACTTCCCGGCGAGGCCGCGGTCCTCCAGGTCCAGGGCGAACCTCCACTCCCCGTCCAGCAGCTCGTATGCGTCCGGCCGGGTGACGGAGCGGGGGAGCGGGTTCAGGTACTCCTGCACCGCCCGGGCCGCCTCCCGGTCCTGCACGAAGCCGTACTCCTCGCTCACTGTGGCTCTCCGGGCGCGCGGTGGGTTAAGGGACGTCGCTGGACGCGGACGCACGCCCCCACGCATGCGCCGGGCCGGACGCCGGGACGTGCCGGAAACGGGAGAGGGGGCGCCGGACGGCGCCCCCTCTCGCATGCGGTCGGACCTCGCGCCGCGCTCAGGCGGTGAGCGCCAGCGGGCTCGCGGCGGCCGGGGCCGCCTCCTCGCCGGCGGAGTGCCGGGCCACCAGGTCGCGGAAGGCCTCGCCCACGGGGCGGATCCGGCGGTCCAGGTCGTAGAGCCCCACCGGGTGCAGGTCGTCGCGCTCCACGCTGAGCGCGTACTGCCAGTCGACCTGGTCGGTGAGCGAGTACCAGGTGAACCCGGTCATGGGGATCCCCGCGGCGCGCAGCGCCTGCACGTCCTCCCACTGCTGCCGGAGCCAGTCCACGGCGAAGCGGCTGACGCGGTTGGTCTCGCAGTGGAAGAGCGGCTTGCGGTAGCGCGCCCAGTACTCCGCGGCCAGCCTGCGGAAGCCGTGCCCGTTCCAGTTGGTGGTGCGGTGCCCGGTGGAGGCCAGCCGGTACTCGCAGGTGGGGTAGTAGTCCAGCCCGATCCAGCGCTGCCCCGGCACCCGCTTTTCGCGGAAGAAGCTCAGGTCGTTGGAGGTGACGCCGTGCTCGTTGAGGAAGCGGGCCATCCCCGGCGCCAGCTCGTGCCCCAGCGTCAGGTCCAGCGACAGGAACTTGACCCCGTTCATGTGGTCCGCCAGCGGCTGCGCCTTCTTGCCGGCGGCGTGGAAGTGCTCCACCGACTCGCCCTGCACGATGACGGCGTCCGGCCGCTCGGAGACGATGGCCTCCACCGCCAGCTCGTGCGCCATGCACAGGTTGCGGATGGCCGTCACGAAGGCGCGGTCGCTGGTCTCGCACTCGTTCCACCACCCGCGCAGCGCCGAGAAGTTGGCGCACACGAAGATCTCGTTGACCGGCGTGTAGTAGCGCACCCAGGGGTAGCGCTTCGCGAACGCCCGCGCGTACTCGGCGAAGAGCACCGGGAAGGCGGGGTCCTGGAAGCCGCCCAGCCAGTCCGGCACGCCGAAGTGGCACAGGTCGGCGATCACCTCCACGCCCAGCGTGCGCAGCCGCTCCATGGGCTCGTCGGCGCTGGACCAGTCGTAGCGGTCGGGCCCCACATGCGTGCGGTAGTAGGGCGGGCCGTAGCGGAGCGCGCCCAGGCCCAGCTCGCGCACCAGCTCGAAGTCCTCTTCCCAGCGGGCGTAGTGCCCGCACTTCTCCATCTGGTCGATGCGCTTGCCGGAGCGCAGGGTGGGATAGCTGTTCTCGATCCCCGTGGCAAAGAAAAACGGCAGGGACTGCATGGGTGCTGCTGATCCTCGGGTCCTGCGGTGAACGGACGCCCGCCGCGGACGCGGCGCGCGCAAAAACGCACGTCGGCCGGGCGGTGGGTGCCCGGCCGTGCTGCGGTCGATGCTGTGTTGGAGAACGTTGGAGCGCTAGGTACCCCCGCATCCCGCCGGAGGATCCGCCCGCGCAGCGGCGCCGGAAGGGCAAGGCGGATGCCGCGGGGGCGGGCTGCGCCCGGGGCCTTGCAAGATGCTGGGGGATGGGTGTTTGCGGCCGATCGGGGGCGGCCGCGGGCCGCTCCCGGGCCGGCACTCGTTGCCGGTCCGGCAACGAGTGCGCGGTTCCCGGACGGGAACGGATCAGTCGGCGGCGACGGCCTGGCCGGCGTCCTCGGCGGGGGCCGGGGCGCCGCGCTCCTCGAAGTAGCGGGCCAGGGCGTCCTCCAGCGGGGGGAGGAGCACGCCGCGCGCGCTGCCGAGCACGCCGTAGAGGGGGCGCGGGGCCGGCAGCCCCAGCGCCGCCGTGGGGCGCCCCTCCACCCGGGCGGGGTCCAGCCCGGCCAGCGCCGCGGCGCGCCGGGCCAGCTCCGCCCAGGTGACGGCGCCCGGGCTGGCCAGGTGCCAGATCCCCCGCTCCCCGTCCACCAGCAGGTCCAGGGCGGCATGCGCCAGGTCGGGGACGTAGGTGGGCGACACCGTGGCGTCGTCCGCCGCGGCGAAGGGCCGCCCGGCCGCCAGCGCGCGCAGCGCCACGGTGACGAAGTTGTGCTCGTCCCGCGGGCTGAAGAAGGCGCTGGTCCTCACCACCAGCGCCCCGGGGAAGGCCGCGAGCACGCGCCTCTCCGCCTCCGCCTTGCTGCGGCCGTAGACGTTCAGGGGTGCGGCGGGATGCTGCTCCAGGTAGGGCTCGCGGCGCGCGCCGTCGAACACCAGGTCGGACGAGAAGGTGAGCAGCGCCGCCCCCGTGCGGGCGCAGGCGGCCGCCAGCACGGCGGGCCCGTCGGCGTTCTCGCGGAAGCAGGCGGCCGGCTCGCGCTCGGCGTCGTCCACGCGCACCCAGCCGGCGGCGTTGACCACCGCCCAGGGGCGGAAGCGCTCCAGCGCGCGCCCCACCGAGGCGGGGCCGGCAATGTCCATCTCCCGGCGCGTGAGCGCCAGCGCGCGGAGCCCCCGCGCCGCGCAGGCGTGCGCGAGCTCGCGCCCCAGCGTCCCCCGCGCGCCCGTGACCAGGAGCGGACGCGCGGCGTCGTCCACCTCCCCGGCGGACGCGCTCCCGTCCGCGCGCAGCGGGCCGTAGGTCAAGCGCGAGCGGCGCCGCCACCAGCCGGGGCTCCCCAGCACGGGGTGGTCGTGGCGCCCCTCGCCGGCGAGCCCCCGCACCATCGCGGCGAGCGCCGTGGGCCGGGGCGTCCCGCCGCGCAGGTCGAAGACGCCGGGCTCGTAGAAGCCCCGCTCCCCGGTGCAGAGCCGGTTCCAGTCGAAGGCGCCCAGCAGCGACCAGACGGTGAGCGCGCGCACGTCCACCCCCTCGGCGCGCAGGCCGCAGGCGGCGTCCCACGCCTCCGCCAGCCAGCGGAGCTGCTCCTCGCGGGTGCACCCCAGGTGCACCTCGGTGAGGGCCACCGGGAGGCGATAGCGCTCCCACGCCTCGGCCAGCACGGCGCGGTGCCCCAGGATCCCCGGACCCCAGGCGCGCACCGCCTCCACGTCCGCGTAGCCGTGCCGGGGGGTGCCGCCGTACGACCACTCCGGGTAGTGCCCGGTGCGCTCGTCCAGCACCCGGTCGCTGGTCAGGTAGTAGTTGAGGCCGACGACGTCCGGCGGCACGGGCGCGGCGGCGAGCTCGTCCAGCTCCTGCCCGGAGATCCCCCACTCGGCGAGGCGGCCCCACAGCGGGTGCCCGCGGTCCACGCGGCCGCAGAGCAGGTCCAGGCTGAGCCAGCGGCGGTGGTTCTCGAACTCCGCCTGGGAGGCGAGGAGCGGCGTGCTGAAGGTGCGCCCGGCGTCCTCCGTCTGCACCAGCTGCGCGCCGGGGTTCACCTCGCGGATGGCGCGCATGGCCGCCGCGGTGGCCCGGCACTCGGTCATGAGCGCGCGCGCGAAGGTCGGGTGGTCCCTGCCGTGCGGGTACCAGTGCCCGTACAGGCCGCTGAAGCGGGCGGTGGTCAGCGGCTCGTTGACGGGCGTGTACGCGTCCACCCAGGGGTAGCGCCCGGCCACGGCGCGCGCGAACTCCGCCAGCCCCGGCGCGAAGCCGGGGTCCACCAGGCTGGTGTGCCGCGGCCCGCTCCCGTGGTGAACCAGGGTGACGACGGGGCGGATCCCCAGCTCGCGGAGCCGCCCCAGCCGCTCGTCGGGCCAGCTCCAGTCCGCGCGCTCCGGGCCGTCCGGGGCGACGCGCTCCCACAGCACCGGGTAGCGCAGCGCGCGGACCCCCAGGGCGGCGAAGCGCTCCAGGTCGTCCGCGCGCGCGGCGTGGCCGTTCCGCTCCATCTGGTCCAGGTAGCGGTCGCCCACGCGGTTCACGGTGCACTCCACCCCTCCCCACAGCTCGGGGAGGGCGGATTGCACGGCTCTCGACCCGGCGGCGCTCTCCTGCTGCTTGAACTCCACCGGGCCGGCCTCCTATTCCTCTGTCCGGGCGGGCGCGGCCGCCATGGGGAGAGGCGCGCTCCCTCCGTTGGAACCCCGGCCGCCGTTGCTCCACGCCGGGACCGCCGTCTCGACCACCCCCACCGGGCGGCGGGGGCGCTTGGTCCCCATGATCCGCCCGAAGGTGGTGAGGGCCTGGGCCACCACCTGGTCCATGTTGTAGTACTTGTAGGTGGCCAGCCGCCCCACGAAGTGTACGTCCGGGGTCTCGTCGGCGAGCGCCTTGTACTGCCTGTAGATCTCGGCGTTCTCCGGGCGCGGCACCGGGTAGTACGGGTCGCCGTCGTCGCACGGGTACTCGTAGACCACGGCGGTCTTGGCGTGCTCCTGCCCGGTGAGGTACTTGAACTCGGTGACGCGGGTGTACGGCTGCTCGTTGGGGTAGTTCACCACCGGCGCCGGCTGGAACACCGGCTGGTTCAGCGTCTCGTGCCGGAAGTTCAGCGAGCGGTACGGGAGCTTGCCGTAGCGGAACTCGAAGAACTCGTCGATGGGCCCCGTGTAGACCATCTCCCGGAACGGGATCACGTCCTCGATCTCGCGGTGGTCGGTGTTCAGCATCACCTTGATGTTCGGGTGCGAGAGCATGCTCTCGAACATCCGGGTGTAGCCGTGCAGCGGCATCGCCTGGTAGGTGTCGGTGAAGTAGCGGTCGTCGCGGTTGGTGCGGGTGGGCACGCGCGCGGTCACCGACGCGTCCAGCTCGGACGGGTCCATCCCCCACTGCTTGCGGGTGTAGTTGCGGAAGAACTTCTCGTACAGCTCCCTCCCCACCTTGCTCACCACCACGTCCTCCGAGGTGCGCAGCTGCTCGCGCGGCTCGGCCACCGACTCGAAGAACTTCTCCAGCTCGAACGAGTTCAGGCTGAGCCCGTAGAGCTGGTTGATGGTGTTCAGGTTGATGGGGATGGGCACCAGCTGCCCGTCCACGGCGGCGAGCACCCGGTGCATGTACGGCCGCCACTCCGTGAAGCGCGACAGGTACTCGAACACCTCGCGCGAGTTGGTGTGGAAGATGTGCGGCCCGTACTTGTGTACCAGCACGCCGTCGTCGTTGTAGTGGTCGTAGGCGTTCCCCCCGATGTGGCTGCGCCTGTCCACGATCAGCACCTTCTTGCCCGCCTCGGACGCCAGCCTCTCGGCCAGCACGCTCCCCGCGAACCCAGCACCCACGATCAGATAGTCGAACATGCTTTCCTGCTCTTTCGGTGAAGCGTGTCGTCCCGGCGATTTCCGGCTTCCGTTTTCCAGACCGGTTCGGGCGTGCCCCCGCTGGCGCGGGGTCGGGCTGCGGCTCCGTAAGGCAGCAAACAGCGCTGCCTAACGGAGGCGAGCCCGCACGATACTGCCGTGCGGTCTCGCCGCTTCGCGCTCGCATCCCTCACGCGGGGCTGGCGCTGGCGTCCGCTGGGGCCCCCTCCCCCGCAAGCGGGAGAGGGGAGAACTACTTGCCCCACCTGTAGTTGTCCCCTCTCCCAGGATTGGGAGAGGGTGGCGAGCCTCAAGCGAGCCCGGTGAGGGCCGGCTGTTCCCTATCAGTCCGCCGCCAGCTCGTCGTCCTCCGGCGCCCCGGCGTCGCCGTTCCACCCCGGCGCCGCACCTTCCACCAACTCGTCCATGGCGCGCCAGGTGAGGTCCCACGAGGTGCCCGCCAGGAAGGCGTCCACGCGCTCCAGCCAGGCCGCGCGGGTGGCGGCGTCCTCGGCGAGCGCCGCCTCCACCGCCGCGACGAGCTCCGGGACGGTGGAGGCGATCCTCACCAGCCCCTGGTCGCCGTAGGGGCGCACCACGTCGCGGATGGGGGTGGAGACCACCGGCTTCCCCGCGGCCAGGTACTCGGGGGTCTTGGTGGGGCTGATGAAGCGCGTGGACTCGTTGAGCGCGAAGGGGATCAGCGCCACGTCCCACCCGGCCACGATCTCCGGGAGCCGCGCGTACTCGGCGCCGCCGGGGAGGTGCAGGTTGGGGCGCCGCGGCAGGTCGCCCTCCTCGATCTTCATCACCGGCCCCACCAGCACGATCTCCCAGTCCGGGCGGGCGTCGGCGACGCCGGCCAGCAGCTCCAGGTCCATGCGCTCGTCGATCACGCCGTAGTAGCCCAGGCGGGGGCGCCCCGCCGCCGCTCCGGCTTCGGCCGCGTGCTCCCGGGCCTGCGCGAAGTGCGCCGCGTCGATGCTGCTGGGGAAGGCGTACACCCGCGGGTGGCGGTCGCGCTTGGCCTCGTACAGGCTCTGCCCGCCGGTGAACACCAGGTCGGCGCGGCGCAGCAGCTCGGCCTCGCGCTCCACCATCACCGGGGTGGCGTTCTTGAAGGCCGAGAGCTCGTCCATGCAGTCGTAGACGGTGGCGAGCGGCCGCAGGTGCCCGGCGAAGGCCACGGGGATCGGCGTGTAGTACCACAGCACGAAGTCGCGGACGCCGTGGTCGCCGAGGAGCCCGTCCAGCAGCTCGCCCTGCACCCGGTCCACGTCGTCCCACGCGCCCCAGACCAGGTGCGGCACCGCCAGGAACAACCCGTCCTCGCGGCGCTCCACCTGGAGGTACGGCTCGGCGGCGTCGAACATGGGCTCCTCCACGTAGAACACGCGGCGCTCCCGCGCGAACCGGCTCAGCAGGTGCTGCGGGCGCTGGTAGACGAAGTCCCAGCGCAGGTGCGAGAGGCAGACGAGGTCGGGGAGCCGGGCAGTGTCCGGCTCCCGGGCGATGGGAAGCGTCATGCGAGCAGGCGTGTCTGAGTTCGGCGCCGGCGCGCGGAATCGCCCGCCGGGGAGGCCACCAGGGTCAAACACCGTGCCAGCCGGGGCTTGGGAGCAGATGGGCCCGCCCGGTACATCTGTTTCGCGGGCCGCGACGTCAGGCCCGCCGTGGGTTTCCACCCCGGGTGACGCAAAAGAGCCGGGGGCGGCCGCGCGG
>JBFMFL010000289.1:0-8975 GCA_040752145.1 Gemmatimonadota bacterium
CTGATCGAGCGACTCGGCGAGGAATCTCGCCTTTTTTCCCCCTGGGGCTTCCCCCTTGGAGGTGGGGAGTCGCTGGAGAGAATTCCGCGAGGCAAGCGACGCCTTCCTGGCGGTGGTCTCGCTACCCTGTCTGCCCAGTGAGCTGCTGCGGCGGGGGCAAGAGCTGAGGCAGGCGCTCCAGGAACGGCCTCGGAAGCGAGTTTCGCAAATCACTCGCATGGCATGCGTTAGCGCGTTAAGTTAACGCCTATGCCCCCGGCCCCTCCCCCGCAAGCGAGGGAGGGGAGAACTGCTTGCCGTACCTGTATATCCCGCAGTTGCCCCCTCTCCCGGAATGGCGCTTCACGCTGCGCGTGAACCGGATGAAGGGAGAGGGTGGCGAGCCTCAAGCGAGCCGGGTGAGGGCCGCCTAGATCGCCCCCGGCATCTGCCCGCCCGATGCACCACCCTCCGAACTACCCGGTGCACCCGCCTGCCCCCCGCCCTCCGCCTCGCGCACCGCCCGCTCCGCGGCCTCGAAGCCCATGCGCGAGTGGGTGCCGTCGCAGAAGGGCTTCTTGGTGGAGGCGCCGCAGCGGCACAGGCTGATCTTCTTCTTGGCCGAGATGTCGTACTCGTTGCCGTCCGCGTCCACGATGCGCACGGGCCCTTCCACCGTGTAGGGGCCGTTGTTGTTCACCTTGATGGTGACCGGTGCCTCGTCCGCCATGCCGTCCTCCCGGGTGCGTGTTGTCGCGGCGGCCCCCCCGCCGCCCTGGTCCTTCCCTCCATGCACGAAAACAGCCCGCGGCTCCGGCGCCCGCAGGCTGTCCCCTGTACCTTGTCCCCTGTAACCTGCCGTTCAGGCCGCCGCGCCGTACATCCAGGCGATCCCCAGCGCCACGCTCCCCACCGCGGTGGCGGCGCGCAGGGCGCCGGCGAGCGCGGGGAAGCGGTGCCCCGCCTGGTGGAAGAGGGCGCCGGCCACCAGCGCGTAGATCCCCATCGCCACCGTGGTCCCCAGCCCGAAGAAGAGCAGGTAGCCCGCGGCCAGGGCGGGGGAGGCGGTGAGCGCCACCGGGAGCAGCGCGATCAGCGGCGCGGTGCCGGCCAGGCCGTGCGCCACCCCCACCCACAGCGAGCCGCCGCGGTCGTGGTGGTGGTCGCCGCCGTGCGGATGCGCGTGGCCGCGCTCCGCCAGGGCGTGCGCCCGGCCGTGCAGGATGCTCCACAGCAGCCACAGCCCCAGCACCAGCAGCAGCCCGCCCACCCCGAACTCCAGCCCGCGCGCCACCCCGTCCGGGATGCGCAGCCCCAGCAGCACCAGCACCCCGCCCACCGCCACGATGGCCGCGGAGTGGCCCAGCCCCCAGCGGAGCCCGAACCCCAGCGCCTCCAGCGGGCGCGGGCGGCGGGACACGAAGGTGGTCACCGCCGCCATGTGGTCGGGCTCCAGCGCGTGGGCGAAGCCCGCGACCAGCGCGGTGACGAGGGGGAGCAGGGTCATGGGCGGAGCGGCTGCGGGTCGCGTGGGCGTGAGCGCGCCCGGACCGGCGTCCGGGGGCGCTCCATCTTACCCGGCGGGCCCCCGGGCGTCAATTCGGTGACTCGGAAGGCCGGCGCGCCGTCCCTTGCGCCGGACGGGCCGAACGAGGATCTTGCCCGCTCCGCCGTATGTTTGCCGGCCGTCCGCGGGGCGCTCCTGTCCCGCCCGGGGCTTCGCCGCCCCACTCCACGCTCCCGCGCGGCACGTCCCCGCCCGCGCCCGGAGCGCGCCAACCCTTCACCGCGCCCCGGTTTACCACCCGGATTGTCGCCGTGGTGCCGCAATTGCCCTGCGGCGCCCGTCCACACCCGTCCCGCCGGGCCCGGCGGGCGCTCCACCCCACGACCCGCACCCCGAACACACCCGTGCTCCGCAAAACCCTGCTCGCCACCCTGTGCGTGGCCGCCCTCCTCCCGTGCGCCCCCGCGGGGGCGCAGGACCGCGCCCGCGAGCCCCGGCGCCCCCGCCTGGACGCCGCCGCCGACACCAACAGCGCGGCCGCCTACTACTCGCACGGCGTCCGGGTGATGGACTCCCGGCCCGCCGAGGCCGCGGACGCCTTCTACTGGGCCACCCGCATCGAGCCCGGCATGGCCGACGCCTGGTACGCCCGGCGCATCGCCTTCTTCATGGCGCGCCCCGAGCGCTTCGGCGGCTACATGGACGGCAACCGCCGCATCGTGGAGTCGCGGGAGGTCCGCGCGGCGGACTCGCTGCACTTCCGCGCGCTGACGCTGAACCCGTTCCTGCGCACCAAGTTCGACAAGGACCTCTTCGACCACTACATGCACTGGTCCATCCGGAGGGACAACCCCGGCGACCGGGTGGACCCGGCCGAGGTGAGGTTCTGGCTGGACAGCTGGCTCCGGGCCGGGGGGCCCTCCACCCGCGGCTGGGTGGCGTACGCGGAGGGCCGCTTCCCGGACGCCCTGGACAACTACGCGGCCGCGCTGCGCAGCAGCCGCGACAAGTCGCCGATCCACGCCAACCGCGCGCGCATCTTCCTGCTGGTGGGGCGGCCCGACAGCGCCCTGGCGGAGATGGGCAGGGCGGTGGAGCGCATGCGCGAGCGCGACGCCAAGGACATGGTGTACCTGTACGAGTCCAAGGCGCTCTACGAGCACAGCACCGGGATCATCCTGGAGCAGCAGGGCAAGCCCGACCAGGCCCGCGAGGCGTACGGCCGCGCGCTCCAGGAGGACCTGTCCTACTACCCCGCGCACGTGGCCCTCGCCACCCTCGCCTTCGCGTCCGCCGACACCGCCACCGCGCTGGCCGAGCTGGACCTGGCGGTGCAGATCCGCGGCGACGACGCGGGGGTGCGCTACGCCTACGCGCAGGCGCTCGCCCTGGCCGGCAGGTTCCCGGAGGCCGAGGAGCACCTGCGCAGGGCGGTCGCGTCCGAGCCCTGGTACGCTCCTCCGTACGCCCTGCTGGGCGGTGTGCTGGAAAAGGCCGGCAAGGGCGGCGAGGCGCGCGACGCCTACGGCACCTTTTTGGCGCGCGCCACCCGCACCCACCCCCTGCGCGCCAACGTCCAGGCCCGCCTCGCCGCCCTGGGCGGCGGAGGCGGGCAGTGAGGCGCCCGGCGCGCGCGGCGGCCGCGGCGCTCCTGCTCGCGGCGGCGTCCGCCGGAGCCGCGGGGGCGCAGGAGCGGGCCCCCGGCCCCGTCCGCAGGCCCACGGCCTACGAGGACCTGCAGATGTTCAGCCAGGTCCTCAACCAGATCCGCGTCAACCACCCCGACTCGGTGGACACGCACGACCTGTTCGTGGCCGCCGTGCAGGCCATGGTCGCCGCCGCCGACCCGCACTCGTACGTGCTCCCCGCCACCCGCCTCACCCCGGAGACGGCGCGGGCCTGGCGCGAGGGCAGGCTGCACCCGGTGCCGGTGCGCTTCACCTACGTGGGCGGCTCGCCGGTGGTGGTGGGGGTGGCGCCCGGCTCCGCCGCGGCCGGCGGCGACGTCCTCCCCGGCGACGAGCTGGTGGCGGTGGACGGCCGGCCGGTGCGGGCGGAGAGCGAGACCGAACTGGAGATCTCGCTCTCGGGCGAGCGGGGGACCTCCGTGCGGCTCACCCTGGAGCGCCGCCGCGCGGACGGCTCGCTGGTGCGCCTGGAGCGCACGGTGAAGCGGGAGCGCGCCGCGGACGAGAGCGCCGTGCCCGCGGCCTTCCTGCTGGACGCCGAGACCGGCTACGCGCGCATCACCACCTTCTCGGCGGACCGCGTGGCGGACGACCTCCACCGCGCGCTGGAGGGGCTGGAGAAGGCGGGGATGCGGCGGCTGGTGCTGGACCTGCGCGACAACGGCGGCGGCAGCGTCGCCGAGGCGGGGCAGGTGGCCGGCGAGTTCCTCCCGGCGGGGACCGTGGTCTACACCTCGGAGGGGCGCAAGCCGGAGGCCCGGCAGACGGGCAAGGTGGAGCGCTCGTTCTGGAGGCGGGAGCGGCGCTACCCCATCGTGGTGCTGGTGAACGGGGGCACGGCCAGCGCCTCCGAGCTGGTGGCGGGGGCGCTCCAGGACCACGACCGGGCCCTGGTGGTGGGGCGCGCCACCTTCGGCAAGTCGCTGATGATGCAGGGCTTCCCGCTGACGGACGGCTCCGCGGTGATGCTGGTGGTGGGGCACCTGAAGACGCCGTGCGGCCGGGTGATCCAGCGCCAGTACCGGGGCGTCGCCCGGCGCGACTACTACCGGGCGGCGGCCGAGGCCCGCGACACCGTGGGCCGGCCCTCGTGCCGCACGGCGGCGGGACGCACGGTGTACGGCGGGGGCGGCATCTACCCCGACGCGGTCCTCCCCGAGGCCGCGCCGGCGCCGCTCTGGCTGGCCCGGGTCCACGAGGCGGACCTGCCGCTCCAGTGGGTGGGCGGGTACCTGGGGGCCCACGCCGGCGAGCCTGCCACCGCCGAGGCGCTCGCCGCCCGCCCCGCCCTCCCGGCCGCAGCGCTGGCGGACTTCCGCGCCTTCGCGGCCCGGCAGGGGGTGCCGGTCCCCGCGGGAGCGGAGGCGGACGCCCGGCTGCAGCGCGCCCTGGTGCTGGGCGTCGCCGCGGCCAGGTGGGGCGCCGCGGGCTACTACCGGGTGGCCGCGGCGCTGGACCCGGAGGTGGCCGCCGCCGTCCGGGAGCTCCCCCGCGCGGCGGGGATCCTGGGGCCGCAGTAGGCCGGGAACCGGATGCGGATCGCGGGGGGGGGGGCCCACGCCCCCCCCCCCGCGGTTCTTTTTGCCCCCTGGGGTCACTCCGGGAACTGCGCGAAGTTGACCACGTTGCCGGCGGGCTCCCTCACGATCAGCTCCTCCGACCCGTAGAACGTCATGCGCCGGGGCGTCACCGGCGGGATCCCCTCCAGCGCCCGCTCCACCGCGTCCAGGTCGTCCACCTGCACGAACAGCATGCTCCCTCCGGTCGGCATCGGGCCGAGGGCCGGCACGTCCTCCCGCACGCTGTCGCGGGTCTGGTACATGATCTCCACGCCGCCCTTCTGCAGGATCACGAAGCCCAGGCGGTCGCCGTGGGGCACCTCGGCGGTCTTCTCGAACCCCAGGCGCTCCATCCAGAAGGGGAGCGCGGGCTCGATCTCCTCCACGTATAGCACGGGAGTCACTTTCTTCATCGGTCCAGGACTCGGGAACGGGGTTGGCTCGTGGCGGGACGTCCGCCGACGCCCGGAAGCTACGCTCCGGCGGCGGCCGTGTATTGTACGGATGCGACACGCGCGGTCTCCCGGCGGTACGCCTCCGGTGTCACCCCGGCGAAGCCGCGGAACTCGCGGATCATGTGGGCCTGGTCGTGGTAGCCGCACTCCAGCGCCAGCCGGCTCCACGCCGCCCCCGGCCGGGCGCGCAGCAGGCCGCACAGCCGCCGGAAGCGCGCCACCCGCGCCGCCGCCTTGGGGGTGAGCCCCACCTGCTCCGCGAACAGCCGCTCCAGCTGCCGCCGGCCCGTCCCCGCCCGCGCCGCGAGCGCCTCCACCGTGACGCTCCCGTGCGAGCGGGCGATCAGCGCCGCGGCGCGCTCCACGGCGGGGTGCGGCGCCCGCCCCGCGCCCAGCCTGCGCCGCAGCGCCGCCACCACCAGCCCCACCCGCTCCGCCCCGGGCGCCTCCAGCACCCGCGCTTCCAGCTCCGCCGCGTCCCGGCCCCACGCGTCCGCCAGCGGCGCCACGGCGTCGGTGACCTCCCCCAGCGGCAGCGGGAGGAACGCGGCCGCGCCGCCCGGGCGGAAGCGCACGCCCAGCAGGTCCACCTCGCCCGCCATCCACAGCGACGACGCGCGCAGCATGGCGCCCACCACGTAGCCGCGCAGCCGGTGGTGCGGACCCTCGCCGGGGAGGGGCGGATCGCCCGCGTCGAAGATGACGTCGGCGCACCCGTCCGGGAGCACCCGGTTCAGCACGGCGGCGGGGAGCCGCCCCCGGGAGCGCAGCGTCCACACGCACTCCACCCGGCCTGCAAGCTCGGGGGGCGGCGCGTGCTCGCGGTAGTGGACCTGGGACATGGGCCGTGCGGCCGGGAGGTGAGGGAAAGAAGACGAGGCCCGCGCCGCAACCGCCGACCGGTTTCCGCCGTCACATACGATACGGCGAGAAGCCGACACGGCGCCGGCGCGGAAACCCCGGGAGCGGAGCTTGATCATGCGAGGACGCGGAGCGGGCCGGAAGCGCGGGATGCTGGGGTCCGGGGGCCGCCGGCCAGAGGGGAACGCCGGCTAGGGGATCTCCTTGCGCACCGGGATCCGCGTGACGGCCGGCGCGCCCAGCGCCGCCAGGTCCTCCCCCGCGTCCGCCAGCGGCCGCGTGCGCGAGCACAGGTTCACGCGCAGCGCGTCCTCGCCCGCCGCGTACACCAGGTACTCCCCGCCCGTCTCGAAGGCGTAGCCGCACGCCGCGCTGTTGTCGGCGGTCCTCACCGTCACCGTGTCCGCCGCGGCGCCCTTCCAGCGCCTCCCCGGGACGATCCGCACCTCCAGGTACGGGCCCCCGGGATGGCCTGGGTCCTCCTCGCGCCGCTCCGTCACCGACACCACCCGCCCGGCGAACACCGCGTCGGCCTGCGCCAGCGCCTCGCCGGGCGGCCGGGGCGGGATGCACGAGCAGCGGGCGGCGGCGGGCGGGCAGGGCGCCGCCGACAGGGCGGCGGAGAGCAGCAGGGGAAGCGCGGTCACGGCGGGCTCCGGGAAGCGGGTCTGGCGTCGGGGGCGGCCGCGGGCATGGTAACACCGCCGCCGCGGGCGGCGAAAGTGGGCCGGGCTACCCCGCCGCGGCCGGCCCCTCCAGCCCGCCCTCCAGGTCCTCCTCCACCCGCTCCATCCCCGGCCGGCGCCCGCGGAAGTACCTCACCGCCTCGATCCCCAGGGCGCAGAAGGTGGCCCACGCGAACCCCACCGCGTACCCGGCGATCACGTCCGACGGGTAGTGCACCCCCAGGTACAGCCGCGAAATCCCGATCAGCGCGATCAGCACGGCGGCCACCAGCAGGGTGAGCGCGCGCAGCCGGCGCGTATCCGCCAGCCGCCCCACCAGGTACGCCAGCGTCAGGTACACCACCATGGAGGTGGTGGCGTGGCCGGAGGGGAACGACCCGTGGTCCACGTAGTGGGCCTGCCAGGGGAACACGTCGGGGCGCGGCCGGTCGAAGATGGTCTTGAGCGTGCGGGTGATCAGCCCCGACCCGAGCAGCGCCGTCCACAGCAGCGCCACCGAGTAGCGGTGGCGCGTCACCCACAGGAACACGCTGGACACCGCCACGGTCATCGCCACCACCAGCCCCGACCCCAGCGACGTGACCTCCATGGCCCACACGTCGAGCTGCGGCGTGTGCTGCCGCTCCATCCAGCGCAGCACCGCCACGTCGAAGGCGCGGGTCTCCCCCTCCACCACCTCGTCGGCCACGGCGGCGAAGCCCGCCACCGCGCCCACCGCCACCACCAGCCCGATCGCCAGGAAGGCCCCCACGGCGGCGTGGAAGCCGCGGACCCGCCCGCCGATCCAGCGGAACAGCCCGAAGAGGAGCCCGCGCAGCCTCTCCAGCCGCCCGTTTCGCGGGTGCAGGCGGCGCTCCGGCCCGGTGTACGCCGTGCTCTTGCTCATGCCCGCGCCGCGGCGCAGGATCCGTACCCCGCGCCCTTGCGTCCCCACCGCCCGCGCCCTCACCTTGGGCGCATGATCCGCCTGGCCGACGTCGTCAAGGAGTACTCCGCCCCCCCCTGGCGCGCCGCCGGGGGGAGGGTGCGCGCGCTGGACGGCGTCTCGCTGGAGGTGGCCCCCGGCACCGCCCTGGGGATCGTGGGCCCCAACGGCGCCGGCAAGAGCACGCTGATCCGGCTGCTGCTGGGCTTCCTGCGCCCCACCTCGGGGGAGGTGGCGGTGGGCGGGCTGGCGCCGCGCGAGTACGCGGAGCGGCACGGCGTCGGCTACGTCCCCGAGACGGTCGCCATCCCGCCGCGCTGGACCGCCCGCGGCGCGCTCGCCGCCTTCGCCGCCCTGGGCGAGGTGCCCGACCCGCACGCCCGGGTGGACCGCGTCCTGGCCCTGCTGGGGCTGGAGGGGCTGGCCGGCCGCCGCGTGGGCGCGCTCTCCAAGGGCAACCTCCAGAAGCTGGCGATCGCGCAGGCGCTGGTGGGGCCGCGGCGCCTGCTGCTGCTGGACGAGCCGCTCAACGGGCTGGACCCGGTGTGGGTGGCGCGCCTGCGCGAGGTGCTGGCGGAGTGGCGCGCCGAGGACCCGGAGCGGGTCCTGCTGGTGGTGTCGCACAACCTGCCGGAGGTGGAGCGGGCCGTGGACCGGGTGGCGGTGCTGGCGGGCGGGCGCATCCGCGCCGAGCTGGAGCTGCGCGCCCCCCGGCGCGGCGCGGAGTGGCGGCTGGAGCTGGCGGACGGCGCGGCCTCCGCCGCCGCGGTGGCCGAGGCCTTCCCGGGCGCCGAGCGGGCGGGGGAGGCATGGACGGTGAGCGCCGCGGACGAGGCGGAGCTGAGCCGGCGGCTGGCGGCGCTGCTGGGGCGGGGGGCGCGGCTGCGCTCCGTGGCCCCGGCGGGCGCGGGGCTGGAGGAGCGGCTCCGCCGGGTGCTGGCGGAGGAGGACGCGAAGTGATCCCCGTGACCCTGCGCGACTGGGCGCCGCGCTTCCTGCTCCTCCTGCTGCTGGTGTGGGTGCTGTACCTGCTGGAGCCCGGCTTCCATCAGCACGAGGCGGCCGCGGCCGGCGTGCTCCCCGTGGAGGAGCTGGGGCCGCTGGGGATCTCGGCCACGCTCAGCTACCTGGCGGGGCTCGCCATGATCGTCCTCCTCGCCGGCTTCGTCTCCACGGACCGGCGGCGCGGCTACGCCCACCTGTACCTGTCGCACCCGGTGCGCCCGCTGGCGCTGTACGGCCTCCGCTGGGCGCTGGCGGCCGCCGTGGCGCTCCTGGTCTCCGTCCTGTTCCTGGTCTTCGGACAGCTCCTCGC